>NZ_JBFTOA010000024.1:0-57693 GCF_056397745.1 Allobosea sp. 05L423 | reverse complement strand
GAGACGCCTGCGCCACACTCACTCCGCGATCCTTGATCAGGCGGACCGCCTCGATCTTGAACTCACGCCCAAACTGTCTTCGCCGCATACCCCACCTCCGGGTTCATGAAACACCCAATCTCGGTGTCCACGAAACCGGCAGCAGGCCAAGCACGCGACGACCGGCCTCGTGCTTGGCACTGGATAGACCCGCTATGGGGCGACACTGATCCGAAGACCATCCAACCCGAGGCGTTCCTGTCGTTCGACGAGAGAACCGGCGAGGCTACCGGGTTGGCGCCGTTGATTGAGAAGCTAGTTTCGATCTGAGCGCTACGTTTCATCAAAGTCTGGCGGGCCCTTTGGAAAAAGATGTCGGCGATGGGCTACTGTGCACTCGACGCTGACCCTTCGCTCATTTTCGGCAATAAGGCTCCAGACGCGCGCCAAGCGGTCTGGACCGAGGGAGAGGTCGTCAGGCTCTGCAAGCGAGCCCAGCGGGTGGGCCACAAGGGACTCGCCGCCTACATGGCCACGGCATGGGACAGCCAGCTCTCCCCTATCGACCTGCGCTCTCTGACGACCGGCCAGCGAGCCGACGACGTTCAGGGCGCAATCTTCTCGCTGGCGCGGACCAAGACAGGGAGGGCCGCAGCGGCTTCGCTCGGCAAGCGGGCGACCTGGCGCTCGACTCCTACATCGCTAACCTTGCGTTCGAGCGATGCCGCATGTCCCGATCTTCAGGACGCGTGGCGCCCCATGATGCCGAAGGGAGGCAAGCCTCAGCCGCCCTCGCCCTACACGAAGAACAAGCTCGCTGAGGACTTCCGGACGATTCGCACGGCGGAGTTCGGCGAGGCCGAGGATCGCAAGCTGTCCGACATGCGACGGTCGGGAACTGTCGAGGCGACTGTGGGCGGGTTGGACGCCCAAGCCGTAACGACCAAGATGCCAAAAACCCTCGCAGCCTCCGCCCGACTTCAGAAGACCTATGACCCAGTCAACCTGGCGACGGTGCGCGAGGTGGACGCGATAAGGAGAGAGGGGCGGGCCAAGCTTCGCGAGGACAAAACGCGATGAAATTTGCAACGGGGCCGGCTGAGGATTTGTAACGGATAAAGGAGCGCATGATGCAACCCCTTGATTT
The DNA here is from genome assembly GCF_056397745.1 of Allobosea sp. 05L423. Taxonomy (NCBI): domain Bacteria; kingdom Pseudomonadati; phylum Pseudomonadota; class Alphaproteobacteria; order Hyphomicrobiales; family Alloboseaceae; genus Allobosea; species Allobosea sp. 05L423. The sequence continues at coordinate 56,567 of NZ_JBFTOA010000024.1, read as the reverse complement.
AAATGGCGCGGGCGACGGGGCTCGAACCCGCGACCTCCGGCGTGACAGGCCGGCACTCTAACCAACTGAGCTACGCCCGCGCTGGGCGGCTGAGGCATTCGCCGTCAGCGACGTGGTGAGTATTGCCCCAGGCCGGAAGTGTCAAGCGCGTGATGCCGGCAAATTCACAGCTGGGGAAAAATCCCTTCGCCGGCATTCACGGTTCAGGCGTTCCGCCTTCCGTTTCCGGCGACGCAAGACAGGGATCGAGCAGCACGTGCCGGCGGTCCTGGCGGCTATATCCGCCCCGCAGGATGGCTTTGTCGCCCAATTTGAGATCGTTGGCGCTGTAGGTCACGCACAGCACGCGGACGCCCGGCTCGGCACAGACGGCGACGTACCAGAGCGCGCCATCGGTCTGAATCAGGGACACCGTGCCGGCGATCGCCATGTCGACGCGCGAATCGGGCGGCACCGAGTCGGGCAATTGCCCGGAGATGTCCTCACAGCTCGCAGGCTTGCCGGGCTGCTCCGGCTGGGAGAATGCCGGACGGCCGACAAAGAACGAATCCGGTAGCAGGGTTTGTGCCAGCGCCGGCTCCAGGCCCGAAGCGGCGGATAGGCTGGCGACGGCAAGGGCGTACCGGCGGCGGCGGGAGCGGATCAGGGATAGCGCGTTCACCCGCGTCACCCTGGCCATCAAGATGGCGGAATTCCGTCCGCCCTCGCGATTCCTCCACGCCTTGAAGCGCATGGTGCTTGCGATACGGCTCCCGAGGCCTTAAACGGCGAGCGCCGGGGGCGGTTAGCTCAGTTGGTAGAGCGCCTCGTTTACACCGAGGATGTCGGCGGTTCGAGCCCGTCACTGCCCACCACCCTTTCCCTTGATGTCCAGGCTTATCAGGCGGCCCCACCGGGCTGGAGCCGTGGGTGAGTCTTGCGCCCAAAAGAAAACCGCCGGGCGCTTGCGCGCCGGCGGCTCTCATTCCTCAGATCGAAGATCAGTGGGCGACGGCGCCCGCCGCCTCATCATCCGGGCCCGGGGCGGGCACGGCCTTCAGATCCTCTTCCCAGACGATCGGAACCGGCTGGCGGGTCAGCGCATGCTGCAGCACCTGCTCCATGCGCGAGACCGGGACGATCTCCATGCCGTCCTTCACCGACTTGGGAAGATCGATCAGATCCTTGGCGTTCTCCTCCGGGATCAGCACCTTCTTGATGCCGCCCCGCAGCGCCGCCAGGAGCTTCTCCTTCAACCCGCCGATCGGCAGCACCCTGCCCCGCAGCGTGATCTCGCCGGTCATGGCGACGTCACGGTTGGTCGGGATGCCGGTCAGGATCGAGACGATGGCGGTGGCCATCGCGATGCCGGCCGACGGACCGTCCTTCGGAGTAGCCCCCTCGGGAACGTGGACGTGGATGTCGCGCCGGTCGAAGAGCGGCGGCTCGATCCCGAAATCGACGGCCCGCGAGCGGACATAGGACGCCGCCGCAGAGATCGATTCCTTCATCACGTCGCGCAGGTTGCCGGTGACGGTCATGCGGCCCTTGCCGGGCACCATGACGCCCTCGATCGTCAGCAGCTCGCCGCCGACCTCGGTCCAGGCCAGGCCGGTGACGACACCGACCTGATTCTCCGTCTCCGCCATGCCGTAACGATAGCGCGGCGGGCCGAGATATTCCTCGAGCAGCGGCTCGTCGACGACGACCTTGTCCTTCTTGCCAAGCACGATGTCCTTCACGCCCTTGCGGACCGTGTTGGAGATCTCGCGCTCGAGGTTACGGACGCCGGCCTCGCGGGTGTAACGCCGCACCAGGGTCTGCAGAGCCTCGTCGGTGATCGACCACTCCTTACCGGTCAGCCCGTGCTTCTTGATCGCGTTCGCGATCAGGTGCTTGCGCGCAATCTCGGTCTTCTCTTCCTCGGTGTAGCCGGCGATGCGGATCACCTCCATCCGGTCCAGCAGGGCCGGCGGGATGTTCAGCGTGTTCGCCGTCGTCACGAACATCACGTTCGACAGGTCGTAATCGACCTCGAGGTAATGGTCGTTGAAGGTCGAGTTCTGCTCGGGGTCGAGCACCTCCAGCAGGGCCGCCGAGGGATCGCCGCGGAAGTCCTGGCCCATCTTGTCGATCTCGTCGAGCAGGATGAGCGGGTTCGAGGTCTTGGCCTTCTTCATCGACTGGATGATCTTGCCGGGCATCGAGCCGATATAGGTACGCCGGTGACCGCGGATCTCGGCCTCGTCACGCACGCCGCCGAGCGACATGCGGACGAACTCGCGCCCCGTCGCCTTGGCGATCGACTTGCCGAGCGAGGTCTTGCCGACACCCGGAGGGCCGACGAGGCACAGGATCGGGCCGGCGAGCTTGTTGGCGCGCTGCTGCACGGCGAGATACTCGACGATGCGATCCTTGACCTTGTCCAGGCCGAAGTGATCGTCGTCCAGCACCAGCTGGGCGGCGTTGAGGTCCTTCTTGATCTTCGAGCGCTTGCCCCACGGGATGCCGAGCATCCAGTCGAGATAGTTGCGCACGACAGTCGCCTCCGCCGACATCGGCGACATCTGGCGAAGCTTCTTCAGCTCGGCCGTCGCCTTGTCGCGGGCTTCCTTGGTCAGCTTGGTCCGGGCGATGCGCTCTTCCAGCTCGGCCAGCTCGTCACGGCCTTCCTCGCCGTCGCCCAGCTCCTTCTGGATCGCCTTCATCTGCTCGTTGAGGTAGTACTCGCGCTGGGTCTTCTCCATCTGACGCTTGACGCGCGAGCGGATGCGCTTCTCGACCTGGAGCACGGACATCTCGCTTTCCATGAGCGAGAGCACCTTCTCCAGACGATGAGCGACGTTGGTGATCTCCAGCACGCCCTGGCGATCGGCGATCTTGACCGCCAGATGCGAGGCGACCGTATCGGCGAGCTTGGCCGGCTCGTCGATCTGCGAGACCGCAGCGACGATCTCTCCCGAGATCTTCTTGTTGAGCTTCACATAGCTCTCGAACTCGCTGACGACCGAGCGGGCCAGCGCCTCGACCTCGACCTTCTTGCCTTCCTCCTCGGCCTGGCCGGTGGCCTCCGCCTCGTAGTAGGATTCGGTCGCGGAATAGGACACCGCCTTGGCGCGGCCGACGCCCTCGACCAGCACCTTCACGGTGGAGTCGGGCAGCTTGAGAAGCTGCAGCACGCGGGCGAGCGTGCCGATTTCATAGATATCCTTGGTCTGCGGGTCATCGTCGCCGGCGTTCTTCTGGGTCGCCAGCAGGATGAGCCCGTCCGTCTTCACCACTTCCTCGAGCGCGCGGATCGACTTCTCGCGCCCCACGAAGAGCGGGACGATCATATGCGGGAAGACGACGATGTCGCGCAAAGGCAGAACCGGGTAGGTGCCGGTCTCGCCTGGGACGAAGGGAGCGCGTGGCGTCGAGCCAGTCATGGCAGTTCCTTTGCAGTTGCGCCCGGCGGACCCCCAAGATGGGCGGAGCGATCGGACGTATGCGGCCGGAGCGACCATTCGCTCCTCCGCCCCTGCGCATCGCACCCTAGCTAGGCATGCGACTCTCGCAAGTGCACCTAAAGTGGAGACTTCCTCGCCGGCTTTCAAGCGAGGTATCCGGGCCATGCACCGCTGTCCTGCAGCGGGCGAAGGGCGGAAACCACGACCTGCGACGGTTCAGTCCCGGACGGAGCTGTCGCAGTGCGGCACTGCGATCAGCCCATGCCCATCACAACGCAAAACGCGCGCCAATGGCGCGCGTCGCGTTGTCGCAAGGCCTGAGAAAACCTCAGGCCGAGGCCGTCTTGGTTTCGTCCTCGCGCTCGGCGTAGATGAACAGCGGCCGCGCCTTGTTCTCCACGGCCTCCGGCCCGATCACGATCTGCTCAACGCCCTCGAGCCCGGGCAGCTCGTACATGGTCTCGAGCAGAATGCCCTCCATGATCGAACGCAGGCCGCGCGCGCCGGTCTTCCGCTCGATCGCCTTGCGGGCGATCAGGCTGACGGCCTCGTCGGTGAAGGTGAGCTGGGTGTCCTCCATCTCGAAGAGACGCTGATACTGCTTGACCAACGCGTTCTTCGGCTCGGTCAGGATGGTCTTCAGCGCCGGCTCGTCAAGGTCTTCCAGCGTCGCCAGGACCGGCAGGCGGCCGACGAATTCCGGGATCAGGCCGAACCTCAGCAGATCCTCGGGCTCGACCTCGCGGAAGATCGCGCCCGTGCGGCGCTCGTCGGGCGCCTTGACGGTCGCGCCGAAGCCGATCGAGGTGCCCTTGCCGCGGCTCGAAATGATCTTGTCGAGACCGGCGAAGGCGCCGCCGCAGATGAAGAGGATGTTGGTCGTGTCGACCTGCAGGAATTCCTGCTGCGGATGCTTGCGCCCGCCCTGCGGCGGCACGGAGGCGACGGTGCCTTCCATGATCTTCAGCAGCGCCTGCTGGACGCCCTCGCCCGACACGTCGCGGGTGATCGAGGGGTTGTCCGACTTGCGGCTGATCTTGTCGATCTCGTCGATATAGACGATGCCGCGCTGGGCCCGCTCGACATTGTAGTCGGAGGCCTGGAGCAGCTTGAGGATGATGTTCTCGACATCCTCGCCGACATAGCCGGCCTCGGTCAGCGTCGTGGCGTCGGCCATGGTGAAGGGCACGTCGAGGATACGGGCGAGCGTCTGCGCGAGCAGCGTCTTGCCCGAGCCGGTCGGCCCGATCAGCAGGATGTTCGATTTGGCCAGCTCGACGTCGTTGTGCTTCGTCGCGTGGCTGAGGCGCTTGTAGTGGTTGTGGACCGCTACCGAGAGCACCTTCTTGGCGTGATCCTGGCCGATGACATAGTCGTCCAGAACCTTGCGGATCTCCTTAGGCGTCGGCACGCCGTCCTTCGACTTCACCAGCGCGGATTTCGATTCCTCGCGGATGATGTCCATGCAGAGCTCAACGCATTCATCGCAGATGAACACGGTCGGGCCCGCGATGAGCTTGCGGACCTCGTGTTGGCTCTTGCCGCAGAAAGAGCAGTACAGCGTGCTCTTCGAGTCGCCGCCGGGCTTATTAGCCATTGTCCATCTCCAGTTCCGGAGACCGGGACCACACCAGCCGAGGCGGATGCAACCGTCGTCTCTCCGTCATAAATAAGCGCTCAGATCACGATGATTAGGTTAACGACCCGTTCCGATACATCCGGATACGCTGGGCCAATCCAAACCGGATCATAGTGGAGCGCTAGTCCGCTCACCCCCGACCCCATGCAAACACGGGGCCGATCTGCTTTCAATATGGCCCCTGTGAGCCGGCGCGCCAACCCACAGGTTCCACACCCCGCGTCGCAGGGCTCAGGCCGCCTCTTCCGGCCGCTTCTCGATGACCTGATCGATCAGACCGAACTCCTTGGCCTGCTCCGCGGTCATGAAATTATCGCGCTCCAGCGCGTTGTGGACGTCCTCGTAGGGACGGCCGGTGTGCTTCACGTAGATTTCATTGAGCCGCTTCTTCAGGCTCTCGACTTCCTTGGCATGGATCAGGATGTCGGTGACCTGGCCCTGATAGCCGCCGGAGGGCTGGTGAACCATGATGCGGGCGTTCGGCAGCGCGAAGCGCATGTCCTTGGCGCCGGCCGTCAGCAGCAGCGAGCCCATCGAGGCGGCCTGGCCGACGCAGAGCGTCGTCACCGGGCAGCGGATGAACTGCATCGTGTCGTAGATCGACAGGCCGGAGGTGACCACGCCGCCGGGCGAGTTGATGTAGAAGGAGATCTCCTTCTTGGGGTTCTCGGCCTCGAGGAAAAGCAGCTGGGCGACGACCAGCGAGGCGGAGAAGTCCTCGACCGGGCCGGTCAGGAAGATGATGCGCTCCCGCAGCAGGCGCGAGTAGATGTCGAAGGCGCGCTCGCCCCGGCTCGACTGCTCGACCACCATCGGGACGAGATTGTTGTAGGTCTCGATCGGATCGCGAAGCATTGATCTGTCCTCGATGAGTGCGCCGGATTGCGGCGGTTTTGTCGAATCAGCGGCTGTCTCGGAAGACATTCACATAAGCACGCCGAACGTGACTGAAAAGGGAAGCGCCGCCGGTCACGAAGGCCGGCGGCGCGAATGCTGAAATTAAGGTTGCCGGCAGCCTCAGGCGGAGGCTTCGTCGGCCTTGTCCTCGGCCTTCTTGCTCTTCTTGGCAGCAGCCTTCTTCGGCTTGGCCTCGGCGGTCTCCTCAGCCTCGTCGTCGGCGTAGAGCGCCTCGCGTGACACCGTCTGATCGGCGACCTTCACCTGGCCGAGCAGATGGTCGACGACCTTCTCCTCGAAGATCGGGGCGCGGATCTCGGCGAGCGCCTGCGGGTTCTTGCGGTAGAACTCCCAGACCTCCTTCTCCTGGCCCGGGAACTGGCGGGCGCGCTCGATCAGGGCCTGGGTGACCTCGTCATCCGAGATCTGGACCTTGGCCTGCTCGCCGATCTCGGCCAGCACGAGGCCGAGGCGCACGCGGCGCTCGGCGATCTTGCGGTAATCCGCGCGGGCGGCGTCCTCGGTGGTGTCCTCGTCGGCGAAGGTCTTGTTGGCGGCCTTCATGTCGGCCTCGACCTGGCTCCAGACGCTGCTGAACTCCTGCTCGACCAGGGTCGGCGGCAGCTCGAAGGTGTACTTGCCGTCGAGCGCGTCGAGCAGGCCCTTCTTGAGCTTGCGACGGGACTGAGCCTGGAAGTCGCGGCCGATCTGCTCGCGCACGGCGGTCTTCAGGGCGTCGAGCGACTCCATGCCGAAGGCCTTGGCGAGCTCGTCGTCGATCTTGGCCGCATCGGCCTTCTGGATCTCGGTGACGGTGACCTCGAACTCGGCGGGCTGGCCGGCGAGGTGGGCCGCCCCGTAGTTCTCCGGGAAGGTGACCTTGATCGTGCGGGTCTCGCCCTGCTTCGCGCCTTCGAGCTGCTCCTCGAAGCCAGGGATGAACTGGCCGCCGCCGAGATCGAGCGGGATCCCCTCGCCGGTGCCGCCCTCGAAGGCCTTGCCGTCGATGGTGCCGACATAGGAGATGATCAGGCGGTCGCCGCTCTCGGCCTTGGACTTCTCGCCCTTCGGCGAATAGGTGCGGTTGCCGGCAGCCATGCGCTCCAGCGCGGCGTCGACATCGGCGTCAGGAACCTCGGCGACGGGCTTCGTCAGCGAAACGTCGGAGATGTCCGCAAGTTCGATCTTCGGCAGCACCTCGAGCGCGACGGTGAAGGCGAGATCGCCCTTGGCCTCCATCGCGGCCTCGATCTCTTCCTTGTTCTCGGGGAAGCGGATCTGCGGCTCGAAGGCGAGCTTCAGGTTGTTGTCGGCGACGATCTTCTGGTTGGCTTCGTTGACGGCGTTCTGCAGCACGTCCGACATCACCGAACGGCCATAGAGGCGGCGCAGATGCGCGACCGGCACCTTGCCGGGACGGAAGCCGTTGATCTTGGCCTTGCCCTGAAGGTCCTGCAGGCTGTCGTCGAGCCTGGTCTTCAGGTCGGCGGCGTTCAGCACCACCTGGAATTCGCGCTTGAGGCCCTGGGACAGGGTTTCGGTCACGTTCATTTTTTTACCGCCAACAGCTCGTTTACGTCTCAATGTCCAAAGCGCGACGCCGGTTCCGACCGCCGCCGCGCTCGCGAAAAAACCATGCCGATGGTGCGGGCGGAGGGACTCGAACCCCCACGACTTTCGCCGCTGGTACCTAAAACCAGTGCGTCTACCAATTCCGCCACGCCCGCCGGCCCGATAGCGCTGCGCGCGAGCAAACGCAGCGCGGCCATCGTCAAGCCGCAGCGCTATACGCATTTCGGCCGCGCCATGCAGCAAAAAAATGACGGTTCTGCAAAGAACGCCTTTGGCGGCGGTTTTTGCCGCGGGCGCCGCCGCGCCTCTCGCTTCGGAGGCCTGCCCGGATTATGCGATATCCCATGACGATATCGCGCCCTGCCCGACCACCGCTTCCGTCCCGTCGGCTCGTGCTCGCCGGCCTTGGCGGCGCCGGGCTCTTCCCGGCAGCGAAGGGCTTCGCACAGGCACCGGCCGACGCACCGAAAGCGCCGGATGCCGCGCAGCCCCGCGCGCTCACGGCCGCATCAGCCAAAGCGCGGCTGCGCCCGACGCCACCGGTCGACACCGAGATCTGGGCCTTCGATGGCGCAACACCGGGCCCGACGCTGCGAATCAAGCAGGGCGAAACGCTGAGCCTGAAACTGGAGAACCGGACCACCGCTCCGCTCGGGCTGCATTGCTACGGCCTGCGCGGCCAAGCAGCACGCGACGGCGTCGGCGGCTTCAGCCAGCCGCCGATCCCTCCCGGCCAGACCGGCGAGATCCGCCTGACCCCGCCGGACGGCGGCACCCTGCTCTACCGGCCACTGGTCCTCGGCGGCTCGTCGGAGCCCTGTGGCCGCGGTCTGAGTGGCCTGCTGATCGTCGAGGAGCCGGAGCCGCCTGCGGTCGAGCTCGACCTGCCCGTGCTGGTGACGGACTGGCTCCTGGGTGACGACCAGTCGCTTCAGCCCTTCGTTCTGCAAGGGAACCCCGCCGCTTCCGCCGGACGGCTCGGCAGCTGGCTCACTGTGAATGGCCGCTCGCCGCCCCTGCCGGTGACGGCAAGGCCGGGCGCGCGGATCCGACTGCGCCTCGCCAATGCCTGCAACGCCCGGATCATGCGGCTGCGCTTCGACGGCGGCAAGCCGACCGTGATCGCGGTCGACAGCCAGCCGACGGAGAGCTTCGAGCCGGTCCGCTCGCAACTGCCCTTCGCGCCGGGAACGCGCTACGACGTGATCCTCGACCTGCCGGTGGAAGTCGGTGCCTCGGTCAACGTCACCGCCCTGATCGGGCCGGGCCTGCCGCTGGTGCGAATCGTGACCGCGGGAGAGCCGAGGGTCCCGCCCGCCGCAATTCCCCAGCTCAAGCTCAACCCGACGCTGCCCGCAGCTGTCCGCATGCAGGATGCCACGCGCCCGGAAATCGTGATCGAAGGCGGCGCGAAGCTCTCCGACGACCAGAAGCTCGATTTCTCGGGCCTCGACCTCGCCAGGCCTTGGCTCATCAATGGCGGGGTCGGCAGCCTCGACAGCAAGCCCCTGTTCAGCGTGAAGCGCGGCACGCCGATGGTGATCGCCATCGACAACCGCACCGCCTTCATCCAGCCGATGCACGTCCATGGCCACAGCTTCCGGCTGCTGCACCCGCTCGACGACGGCTGGGAGAACTACTTCCTCGACACGGTGCAGATTCCGGAGCGAAAGAGGCTGCACATCGCCTTCATCGCAGACAATCCCGGCCGCTGGCTGATCTCCTCGACCGTGCTGGAACGCTTCGACCTCGGCGTCTGGACCTGGTTCGAGGTGACGTGAGGCCGGGCCGTCAGAGGCCCAACCGGTCGACCACGTCCTGCACGATCGCGTCCTTGCTGTCCTCAACCGAGACGACCAGCGGCCGCTCGTCCGGTCGGGGCTCCTCCAGCGCCGCGAACTGGCTGTCGAGCAGCGCCGGCGGCATGAAATGGTGCTGGCGGGCGGCCATGCGCCGGCCGATCAGCTCGCGCGAGCCCTTGAGATAGACCAGCGCCACGTCCGGCCGATCGCCGACGATCACCTGCCGATAGGCGCGCTTCAGCGCCGAGCAGGTGACAATGCCGTGCTCGTCCTTCCCCCTCAGATCGTCGATCCAGGCGGCGATGGCAGCGAGCCAGGGCTTGCGATCCTCGTCGGTCAGCGGCGTGCCGCCGGCCATCTTGGCGACGTTCTCGGGAGGGTGGAAGGAATCGGCGTCGCGGAAGGGCCAGCCGAGACGCGCGGCCAGCCGCTCGCCCAGCGAGGTCTTGCCGGAGCTGGCGACGCCCATGACGACGATCACGGCCGGATCGCCGTCCTTATGCTCTGCACTCACGCTGATCAGCCCTGCTTCTTCGGCTCGACATGGCCGCCGAAGCCGGCGCGCATGGCGGAGAGGATCTTCTCGCCGAACGTATGGTCCACCCGCGAGCGGAAGCGCGCGAACAGCGCCGAGGTCAGCACTTCGGCCGGCGTCGCCGTCTCGACGGCGGCATCGACCGTCCAGCGCCCCTCGCCCGAGTCCGAGACGTTGCCGGTGTAGGAGGACAGCTCCTCATCTGCCGCCAGCGCCTCCGCCGTCAGGTCGAGCAGCCAGGAGGTGACGACCGAGCCGCGCCGCCAGACCTCGGCGATCTCGGTGACGTCGAAGTCGAAGCCGTATTCGGCCGGCAGGCCCTCCTTGGCGGAGGCATTGCGGAGCAGGTCGAAGCCTTCGGCGAAAGCCTGCATCATGCCGTACTCGATGCCGTTATGGACCATCTTGACGAAGTGGCCGGCGCCGGTGGGACCACAATGCAGATAGCCCTGCTCAGCCGTCGGGTTGCGGCCCTCGCGATGCCGGGTCGGTTCGATGTCGCCCTTGCCAGGCGCCAGCGCCTTGAAGATCGGCTCCAGCCGGTCGAAGGCCGCCTTGTCGCCGCCGATCATCAGGCAGTAGCCACGCTCCAGCCCATGGACGCCGCCGGAGGTGCCGATGTCCATGTAGTGGATACCCTTGGCCGCGAGTTCCTTGCCGCGGCGGACATCGTCCTTCCAGAAGGCGTTGCCGCCATCGATGAGGATGTCGTCGGCACCGGCAAGGCTGGCGAGCTCGGCGAGCGTCGCCTCGGTGATCTTGCCGGCCGGCAGCATCACCCAGATCGCGCGCGGCGCCTTGAGCTTGGCGACCATGTCCTTGAGATCGGCCGCCACGATCGCGCCGTCGGCGGCGAGCGCCTGCCCGGGCTTCGGATCGCGGTCATAGACCACGCATTCATGGCCGGCGCGCATCAGGCGGCGCACGATGTTGGCCCCCATGCGGCCGAGGCCGATCACTCCAAGCTGCATATCCGACACTCCGCGAAGCCCGCTTTTATCGCTGCTTCAAGCATGGAGGCGGCGGGCGGGGCAAGCCGGCGCAGTTCGGACGCTAGCCTTCGACGCGCTTCTGGAGGGCGCGCCAACGCCCCGGCGTAACGCCATAAGCGCGGCGGAACTGGCGGGTCAGATGGCTCTGGTCTGCGAACCCACAGGCGAAGGCGGCGTCCGCGAGGGAGACGTCCCGCACCAGCATGCGGCGAGCGCGCTCGAGCCGGCGCATCACCAGATAATTGTAGGGGCTCGTGCCGAAGGCGGCGCGAAACTGGCGCGCCAGCGCAAAGCGGTCGAGCCCGGCAACAGCTTCGAGCCGCGCCGAATCGACGGCCTCCGTCGCGTGGGCATCGAGATAGTCGCGCGTCCGCTCCAGCGCGACCGGGTCGATGCGCTGCGCCCGGGAGCAAGCCGCCGAGGGATCGAGCGCGAGCAAGGCCCCGGCCAGCCGCTCGAGCATGTCATCGACGGCCATCGGATCGAGCGGCATCTCCAGGTCGCGCAGCGCGCGAGCAATGGCGCCTGCCAGCCGCGCGTCCTGCGACACCGCAGCCGAGACGAAGGGCAAGGCCCGGCCGCGCTCGCCCATCGCATCGCGGATCAGCCGCGGCTCGACATAGAGCATGCGGTAGCGGAAACCCTCGGCGATGCCGGAACGCCCGTTATGGACCTCGTCCGGGTGGATGACGATCGCGTGTCCGCTGAGGCTGTCTCGCCGGGTGCCGCGATAATCGAAGGACTGCACGCCCGAGAGCGTGAGGCCGAAGGCATAGGTGTCGTGGCGGTGTGGATCATAGGCGTAGCCGCGGAAGAAGGCCTCGATCCGCTCGATCCCGGGCGCGCCGGTGCCGAGGCGGATCCAATCCTGCCGCTCCGGTCCGCACGATCGTTCAAGACGGGCCTTCCCGGCCTCGGTTAGCGATGAGCCCATGCGCTACGATACCAAGATCGCCCTCGTGGTTCGCGAAAATCTCGCAGCCTGGCAGAAACTCAACGTCGCCAGCTTCCTGGCCGGCGGGCTCGTCGGAGCAACCCCGGAAATTTCCGGAGACCCATACCACGACGGATCAGGCCGGTTCTACGGCCCGCTGATCCGACAGCCGGTACTGATCTTCGCCGCCACGAGCGAGGAGCTGAAGCAAGTGCTGCAACGCGCCCAGGGGCGCGGCGTGCGGGCTCACCTCTACACCAACGAGCTGTTCGCAACCGGCAACGACATCGATAACCGCGCGGCGGTGGCCGGCGTCGCGACCGACGATCTCGACCTTGTCGGCCTCGGGCTCCACGCCGAGCGCAAGGAAATCGACAAGATCGTCAAGGGGCTGAAGCTGCATGGGTGAGATTTCGATTCAGCCGGCGGATTTTCCGGGAATGAGCGCTTGACTTAGAGTGCGCTCGAACCCGTAGCTTCCCGGGCGTCGTGATGAGAAGCGTGTGCTCATGAAGATCGGCGAACTGGCCAGGCGTTCAGGACTATCGGCCCATACGATCCGCTACTACGAGCGGATCGGGCTCCTGCCCTATGCCGACAGGGACCGGTCGAGCCAGCGTGACTACGACGCTTCGATCCTCGTCTGGATCGAGTTCCTCGGCAGGCTGAAGACCACGGGCATGCCGATCCGCGAGATGCTGCGCTACGCGGCCTTGCGGGAACGGGGTTCCAGCACGGAATCCGAGCGTCGCGCGCAGCTGGAACGCCACCGCGAGCAGGTTCGCGCCCGCGTTGCCGAACTCCAAGCCTGCCTTCTCGTCCTCGACACCAAGATCGCCGGCTATGCCGACGTCGAGAAGAGGATCGAAGACCATGACGCATATCAACGCAAACGCCGAAACCAACAGGCGGGAGCGCGGCAGGCGCGCCCTCGCTGAGATCGACGGCGAAGCCGGCCACAAGGTGATTGCAGCGCTCGCCGACATTGCACCCGATTTCGCCGACTACGTGTTCGAATTTTCGTTCGGAGACATCTACTCGCGGCCGGGGCTCGACCTGCGCTCCCGCGAGATCGCGACGATTGCGGCTCTGGCCGCGATGGGTAACGCCCAGCCGCAGCTCAAGGTGCATATCGAGGCGGGTTTGAACGTTGGATTGTCGCGCCAGGAGATCACCGAAATCCTGATACAGATGGCGGTCTACGCCGGCTTCCCGGCAGCGCTCAACGGGCTGTTCGCGGCGAAGGAGGTGTTTGCGACGCGCGATCTCGCGGCCTGAGGCGAGGCGCATCTCGACCCGCTGACTCTTAATCAGCGTGTCTTGCCCTCACACCTGAATGAGCCGCTGCACCTGATTGCCGTCGAGCGTGTCCATCGGGCCGGAGAGCACGACCTCGCCGCGATCCATCACGAACATCGTATCGGCGAGATCGCGGGCGAAGTCGAAATACTGCTCGACGAGCACGATCGCCATGCCGCCCTTCTGGCGGAGATAGTCGATGGCGCGACCGATGTCCTTGATGATCGAGGGCTGGATGCCCTCGGTCGGCTCGTCCAGCACCAGCAGCCTGGGTCGGGTGACCAGCGCCCGCGCGATTGCGAGCTGCTGCTGCTGGCCACCCGAGAGGTCTCCGCCGCGCCGGCCGAGCATCGACTTCAGCACGGGGAACAGGTCGAAGAGTTCATCCGGGACGTAGCGCTCCTTGCGCTTCAGCGGCGCAAAGCCCGTCTCCAGATTCTCCTTCACCGTCAGCAACGGGAAGATCTCCCGCCCCTGCGGCACATAGGCAATGCCGGCGCGCGCGCGCTCCTCGCTGCGCAGGCCGGAAATCTCCTCTCCGTCGAAACGGATATGCCCCGCCGAGATCGCCTGATGGCCGACGATGGCGCGCATCAGCGAGGTCTTGCCGACGCCGTTGCGGCCCATCACGCAGGTGACCTTGCCGGGTTCGGCCGTGATGGAGACGTGGCGCAGGGCCTGGGCGGCGCCGTAGTGCAGGTTGATGGCGTCGACGGTCAGCATGCCTTCGCCTCCACTGCGATCGTGCAGGAGAAAGCGCGGGTCATCCCGGGCAGAGCGCAGCGCAGACCCGGGATCCATGCCTGAACCTCTGTCGGAGGCGCTCCGGCAAGGATTCCGGATCGGCGCGGCTGCGCCGCTTGTCCGGGATGACGGCAGAGGAGAACCGAGGCGTGTGTCGCGATCATCCCTCACCGCCCCAGATAGACTTCGACGACGCGCTCATTGGCGCTGACCTGGTCGAGCGGCCCCTCAGCCAACACCGAGCCTTCGTGCAGCACCGTGACCTTCACGCCGAGTTCGCGGATGAAGCCCATGTCGTGCTCGACGACGATGACCGAATGATCCCGCGCGATCTCCTTGAGCAGCACAGCGGTCTGCGCCGTCTCGCCGTCGGTCATGCCGGCAGCGGGCTCGTCGACGAGCAGGAGCCTGGGGTCCTGCGCGAGCAGCATGCCGATCTCGAGCCACTGCTTCTGGCCGTGCGAGAGCGAGCCCGCGAGCCGGTCGCGTTTGTCGGCCAATTTCACGATGCCAAGGATGTCGTCGATGCGCTTCTGCTGCGGCGGCTCGGTTTTCCAGAACAGCGTTTTGCCGACCGTGCGCTTCGATTTCAGCGCCAGCAGGATGTTGTCCTCGATGGTGTGGAAGTCGAAGACCGTCGGCTTCTGGAATTTACGGCCGATGCCGAGATTGGCGATCGCGGCTTCGTCGAGCTTGGTGAGATCGACGGTGCCGCCGAACATGACGGTGCCGACATCGGGCTTCGTCTTGCCGGTGATGATGTCCATCATCGTGGTCTTGCCGGCGCCGTTGGGGCCGATGATCGCACGCATCTCGCCGGGCGCGATGGTGAGCGACAGGCCGCGGATCGCCTTGAAGCCGTCGAAGGAGACGCTGACGCCGTCGAGATAGAGCAGCGAAGAGGTCAATGCGCCGGGCACGGGAGCGTTCATCGCATTCACTCCGCCGGGGCCGGCTCGGCGGCCGGTGTCGCGTCGGGTTTGCGGCGGCACGCCCAGAGCGCCTCGGCGGTGCCAAGGATTCCCTTGGGCAGGAAGAGCGTGACGACGACGAAGAGACCGCCCAGCGCGAAGAGCCAGTAAGGCGCCATGAAGCCCGAGGTGAACACCGTTTTGGCCCAGTTCACCACGCCCGCGCCGAGTGCTGCGCCGACCAGTGTGCCGCGCCCGCCGACCGCGACCCAGATCACGGTCTCGATCGAGTTGGCCGGGGCGAACTCGCTGGGGTTGATGATGCCGACCTGCGGCACGTAGAGCGCTCCCGCGACGCCGGCCATGCAGGCCGAGACGGTGAAGACGAAGAGCTTGAAGCGGTCGACCCGGTAACCGAGGAAGCGGGTACGTGACTCCGCATCGCGGATCGCGATGACGACCTTGCCGAGCTTCGAGACCACGATGCCCCGCGCGATGAGAAAGCCGGCGGCCAGCATCACGCAGGTCATCGAAAACAGAGCGGCGCGAGTCCCTTGCGCCTGGACGTTGAAACCGAGGAGATCCTTGAAGTCGGTCAGGCCGTTGTTGCCGCCAAAGCCCATGTCGTTGCGGAAGAAGGCGAGCAGCAGCGCATAGGTCAGCGCCTGGGTGATGATCGAGAGATAGACGCCGGTGACGCGCGAGCGGAAGGCGAACCAGCCGAAGACGAAGGCGAGCAGCCCGGGCACCAGCAGCACCATCAACATGGCGAAGGGAAAGGAGGAAAAGCCCCACCAGTACCAGGGCAGTTCCTGCCAGTTCAGGAAGACCATGAAGTCGGGCAGGATCGGGTTGCCGTAGACGCCGCGGGTGCCGATCTGGCGCATCAGATACATGCCCATGGCGTAGCCGCCGAGAGCGAAGAAGGCGCCGTGACCGAGGCTCAATATGCCGCAATAGCCCCAGACGAGATCGAGCGAGACCGCCAGCAGCGCGTAGCAGAGATACTTGCCCCAGAGCGACATGGTCGAGGTCGGGACATGGAAGGGCGAGCTTGCCGGCAGCAGCAGGTTCGCCAGCGGCACCAGCACCGCGAGGCCGATCAGGATGGCGAGGAAGACCCCGCCGCGCTTGTCCATGTTCTGGAGGAGGAAGCGGGTGATCATGCTTCCACCGCCCTGCCCTTGAGCGCGAACAGTCCGCGCGGTCGCTTCTGGATGAAGAGGATGATGCAGACCAGCAGCGCGATCTTGCCGAGCACGGCCCCGGCATAGGGTTCGAGCAACTTGTTGGCGACGCCGAGCGTCATGGCGCCGACCAGCGTGCCCCAGAGATTGCCGACGCCGCCGAAGACCACCACCATGAACGAGTCGATGATGTAGCTCTGGCCGAGATTCGGACTGACATTGTCGATCTGCGAGAGCGCAACACCCGCAAGCCCCGCGACGCCCGAGCCGAGCCCGAAGGTGAGCGCGTCGATGCGGCCGGTGCGGATGCCCATGGCCGAGGCCATGCGCCGGTTCTGGGTGACGGCGCGCATCTGCAGGCCCATCGGCGTCAGCTTGAGGATGGCGAGCAGCGCGGCGAAGACCAGCGCCGCGAAGACGATGATCCAGAGTCGGTTATAGGTGATTGCTAATCCACCGAGTTCGAATGCGCCCGACATGAAGGCGGGCGCGCCGACCTCGCGGTTGGTCGGGCCGAAGGCGGTGCGCACCGCCTGCTGCAGGATCAGGCTGATGCCCCAGGTCGCGAGTAGCGTCTCCAGCGGGCGGCCATAGAGGAAGCGGATGACGCCGCGCTCGATGGCGATGCCGACCGCACCGGCGACGATGAAGGCCGCCGGGAGCGCAATCGCCAGCGACCAGTCGAACAGCCAGGGCGCATTGGTGCGGATCAGCTCCTGCACCACGAAGGTCGTGTAGGCGCCGAGCATCACCATCTCGCCATGGGCCATGTTGATGACGCCCATCACGCCGAAGGTGATGGCGAGACCGATGGCGGCGAGCAGCAGCACCGAGCCGAGCGAAAGGCCGTACCAGAGGTTCTGGACGACGGCCCAGAGCTTCAGCCTGCCCTCTATGGCAGCGACCGCTCTGCTCTGCGCATCGCGGAGCGTCGGCGTGATCTCTCCGGAGAGGCTGCGCAGCGCCGCCAGCGCATCCTGATCGCCGCGCTCGCGCAGCACCTCGACGGCCGCGACCCGGTCGAGCGGCTGGGCATCGGGCTTGGCGATCAGGATCGCGGCCTGGGCCTGGCGCAAGGCGGCGAGCGCGCGCGGATCGGTCTCCTTGCCGATCGCGGCCTCGACGATCGGCAGCAGGCCAGCATCGCGCGACTTGAACACGGCCTCGGCCGCAGCGGCGCGCCTCGCCGGATCGGGATTGAGCAAGCCAAGACCGCCGAGCGCGGCCTGTACGGCGCGACGTACGGCGTTGTTCAGGCGGACGGGCTTCACACCGGCGGGAGCGGCGGCCAAAGCCTGCCCTGTACGGGCATCGACGAAGCCTCCGGCGGCCGTCTTCACCGCCACACCGCCCGGCCCCGCCTGCAAGCGTCCATCATTGAGAGCTTCGACGATCAGCGCCGCATTCGGATGGGCGGTCGAGACGAGGATTTCGATCGCGCGGGAGGTATCGGAATAGCTGTCGGCGGCGAGCCGCGTGAAGGCTTCGTCGGCGGTCTGCGCGAAGGATGCGACCGAGGCCGCGACCAGCGCGACGAGGATGACAAGAGCATGCTTCAGGCGGTGGAACAGGGACATCGGTTCGCTTTTCATCGTGAAGCACGGCGTGAGAAAAGGAAGCGTGGGGAACCCCTCTCCCGGATGGGAGAGGGGTAGGGGTGAGGGCCCGCCCGAAAACGCCGAGGCTCGCCTCTTGCCAAACCGCCGAAGCGGAAGTCGCTCGCCTTGTTCGGCACCGGCCTTCCCTCACCCCTGCCCCTCTCCCATCCGGGAGAGGGGTTCCCCGCGCCTTCTCGCTCTCGGTCGGCACACCCGGCATGGGCGGCGAATGAAGGGCGGCCGGGATTTTTCCCGTGCCGCCCTTCCCCCTCATGATCTCAGACGGCGCCGCACTTGCCGGTCTTAACGTTGAAGTTGCCGCACTTCTTCTCAACCCAGTCGCCGATCAGGTCCTTGGAGCCGTCGAGTTCCTTCGACCAGGCATCGCCGGGGACAAGGCCGCTGGTCTTCCAGACGACGTCGAACTGGCCGTCTTCCTTGATCTCGCCAATGAAGACCGGCTTGGTGATGTGGTGGTTCGGGAGCATCTTCGAGATGCCGCCGGTCAGGTTCGGCGCCTCGATGCCCGGCAGCGCGTCGATGACCTTGTCCGCGTCGGTGCTCTTCACCTTCTCGACCGCCTTCACCCACATGGCGAAGCCGACGACATGGGCTTCCATCGGGTCGTTGGTGACGCGCTTCGGGTTCTTGGTGAAGGCCTGCCACTGCTTGATGAAGGCCTCGTTCTCCGGCGTCTTGATCGACTGGAAGTAGTTCCAGGCGGCGAGATGGCCGACGAGCGGCTTCGTGTCGATGCCGGCAAGCTCCTCCTCGCCGACCGAGAACGCGACCACGGGAATGTCGGTCGCCTTGATGCCCTGGTTGCCCAGCTCCTTGTAGAACGGCACGTTCGCGTCGCCGTTGATGGTCGAGACCACGGCGGTCTTCTTGCCGGCCGAGCCGAACTTCTTGATGTCGGAGACGATGGTCTGCCAGTCGGAATGGCCGAAGGGCGTGTAGTTGATCAGGATGTCCTCGGGCTTCACGCCCTTGGACTTGAGATAGGCCTCGAGGATCTTGTTGGTCGTGCGCGGGTAGACGTAGTCGGTGCCGGCGAGCACCCAGCGCTCGACCTTCTCCTCCTTGGCGAGATAGTCGACGGCGGGGATCGCCTGCTGGTTCGGCGCGGCGCCGGTATAGAAGACGTTGCGCTCGCTCTCCTCGCCCTCGTACTGGACGGGGTAGAACAGGATGTTGTTGAGCTCCTTGAAGACCGGCAGCACCGATTTGCGCGACACGGAGGTCCAGCAGCCGAAAGTGGCCGCAACCTTGTCTTTGGTGATCAGTTCGCGTGCCTTCTCGGCGAAGAGCGGCCAGTTCGAGGCGGGATCGACGACGACGGCCTCGAGCTTCTTGCCGAGCAGGCCGCCCTTCTTGTTCTGCTCCTCGATGAGCATCAGCATGACGTCTTTCAGCGTCGTCTCGGAGATGGCCATCGTGCCCGAGAGCGAATGAAGGATGCCGACCTTGATGGTCTCCTGCTGCGCCGCCGCCGGCAGATGGGAGGATCCGAGGAAAGCGGCGCCGGCCAGAGCCGTGCCGAGGAATTCGCGACGATTGCTGTTCACGGACATCTCCGAAGGATGTTTGTTGGCGGCGCCCCTCGACGCCGGCAGGCCTCCCTGGCCCGGAAGCGACGTTCGCAAGGGCCGTGCCAAGGGCACGCAACGTCCGCCACCTGACGCAAATCTCTGCCGCGAGACGCGCCCTTGAGGAATTTCCTGCGATCATAAGCCAACGCCGCGCAATCATCGGGCTTCAGGCGGTAATTTTGGCTATTTCTTGGTCAAATCCCCTGCCGCATGTTTGTGCACCGCACCATATGCCCGCAATTTCATCGACGGACACGGGCTTTCCTTTGACGGGCACAGCTTTTTTTTTGGCATTTACGAGTCGCAGAGAATCGCCTTAGCCTCGTCTTCGTCGGTAACAACTGAAAGGAGGTGATCCAGTGTCTCATTGTCATCAACCGCTGGTGCAGGGCGGCTGGAGCTGGACCTCTTCTTGCTGGGGTACTTGTTCCGCGTGAGTTTTCGCACCTTTGATCCGGCTCGCTGGATCGCGGTTCGACAATGGAAGGGCTGTCCGAAAGGACGGCCCTTCTTCTTTTGATCTCGCGAATGCTGGCGCGAGCCCAAAAGGCGTGGCAGACAGGCGGGGTGACCTCCTTTCCCAGCCTTTACCCGTCGAGTACCAGCATTGTCCGTTCCTGAACCGAGCCGCGTGGCAATCCTCGACTTCATCGAGGAGGAGCGCGCCGCCGGCCGCGAGGTCGGCCGCCGCGAGATCGCCAAGGCCTTCGGGCTGGACCAGGGCGGCAAGATCTGGCTGAAGCGGCTGCTGAAGGAACTTGCCGAGGAAGGCGAGATCGGCGGCGACGGCAAGGATCGCCCGGTGCATCCGCGCGGCGCGCTGCCTCCCGTGCTGCTGTCCGAGATCAAGCGCCGCGACCGCGAGGGCGACCTCGTCGCCCAGCCTCTCGAATGGGACGAGGCGGAAAGCGGTGCACCCCCGCACATCCTGGTCGAGCGCGTCCGCGACGGACGACGGAAACCGAACGCAGCGGCCCCGGCACCCGGCGTCGGCGATCAGGTCATCCTGAAGCTGACCCGGCTGAGGGGCGTCGAGGGCTTCGCCTATTCCGGCCGCGTGCTCAAGATCATGGGCAAGGCCAGGGCCGCCGTGCTCGGCATCTTCCGGGCCCTGCCCGACGGGTCGGGCCGGCTGGTGCCGATCGACAAGAAGGCGCAGGGGCGCGAGGCGATCATCCCCAAGGGCCGCACCGGCGAGGCCGAGGATGGCGACCTCGTCTCGGTTTCGCTGCGCCGCGAGAGCCGCTTCGGCCCGCCAGAGGCGCATGTGCGCGAACGGCTGGGGTCGATCAAGTCCGAACGCGCCGTCAGCCTGATCGCGATCCACGCCCACGGCATCCCGCATGAATTCCCGCCGGCAGCCCTTCAGGAAGCGGCGGACGCACCGACCGCGACGCTGAAGGGGCGCGAGGACTGGCGCGAGCTGCCGCTCGTCACCATCGACCCGGCGGACGCCAAGGACCATGACGACGCGGTCCATGCGGCGCCCGATGAGGATCCGTCCAATCCAGGCGGCTTCGTCGTCACCGTCGCCATCGCCGATGTCGCGGCCTATGTCCGGCCGGGCTCGGCGCTCGATCGCGAGGCGCTGCAGCGCGGCAATTCGGTTTATTTCCCCGATCGCGTCGTGCCGATGCTGCCGGAACGGATCTCGAACGACCTGTGTTCTCTTCGCGAGAATGAAGACCGCCCGGCTATGGCGGTGCGGCTCGTACTCAAATCCGACGGATCGAAGAAGAGCCACTCCTTCCATCGCGTGCTGATGCGCTCGGCCGCCAAGCTCTCCTACCAGCAGGCGCAGGCCGCCATCGACGGCAAGCCGGACGGGAAGACCGGACCGATCCGCGAGAGCGTGCTGATGCCGCTCTGGGCGGCCTATGGCGTGGCGGCCCGCGCCCGCGACCAGCGCCAGCCGCTCGATCTCGACCTGCCCGAGCGCAAGTTGATCCTGAAGCCCGACGGCGCGGTCGAGCGCGTGATCGTGCCGGAGCGATTGGCGGCGCATCGGCTGATCGAGGAGTTCATGATCCTCGCCAATGTCGCGGCGGCCGAGACGCTGGAGAAGGCCGGGAGCCTGCTGGTCTATCGCTGCCATGACGAGCCTTCGCTCGAGAAGATGCGCGCGCTCGGCGAGGTCCTGGCCTCGATCGGCATCAAGCTGCCGAAGGACGGGGCGCTCAGGCCCGTGCTGTTCAACCGCATCCTGGCGATGATCAAGGGTTCGGAGAACGAGACGCTGATCAACGAGGTGGTACTGCGCACGCAGGCGCAGGCCGAATATGTGGCCGAGAATTACGGGCACTTCGGGCTCAATCTGCACCGCTATGCGCATTTCACCTCGCCGATCCGCCGCTATGCCGATCTGATCGTCCACCGCGCGCTCGTCACCGCGCTCAAGCTCGGCGATGATGGCCTGCCGAAGAACACGACGCTCGCCGAACTGCGCGAGGTGGCGACCCGCATCTCCGCCGCCGAGCGCCGCGCCATGGCGGCGGAGCGCGAGACCACCGACAGGCTGATCGCGCACTTCCTCGCCGATCAAATCGGCGCGAGCTTCGACGGACGCGTCGGCGGGGTGAACCGCGCCGGGCTTTTCGTGAAGCTCAACGACACCGGCGCCGACGGTTTCATCCCCGCCTCCACGCTCGGTGGCGACTATTACCGCTATGACGAGGCTGCCCATGCCCTGATCGGCGAGCGCACCGGCGAAAGCTGGCGCCTCGGCGATAAGGTGCACGTCAAGCTGGTCGAGGCCGCCCCCGTCGCAGGTGCGCTGCGCTTCGAGTTGCTCTCTGCCGGCAGAACTGTGGCGACTGGCCGCGCTGGCAAGCGCCGCGGCGGCGCGCCATATGGGGAAAGCCGGCCGGCGACCTTTGGCAAAAGGGCCAAGCCGGGCCGGGCCAAGCCCGGCAAGAGGCGGTGATGAGCGTCCAGATCCACAGCGCGGAAACGCATGTCGAGGCGCGCGACTGGCGCGAAGCCGTGGCGCGCGGGCTGAAAGGCCGCTGCCCGCATTGCGGGCAGGGCCGGCTGTTCCGCGCCTTCCTGAAGCCGGTCGATGCCTGCGAAGCCTGCGGCGAGGAGTTGCATCATCAGCGCGCCGACGACCTGCCGCCCTATATCGTCATCACCATCGTCGGCCATATCGTGGTCGGCGGCATCCTGCTCGCTGAGAAGTACGGCGACTGGCCGATGTGGTGGCACATGGCGCTCTGGCCGGCGTTGACGCTGATCCTGTCCATCGCCCTGATGCAGCCCGTGAAGGGCGGCGTCGTCGGCCTGCAATGGGCCGTGCGCATGCACGGCTTCGGCGGCGAGCCCGACCGGCCCGAACGCCAGCCCCTGCCCTCACCTGGACCGCGCGCATGACCGATCATACCGTCACCCTGACCCAGGCCGAGCGGGTCCGCACCACGGTCAACCTGCGTCCGAAGGACGCCGCCACCATGCTGATCCTCGACAGGAGCGGCGCGCGCCCGAAGGTTCTGATGGGCAAGCGCCATCCGGGCCACAAGTTCATGCCGGGCAAATACGTCTTCCCCGGCGGGCGGATCGACGAGGGCGATCGACGCATGGTCGCCACCGGGGCAGTGCCGCAGATCTGCGAAGACCGTCTCGGCAAGCGCTGCCTGCGCCCCAGCGCCGGCAAGGCGCGCGCGCTGGCGCTCGCCGCGATCCGGGAGACCTTCGAGGAGACCGGGCTGCTCTTCGGCTCCGACGAATTCGGCACGCCCGAGAACCCGCCGGCCGGCAGCTGGAGCGACTTCGCGGCCCAGGGCATCTTTCCCGATCTCTCTGCCGTCACCTTCGTCGCCCGCGCGATCACGCCGCCGCGCCGGCCGAAGCGCTTCGACACGCGCTTCTTCACGATCGATGCCTCCGCCGTCGCCAAGAAGATCGACGGCGTGATCGGACCCGATTCGGAACTCGTCGATCTCGTCTGGGTCGACTTCGACGAGGCCAAGGCGCTCGACCTGCCGACGATCACCACGGTCATCCTGCAGGAGGTCGAATCGCGCATAGCCGGCGGCTTCGCGCCCTATCTGCCGGTGCCATTCTATTGGGAGAAGCGTGGCAGCTTTGTCCGTGAGGAACTCTGAAAGCCCCGGTTTTCCGCCCCGGGCGCCGGCTGCGTCATCAGATCGTCTTTCTTTCTTGACTTCGCCGGCCCTTTGCGGCATCTCCCACGCCGACGGTTTGCCGGGTTCGCCCGGCCATTTTCTTTTCCGAGGGCCCTGCGGCCCGCATGGTTCGAGGATAGACCCATGGCCAAGGCCGTGACGATCAAGATCAAGCTGCTTTCGACCGCAGACACCGGTTTCTTCTACGTGACGAAGAAGAACTCGCGCACGATGACTGAGAAGATGTCGAAGAAGAAGTACGACCCGGTCGCGCGCAAGCACGTCGAGTTCAAGGAGACCAAGATCAAGTAAGGCACAGCCTTACCGATCCGGTCGACAAAGAACCGCCCTTTCGGGCGGTTTTTTGTTGCCTGCACGTCAGGCTGCATTTCTGTCGGCTGAGCGGCTCAGCTATCATCCCGCCGGCTCGGCCGGAGAAGCCCCGCGGGTCACATTTCAAGCGGAAGATGCGTGAGATCGGCGATCAGCCACGACAACAAGCCCGTGCCGATCATCAGCACGGCCACCAACACGGCCTGGACCATAACGCTACACCGCCCCCGTTTCCCGCGCGGCAATAGCTAGAGTTTTAACGATTTGTAAATGAATTTATTCGGCAGAATCACGCTCATGAAGGCTGCATGACGCCAGTGGAGGCAGCCCGACATGGATGAACTCTCTGAAGCCGGGCTGGATCTCGAGCTCCGCGAATTCGGCAAGCGATTGGATTCGCTACTGATCTCCCGCGGATGGAATCCCCGAGCACAGCGGAGCCCGCGTTCGAGCTTCGAGTTTTCGGCGAAGCGGTATTCGCCGGACACGGTCCACATCGTCCTGGATGCAGTCATGCCGGAAGCCGCAGCCAAGGAAATCATGGCCCTCGCTCTCCGGCACGGCCTGGCCGAACCGACCAAGCAAGACGCGCCGCCCGAGCCCCGCTGAACGAAGCGGCTCGCCGTGCAACCGCTCTGCGCGCACCTCAGTGCGTTCAGTCGCGCTCACCCCGCTTCGCAGCGGGGTCATTGACTCTTCCAGGAAAGCCCCCACCTGTTGCGCTTTGCGCCGTCGCCCGGATGTCGAGCCGGGATAGCAGAATAGCGAGGCCCGAACGGCATGGTGCGACAGTTGCTGAAGCTGCTGGTAGAGATTGATTCCTCGCGCTTCCTGACCACACGCATCGGCGCCGCGATCGGCGTGCTGGCTTTGCTCGCGGCCTTCGGCGCTGCAGGGTACTGGTTGCCGGCGGCGATCTCGGGCTATCTCTACCGCTGAAGCGGCAGCTCCAGAAACAAGGTGGCCGGCCGGCGGCGGTTCTGAGGAGGCCAGAATTCCGTCACCGACCGGCCGAGCCCTTCGGTTACCCAGGAGATGCGGCGGACCTGAGCTCCCGAGGGGCGTTCCGGAGCGGTCACCGGGACCGCTGCGTTGCAACGACCCTTACAATGCAACGTATCCGAATCAATCAAATCCAACCGATTCCCCTGCGTTCATCGATCGTTAACCCTACCGGCTAATCTTAAATTTCCGCGCGACGCAGCTGACTCTACGGCAATTCCAGAAACAACTTCAGATCGTTGCCGATTGTTGTTCACGCACCGCCTTAGCATTTTGCCGGAAGTGCCCTCATGTCGCAGATCACCGCCGTGGAGGGCAGCCAGACAAGGCCCGCCAGGCGAGCCCCCACGCCCATCGATCTGGCTTGAGCGAAGCTTGGTCGCCTACGCCGCGCTTGCCGCGACGACGCGGTTGCGGCCGCCAGCCTTGGCCCGATAGAGGGCGTCATCGGCGCGCTTCATGATATCGGCCGAGGAGGCGTCCCCGGCTCGGCGGTTCGCGACGCCCACCGAAACCGTGACCCTGATATCGTGCGTATCGCTCTGGATCGCGAAGGGCTCGCTTTCGACCCGCTCGCGAATGCGTTCCGCGACCTGGCAGGCGGCATCGCGCCCTGTATCGGGCAGGACGACGACAACCTCTTCGCCGCCCATCCGAGCAACGAGATCGATACCGCGGGTGCAGGCGCGGACGCGGTTGGCGAACTCGCGCAGCACCTCGTCGCCGGCGTCATGCCCCCAGCTGTCGTTGACAGCCTTGAAGTGATCGACATCGAGCAGAAGGATCGAGAGCGAGCGGGCACGCAGCGCCGACTCGTCGAACATCATGGCGAGCCGGCTGGTCATGAAGCGACGATTGTGCAGCCCCGTGAGCTGATCCATCACGGCCATCTCCATCGAGGACTGCACACTGTCGCGCAGCCGCTCGGTGAAGCGCTTCCGGCGCACCTGGGTACGAACCCGGGCGAGCAATTCGTTGCGGTCGATCGGGCGGAGCAGGAAGTCATGCGCGCCGATATCGAGACCGCGCAGGATGCGGGCGCGATCCTCGGCCTCCCCCATCAACAGCACGGAGATGTTGCGCGTGCGCTCCAGCGAGCGAAGCTGGCTGCACAGGCGCAAGCCGTCCTGGTCCTGCAGGTCGAGGCTGATGATGACGCTGTCGAAGCCGCCCTCGGCAGCCCGCTGCGCAGCCTGCTGGGCATCTTTCTCGACCTCGACGGCATGGAAGGCCGAGAGCGCGCTCTGAAGCCGCTCGACCACGCTGAGCCGGTCCTCGACCAGCAGGATGCGGCCATTGAGCCCGGTTTCGGCGGCGGCGGCGGCCAGCGGATCGGCCATGCCAAGCCGGACCGAAGCGACGGCACGGCCGCGCAGCTCGTCAGTCATCTCCTTCAGCCGCGCCAGGCTCCGCACCCGGGCGAAGAGCGCGGCATCGTCGAGCGGCTTGGTCAGGAAGTCGTCGGCGCCGGCATCGAGCCCCTGCAGGCGGTCTCGCGGCTGATCCAGCGCGGTGACCATGACGATCGGAATATGCGCGGTCGCCGGCGTGCCCTTCAGATAGCGGCAGACCTCGAAACCGTTCATGCCGGGCATCATAACGTCGAGCAGGACGATGTCTGCCTCGCCGCGCTCACAGATCGCAATCGCGTCCGCGCCGTTCAACGCCGTCACCACGCCGAAGTACTCTGCCGAGAGCTTGGCCTCGAGCAGCTTCACATTGGCGACGATGTCATCGACGACGAGGACGCGGGCAGTCATGGAACGCTCTTGCGCGGCTCAGGCAGCGCCGGCATAGGCGCGGACGGTCTCCAGGAACTTTGCAACCGAAATGGGCTTGGAGAGATAGGCCTCGCAGCCGCCCTCCCGAATCCGCTCCTCGTCGCCCTTCATGGCAAAGGCCGTGACGGCCACCACGGGGATCGACTTGAGGTCGTCGTCCTCCTTGATCCATTTGGTGACTTCGAGCCCGGAAACCTCCGGAAGCTGGATATCCATCAGGATCAGCGCCGGATGGTGCGTCCGCGCCAGCTCGATGGCTTCGATGCCATCCGACGTCTTCAAGGTCGCATAGCCATGCGCCTCGAGAAGATCGTTGAAGAGCTTCATGTTGAGTTCGTTGTCTTCGACGATCAGAACCGTCTTCATCAGGCCGCCCTTCATTTGCGCCAGGGATGTCCGCCGCCAGGCAGCGGTCTTCCCAAAATGGCGGCGTCGTTCGATGATTGCTATCACGCGAGCAGTTGACGAAACGCAAACCGGATACGCGACTCCCAGGCCATGGCACCACGACTGACCACCGAGGACGCAGAGACACTGGCGCTACGCGCCCTCGGCTTCCTGGCCGCCGAACCGGAACGGATCGAGCCGTTCCTGAGCGCGACCGGCCTCAATCCGGCCAATCTGCGCTCCGCCGCGAGCGAACCCAGCTTCCTCGCAGCCGTGCTCGACCATATCGCAGGAAGCGATTCTCTCCTGCTCGAATTTGCCGAAAATTTAAGGCTGAATCCGGAAATCATCGGCGAGGCGCGCCGCCTGATGGCCGGGCCGGAGCCGGACGACTTCTCTTGACCGCGAATCCCCTTTCGCTGCGCAGCCTGTGCCGCGACTGCCTGGCGGATCACGAGGCGGCAGGGCCGCTCCGGCGCTGCCCGGCCTGCGGCTCGCCGCGCCTGATCCGCCACGCCGAGCGCGACACGCTCAGCCTCGCCCATATCGACTGCGACGCCTTCTACGCGACGATCGAGAAGCGTGACGATCCGAGCCTGCAGGACAAGCCGGTGATCGTCGGTGGCGGCAAACGCGGCGTGGTCTCGACCTGCTGCTACATCGCCCGCACCTTTGGGGTGCGCTCGGCGATGCCGATGTTCAAGGCGCTGAAGGCCTGTCCCGAGGCGGTGGTGGTCAAGCCGAACATGGCGAAATACGTCACCGTCGGCCGCGAGGTCCGGCAGATGATGCGCGAGTTGACACCGCTGGTCGAACCGCTCTCGATCGACGAGGCCTTCCTCGACCTCGGCGGCACAGAGCGTCTCCACCACGCCAGCCCGGCCGCGACTCTGGCGCGCTTCGCCAAACGCATCGAGGCAGAACTCGGCATCACCATCTCGGTCGGCCTGTCCTATGCAAAGTTCCTGGCCAAGGTCGCGTCCGACCTCGACAAGCCACGGGGCTTCTCGATCATCGGCCGAGGCGACGCGGTCCCATTTCTGGCCGACAAGCCGGTCAGCCTGATCCCCGGCATGGGGCCGGCGAGCGTGGCGAAGCTGGCGGAAGGCGGGTTCAAGTTGATCGGAGACCTCCGCGAGGCGCCGGTCGAAAAGCTCTTCCGCATCGCCGGCAAGGACGGCCCGCGGCTCAAGAACCTCGCCAACGGCATCGATCCGCGCGAGGTCACGCTCGAGCGCGAGACCAAGAGCGTCTCGAGCGAAACCACGCTCGACGTCGATCTCTCCGCCTTCGACGAGCTGGAGCCGATCCTGTGGCGGCTCTGCGAGAAGACGTCGAAGCGACTGAAGGCGCAGGAACTCGCCGGCCGGACCATCACGCTGAAGCTGAAGACCGCCGACTTCCACAGCATCACCCGCGCCACGCGGCTGCCAGAGCCGACACAGCTCGCCGCCCGGCTCTTTGCCGCCGGGCGCGACCTGCTGAAGCGCGAATGCAACGGCCCGCGCTACCGGCTGATCGGCATCGGCACCAGCGATTTCAGTCCGCCTGCGGAGGCGGACCATGGTGACCTCGCCGATACCGCGACGCCGCGCCTCAAGGCGATGGAAGGCGCGCTCGACAAGCTGCGCGCCCGCTTCGGCGACGAGGCGATCGGCAAGGGGCTGAGCCTCAGGCTGCCGGAGCGCCGATCGTCCAATCTGGCTATTTCACGCAAGCTTCCTGAGGAAGAAGATCCAGACGCGTGAGCGTGCCGCGTAGTGCGAAGCTGCCATAGTCGAGCTTGATCGCGCCGGTGACGCCGTTTTCGTAGAGCTCGAACGATATCGAATAGGACGGCGTCGATTCACCCGAGTCGACCTTGAAATAGGAGATCGTCACTGGCCAACGCGCCATCTTCTCGAATTCAGGACGCTGCAGCGGCTTTTCGGAAGGCT
Organism: Allobosea sp. 05L423; assembly: GCF_056397745.1. Lineage (NCBI taxonomy): Bacteria > Pseudomonadati > Pseudomonadota > Alphaproteobacteria > Hyphomicrobiales > Alloboseaceae > Allobosea > Allobosea sp. 05L423. The sequence goes on along the minus strand of NZ_JBFTOA010000024.1, from coordinate 27,876 downwards.
CGCTCTCGATGCGCTTCCCGATGACCGAGAGCGTGTCGTAGACCTCCTTGCCCGAATTGGCGCCGTCATAAAGCCGCACGTTGAGGGTGTGCTTGCCAGTGCGCGCGGCCTGGATGACAGCCTTCATCTGGGCATTCGGGAACAGCGCATCGGCGCCGTCGCGATGGATTTCGGCCTTGGGCTGGCGCAGCTTCACCTCATAGCCGCCGCTGTTCTTCTCGGCAGTGCCGTCGACGGTTTCTGGTGTGGCGCCGCCCGAGGAGCTTTCGGTCTTGAAGCGATAGCTTGCGCCGTCGCCTGCCTCGAAGCTGGTCGTGCGCGCATCGATGACGCGCGGCCCCGCTTCAGTGCCGAGCTGCGTCACCTGCCGGAACGACAGGGCGTAGCCCTCACAGGCGTCGCCGGTGAACTCGAAGGCGATGCGGCCCTTGGCCGTCTCGATGTTGCCGGATGGCTTGGCGTTGTCGAGGACGAGGTCGTAGACCGCGCGATGCGGCGCGAGCACCACCCGGTCCGGCGCGGGTTGCGCCGCATTTGCCTGCGCCCAGGCCGGCCCGCCGGCCAGCATCAGGGCTGCGATACCGACCTGTCTCGCATGGGCCGCGAGCCTCAAACCTGTGTCGTTCATGCGCCGCTTTCCGTTCGATCCTCGATGGAAATCTAGGTGCATTGCGGCAATGGCGCAAACATGGCGATGAGCCCGCTTCCTGACGCCGCATCACCCCTGCTGGCGTCGCATGCCGCAATGCTTGCGGGCCGTCCGGGCTTCGGCCATGAAAGACCAGTCTTGAAAGACCCTGCCTCGCTCGCGGAGCCATGCCCATGAACGTCGTCGAAACGCGCCTCGCCGAACTCGGAATCACCCTGCCGAGCCCGGCCGCTCCCGTCGCCAACTACGTCCCCTATGTCATCACCGGCAACCTGCTGATCATCTCGGGGCAGATCTGCTTCGGCCTCGACGGCAAGCTTTCCGACAAGCACAAGGGCAAGCTCGGTGCTGAAATCTTCAACGAGGCCGGCCTCGAAGCGGCGCGGCTCTGCGCGATCAACGTTCTGGCCCAGGCCAAGGCGGCGCTCGATGGCGATCTCGGCCGGATCGTGCGCTGCGTGCGTCTCGGCGGCTTCATCAATGCCGCCCCGCATTTCGCGGCCCTGCCGGCGATTATGAACGGCGCCTCCGATCTCATGGTCGAAGTGCTCGGCGACAACGGCCGCCATGCCCGCTCGACCGTGGGCGTCGCCGAATTGCCGGCCGATGCCGCCGTCGAGGTCGAGGCGATGTTCGAGATTCTCTGATGGCACAGGCTTCCAACAATGCCGGCCGGCCCGACCTGGGCTGGCTGGTCGCGCGGCCGATCGCGCATCGCGGCCTGCATGATCTCGCTGCTGGCGTCATAGAGAACAGCTCCTCGGCGGCGCAGGCTGCGATCGCCGGCGGCTTCGGCATCGAGTGCGACGTCCAGCTCACCGCCGATGGCGAGGCGGTCGTGTTCCACGATTTCGTGCTCGACCGGCTGACGGGTGAGAGCGGTGCCGTCGTCGAACGCAAGGCCGAGGCGCTCTCCGCCATCATGCTCAAGGGCAGCGGCGACCGCATCCCGACCTTGTCGGCCTTCCTCGACCTGATCGGCGGGCGGGTGCCTGTTGTCATCGAGATCAAGAGCCGCTTCGACGGCGATCTGGCGCTGACGCGCCGGACGGTCGAGGTCGTCGCCGGCTACCGGGATCATCCGATCGTGATCAAGTCCTTCGATCCCGCGATCGTGACCGCTCTGCGCGAGATTGCGCCGGAGATTCCGCGCGGCATCGTGGCGATGAACGCCTATGATTACGGGGACTACGACAAGCTCTCCGCGGAACGGAAACATGCGCTGGCGAATCTGCTGCATTTCACCGAGAGCCGGCCACACTTCCTGTCCTGGAAGGTCACAGACCTCGAAAGCGCCGCGCCCTATCTCTGCCGCAACGTGCTCGGGCTGCCGCTGATGAGCTGGACCGTACGCACGCCGGAGGAACGGCAGCGGGCGGCGAGGTTCGCCGACCAGATGGTCTTCGAGGGCTTTCGTCCTTGAGCAAACGCGAGAGCGACGATCTGATCGTTCGCGTCGCGACCTCGCTCAAGGCCGTAGCTGCAGGCGCATGGAACGCCTGCGCCAACCCTCTCGCCTTGCAGGACGCCGTCTCGGCGCCCTGCCCCGCCGATGCGGATGGTGGCATCGACCGGGACAACCCCTTCGTCAGCCATGAATTCCTGACCGCGCTGGAGGAAAGCGGCTGCACCGGTGGCCGCAGCGGCTGGTCGCCAGCCTATCTCCTTGTGGAGGATAGCGCGGGCGAACTGCTCGCCGCCGCGCCCAGCTTCCTCAAGAGCCACAGCCAGGGCGAATACGTCTTCGACCATGGCTGGGCCGATGCCTATGAACGCGCCGGCGGGCGCTACTATCCCAAGCTCCAGGTCGCGGCGCCCTTCACCCCGGCGACGGGCCCGCGCCTGCTGGTTGCCGACGGGCCGCGCGCTGCCGAGGCCCGCGCAGCCTTGATCGCCGGGCTGGAGGCGCTGCGGGGGCAGACGCAGGCCTCCTCGGTGCATGTCACCTTCGCGCAGGAACCGGATGTCGCCGCGCTGAAGCAGGCCGGATATCTCGAGCGCAACGATCTGCAGTTCCATTGGCATAACGAAAGCTTCGGGAGCTATGACGACTTCCTGGCCACACTGGCCTCGCGCAAGCGCAAGGCGCTGAAGCGCGAACGGCGCGAGGCGCTCTCGGCCGGCATCACCATCGAGGCGCTGTCGGGCCGCGATCTGACCGAAGCGGTCTGGGACGATTTCTTCGCCTTCTACGAGGATACCGGCTCGCGCAAATGGGGCCGGCCCTATCTCAACCGCGCATTCTTCTCGCGCGTCGGCGCGGCGATGGGCGAGCGCATCGTGCTGATGATGGCGAAACGCGCCGGCCGCTACATCGCGGGGGCCATCAACTTCCGCGGCGCCAACACGCTCTACGGCCGCAACTGGGGCTGCATCGAGGACCATCCCTTCCTGCATTTCGAGGTCTGCTATCATCAGGCCATCGATTATGCGATCGCGCATGGGCTTGCCCGCGTCGAGGCCGGAGCGCAGGGCGAGCACAAGCTGGCGCGGGGCTATCGGCCCGTCATCACCCACTCCCTGCACCATATCGCCGATCCCGGGCTGCGCCGGCCGGTCGCCGCCTATCTGACGCAGGAGCGCGAGCAGATCGCCGCCGCACAGGCCGCGCTCGCGGCCGAAACTCCGTTTCGCAAGACGGGAGTGCTCGATGAATGACGCGGTGACGTTCGCAGCGGCGGTAGATCAGTCGATGTTCTGCCGAGATGCCGAACTCGGCTATCGGCGCAGCCTGACCGATTTCTCCGCTCCGCTGCTGCTCGATGATAGCTACAGGCTGGCGCATCTGCCGCTGGTGGCACCGGAGCATCCGCGCGTGATCGCCCGGCGCGAAGGCAAGTTTTACGAGATGGGCCGGCATCCGCGGGTATTCTCGCTGGTGTTGCCGGTTCATGATGCCGCCCTGCAGACATCGGCCGCCTTTCGCGCCTTGGAAGAAGAGCTCAGGACCGCGCCCTTCGCCGACAAGATCGCCTGGGAGATCCTGCCGAAGCGGCGCGACAAGCTGCACGCCACGGTGTGCGGCTCGCTCGGGATCGAGGAACCGCCAGCGATCGCGCAGGCCACGCGCGACGCGCTCGCCCAGATCGAGCCCTTCGCCGTCGAGTTGCGCGGATTGTTCTCCGGCAACGTCAACCGCGGCCGGCTCTATCTGGCCGTCTATCCCGAGAAGCGCGATGGCGCGAATATGCTGCAGGCGGTGCAGGGTGCCTTTGGGCGCCCTCCCGGCGATCTCTGGCTCGTTGGCCTCTACAACCTCCGGGATGATCTCGATGCCGCCGAAACGGCAGCGCTGGCTGATATCGTCGCGCGCTGGTGGGACCAGCCGCTCTTGCGTTTGGACGTGACGGCGCTGCAGGTGATGAGCGCTGGCGACGACCTCGTTTTCGACGGTGCCGTCGAGGAGACATTGTCGCTGGGCGCCTGACGCGGGCGAGACCCGCCTCCCCGGCCTTGACGCCCTTGCGTGGGGGCCACAGGTTCAGCGCTCCGCTTCCAAGCCATCGGAACCGCCATGACCGCCTATGATCCGTCCAACGTCTTCGCCAAGATCCTGCGCGGCGAGCTGCCTTCCCACACGGTCTATGAGGATGCCGAGACGATCGCGATCATGGACATCATGCCGCGCGCCGAAGGGCATGTGCTGGTGCTCCCGAAGATTGCGTGCCGCAACGTCTTCGACGCGCCGGCAGAAGCGCTGAATGCCGTCGCCTCAACGACCCAGAAGCTGGCGCGTGCCGTCAAGGCCGCCTTCGCCGCCGAGGGCGTCACCATCCAGCAATTCAACGAGGCCGCCGGCGGTCAGGTCGTCTTCCATCTCCATGTCCACGTCATGCCGCGGTTCGATGGCGTGGCGCTGCGTCCGCATACGGGCGCGATGGAGAAGAACGAGGTGCTCGCCAGCAATGCCGAGAAAATTCGGGAGGCCCTGAAAAAAATCTGAGGGGCATGTCACAAGGGGCCTGGCTGCCTCGTCTTGTCGTCATCAACCGATGGAGAAAGACCATGAGCCAACGCCTCAATGCCTTCCAGGTCGCCCCCGGCGCGATCGAAGCGCTGCTGAAGACCCAGAATTACGTCAACGAGAGCGGGCTGGAGCACAGCCTGCTCGAACTGGTGAAGATGCGGGCGTCGCAGATCAACGCCTGCGCCTATTGCCTGCACATGCACTCCATGGATGCCCGCAAGGCAGGGGAGAGCGAAGCCCGGCTCTACCTGCTCGATGCCTGGCATGAATCCGACCTCTACACGCCGCGCGAGAAGGCCGCACTCGGCTGGACGGAAGCGCTGACCCGTCTTTCGGAGGGCAGCCCGAGTGACGAGGCCTTCGCCGGGCTGCGCGCCCATTTCAGCGAGAAGGAGTGCGTCGATCTCTCGCTCTCGATCGCCACGATCAACGCCTGGAACCGGATCAATGCCGGCTTCCGCTCGCGCCACCCGGCCGACCGTGCGCGCAAGACCGAAGCCGCCGCCTAAGCAGGTAACGTGCCTCCTGCCGGCGGGCTTCGCCCGCTGGCCGACACCTGTCCCACAGCGAGAACCACCATGAGCAAACGCCTCAACCCCTATACGACAGCGCCGGAGACGATGAAGCCACTGATCGCGCTCGAAGCCGCGATCAAGGAGTCCGGCCTCGAACACAGCCTGATCGAACTGGTGAAGATGCGGGCATCGCAGATCAATGGCTGCGCCTATTGCCTGCACATGCATTCGGCCGACGCCCGCAAGGTCGGCGAAAGCGAGGCGCGGCTCTATCTGCTGAGCGCCTGGCGCGAATCCGCGCTCTACACGCCGCGCGAGCGCGCCGCGCTGGCCTGGACAGAGGCGTTGACGCTGCTGCCGCAGACCCATGCGCCCGATGCCGATTACGAGGAGGCCTTGCGCCATTTCAGCGGGGAGGAGATGGTCAAGCTCACGTTGCTCATCGGCACGATCAATGTCTGGAACCGGATCGCGGTCGGCTTCCGCTCGCATCATCCGAACGACAGGGCACCCAAGGTCGACGCCGCCTAGGATCCGCACTCACAGGATTGCATGACGGACGTCACCGCCGCCGGCTTCGAGACCCACCGGTCCTATCTGACCCGCCTCGCCTACCGCATGCTCGGCTCGCTCAGCGACGCCGAGGACGTGGTGCAGGACGCCTGGCTGCGCTGGCACGATTCCGCGCCGGAAGCGCTGGCGAATCCGCGCGCCTGGCTCGGGCGCGTGGTCACGCGGCTCTGTCTCGACCTGATGAAATCGGCTACGCGGCGGCGCGAGAACTATGTCGGCGCCTGGCTGCCCGAGCCGCTGATCGAGGAGATCGGCGGCACCGCGAGCAGTGACGAGGGCCTCGACGTTCCCTATGTGCTCCAGCTCGCGCTGGAGCGCCTTTCGCCGCTCGAACGCGCCGCCTTTCTGCTGCACGACGTGTTCGACCTGCCCTTCTCCGAGATCGCCGAGACGCTCGGGCGCAGCGAGGCCGCCTGCCGGCAGCTCGTCTCGCGGGCACGCCGGCATGCAAGGCAAGAGGGTCCGCGCCACCCGCTCTCAGCCGAAGAGGCGCGTCGCTATGCCGTCGCCTTCTTCGAAGCGGCCCATAGCACCGACCCGACGAGCCTGAAGGGCTTGCTGGCGCAGGATGCAGTGCTGCATGGCGATGGCGGCGGCAAGGCGAGTTCGGTGCTCAACCCGATTTTCGGCAGCGAGAAGATCGGCCGCTTCTTCGCCGGCCTCGCCCGCAAGCCGGAACGGCAGGGCTTCGTCCCGCGCTACGAGCCGGTGCTGATCAACGGCATGCCCGGCTATATCAGCATGGAAACCGACACCGCGCAGGCGCTCGTTCTCGACATCCGCGACGGGCAGGTCCAGGCGATCTACGTCATTCGCAACCCGGACAAGCTCCGCCCTGTGCGGGATCGGCTCGAGGCCGGAAGGGGCTAAGCCGCCCCGAACAGCCAGACGCCGCCGACCAGCACGACTTCACCGACCAGAACGGCCAGCATCATCCGGCGGCGGCTGACGGCCATCACGGCCGCGGAGGCGGCGAGCGCAGCGACCCGCACGAACAGCGGGGCATAGGCCAGCGCGCCCGGTGGTGTGACCATCAACTTGGCAACGATGCCGGCAAGCAGCGCCGTCGCGACCGCCCTCACCCATTCGAGCAGCGGCGAGTCGGCATCGAGCCCACGCGCGAAGCCGACGGCGAGCCAGCGCCAGATCTCGGTCGGCAGCACGGCGAAGAGCATCAGCGCGAGATAGGGCCAGAGCGGCCCGTCGAGCAGGGCGATCGGTTGGGTCATGCGGCCGCCTTGCGCTTGCGGCCCACCATGAAGGCGATGCTGCCGGCGATGAGCCCGGCGACGATGAGGTCGAAGCCGCCACCGATGAAGCGCTCGCAGAGCGGCGCGAGCGCCAGCCCCAGAACCAGTGCGGTGACGTCGCCGCGATGGCGTAAGCCAGCCGTCAGCGAGACCAGGAAGAAGATCGGCGTCAGGCAGAGCAGTCCGGCTGCAAAGGGAATCGGCAGGGTGTCGAGCAGGTAGTAACCGGCGAATGTGCCGACCGAGCTCACCGCCATGCAGGTATTGGCGAAGCCGAGGAAATAGGCCACGCGCTGGTGCACCGGGATGCCCGGCAGGCGGCGCAGCCCCTCGGTCCAGGCCGTCACTGCGACGTAGTGCGAAAGAAAGAGCTGCTGCCAGATGCTCTGACCGGGCCGGCGCAGCAGCGGCAGGATCGCCATCGTCATCGGCAGGAAGCGCAGCGAGGCGAAGGCTACCGCGATCGCGATCGCGCTCCAGGCGGCGCCGGCAGCGATGGAGGCGAAGAACAGCACCTGCGAAGGGCCGGCCCAGACGAGAATAGTCGAGAGTACGGCGACATCGACCGGGTAACCGACGTCACGGGCGAGCGAACCGATACCGATCAGCCCGAAGCCGACGATCCAGGCCGGGAGCCGCAGCGCATCGCTCACACCGGCCAGCGCGACGCGCTGCCAGGTCCAGTCGGCGGATACGCTCATGGGATCATCGCTGCGAGCAGCCTCGGGGAAAGCAAGACGGCCCGTGCAAAGCGCACGGGCCATTCAACCCCTATGGCTTACCTCGCAAGGGCCCGCCAAGCTTCGGGAAGGAGGAACGGCCCTGCGCTCCCTGCAAGGCCGCGGGTGCTCAGCCCTTGCCGCCCTTCATCGCCATGGTGACGAGCTCATTGGCGAAGTCGATCAGCTCTTTGGGTATGCCGCCGACCGCCTGGACGCCGAGATAGATCAGATAGATGAAGGCCGGCACGAGGATCCAGCCCAGCACCTCCTCGAAGATCTTGCGGCGGCGGCGGCGGCGGTCGCGCTTCTCGAACCAGCCCAGTTTTTCCTTGGGCGGGCGCTGCGGCGCGGGAGCCGCCGTGGGCATTATGCCCTCGCCGGTTTCGGCGAGGGCTGCTTTCTTGCGTCGGAACAACACGTTCTCAGGCCTTCGTCAGCGGTACTTTCGGAACAGTACGGACCGTGCGTCCGGATGTCTTCGGCGGATTGCCGGTGTCGTCATCCGGGCCAGAGCCCCCCTTGGGAGCCTTGCGGGGCGGCATCTTCGTGGTCTTGTCGCCGCCGACAGCCTTGGCGCGCGGCTTTGTCGCTCGCTTGGCCGTCGCGGTCGCGACGTCCTTCTCCGGCTTGGGCTTGGCCGGGCCGTCGGGGAATTCGAGCCCGAGCACCTTGATGCCGGTCTCGGACTGGACCACCACGACCCTGACGGCGCCACCGTTCTTGAGCCGGCCGAACAGAACCTCATCGGCAAGCGGCGTCTTGATCGTCTGCTGGATGAGCCGGGCCATCGGCCGGGCGCCCATCGCCTCGTCATAGCCGTTCTCGACCAGCCATTCGCGCGCCTCGTCCGAGAGCTCGATGGTGACGTTGCGGTCGGCGAGCTGGGCCTCGAGCTGCAGCACGAACTTGTCGACCACGCGGGCGACCACGCTCTTCGGCAGATGGCTGAAGGAGATGGTGGCGTCGAGACGGTTGCGGAACTCCGGCGCGAACAGCTTGTTGATCGCCTCGGTGTCGTCACCCTCGCGCTTCTGGCGCGTGAAGCCGTAGGCGTTGCGGGCCATGTCGGCGGCTCCGGCATTGGTGGTCATGATCAGGATGACGTTCCTGAAATCGACCTGCTTGCCGTTGTTGTCGGTCAGCTTGCCGTGGTCCATCACCTGCAGGAGGATGTTGAACAGGTCGGGATGGGCCTTCTCGATCTCGTCGAGCAGCAGCACGCTGTGCGGATGCTGGTCGATCTGATCGGTCAGCAGGCCGCCCTGATCGAAGCCGACATAGCCGGGAGGCGCGCCGATCAGCCGCGAGACGGTGTGGCGTTCCATGTATTCCGACATGTCGAAGCGGATCAGCTCGACACCCAGCGAGGAAGCGAGCTGGCGCGCCACCTCGGTCTTGCCGACGCCGGTCGGGCCGGCGAAGAGGTAGCAGCCGATCGGCTTCTCGCCGTCGCGCAAGCCGGCGCGGGCGAGCTTGATCGCGGAGGACAGCGCCTCGATCGCCTTCTCCTGCCCATAGACCGAGCGCTTCAGCGTCTGCTCGAGATTGCGCAGCACCTCGGCATCGTCCTTCGAGACGGTCTTGGCCGGGATGCGCGCCATGGTCGAAACCGCGACCTCGACCTCCTTCACGCCGATGACCTTCTTGCGCTTGCCCTCGGGCAGCAGCATCTGCGAGGCCCCGGTCTCGTCGATGACGTCGATCGCCTTGTCCGGCAGCTTGCGGTCATGGATGTAGCGCGCCGAGAGCTCCACCGCGGCCTTGATGGCGTCGCTGGTGTAGCGCAGCTTGTGGAACTCCTCGAAATAGGGCTTGAGGCCCTTCAGGATCTCGATCGTGTCCGGGATCGACGGCTCGTTGACGTCGATCTTCTGGAAGCGGCGCACCAGCGCCCGGTCCTTCTCGAAATACTGGCGGTATTCCTTGTAGGTGGTCGAGCCGATGCAGCGCAGCGTGCCGGAGGCCAGCGCCGGCTTGAGCAGGTTCGAGGCGTCCATCGCACCGCCCGAGGTCGCACCGGCGCCGATCACCGTGTGGATCTCGTCGATGAACATGATCGCCTTGGGGTGCTGCTCGATCTCCTTCATCACCTGCTTGAGGCGCTCCTCGAAGTCGCCGCGATAGCGTGTGCCGGCGAGCAGCGTGCCCATGTCGAGCGAGAAGACGGTCGCGTCCTTCAGCACCTCGGGAACTTCCCCGCGGGTGATCTTCAGGGCCAGGCCCTCGGCAATCGCCGTCTTGCCGACGCCGGGGTCGCCGACCAGGAGCGGATTGTTCTTCTGACGGCGGCAGAGGATCTGGATCGTGCGCTGCACCTCGGCCTCGCGTCCGATCAGCGGATCGATCCGCCCGTCCTTCGCTTTCCGATTCAGGTTGACGCAATAAGCCTCTAGCGCGCTTTCCTTTTTCTTCTTGTCCTTGTCCTCGGTGTTGCCCTGCTCGGAACGCTGCTCGCGCTGGGGCTCGCTCTCCTCCTCGGAGCCGCGCACCGGGCGGCTCTCGGTCGCGCCGGGGCGCTTGGCGATGCCGTGGCTGATGTAATTGACCGCGTCGTAGCGGGTCATGTCCTGCTCCTGCAGGAAATAGGCGGCGTGGCTCTCGCGCTCGGCGAACATGGCGACGAGCACATTGGCGCCGGTCACTTCCTCGCGGCCGGAAGACTGGACATGAATGACGGCGCGCTGGATCACGCGCTGGAAGCCGGCGGTCGGCTTGGAATCGTCGCGCCCGTCAGTGACGAGATTCGTCAGCTCGGCGTCGATGTAGTCGACGAGATTGCGCCTGAGCAGGTCGAGGTCGACGCTGCAGGCGCGCATCACGGCGGCCGCGTCCTGATCGTCTACCAGGGCGAGCAGGAGATGTTCGAGGGTGGCGTATTCGTGACGGCGCTCATTGGCGAGAGCCAGAGCCCGGTGAAGCGCCTGTTCGAGACTGCGCGAGAAACTCGGCAAGGGAGCGCTCCTATCTGTTTCCGGAAGGTGAGTTCTGACCCAAGGCTACTTCTTCTCCATCACGCATTGCAGCGGGTGCATATGCTTGCGCGCCAGATCCATGACGAGCGTAACCTTGGTCTCGGCGACTTCGTAGGTGAAGACACCGCATTCGCCGACGCCGTTCTGATGCACATGCATCATGATCCGCGTGGCTTCGGCGCGGTCCTTGTTGAAGAACCGCTCCAGAACGTGAACGACGAACTCCATCGGAGTGTAGTCGTCGTTCAGCAGCAGGACACGATAGAGATTGGGCTTACGCGTCCGCGTGCGGGTCAACACCGCAGTGCCGGTGCCTTCCTTGCTGCCGTCGGCCGGTGGGCCGGCACGCCGCGGGCGATCAGCCATGGCCTCCGCGCCCGCGCCCCCCGGCAGGCGCGAGGTCGGTTCGGCTTGCATTGCTGTGCCCTGACCTGCCTGCATCACTTGCGCCCCGCCATGCCTATCGCATTCCAATCCAAATCGATCTTCGTTTCCCACCCGAGATAGTGCTTCGCGTACGAATTTACAGACCTCTCTCCTGCTTCGCCAGTCCGTTCCCGCCAGCTACACGCAACTCTTCGCGACATGGCTGCCAACCGCCTGCCGCGGCTTGACCCGCCCCGGCCCGGCCAGACATAGAGGCTGCCAGGGATCATGGACAGGATTTGGGCGTCGGCGATTTTTGCCCGAGGGCCAGGAGCCTGGCGCGGGCAAGCCTTCCAGCTTACCCGCGACGGGCGACGCCGCGATCGGACAAAAGCGACACGCCGGTGCGCGGTGAGGTGGAACAGGGCGACTGCAGCGTCGCGTGGCTTGCCGATAGCAATGATATCGGCTGCGCGACGCTCCTGGCATTCGACCTGCTTGACCGGCCCAAACCCTGTCCATGATCCCTGGCAGCCTCTAAGCCTCTCGCGGGCCCGCTGGACAAGGACACCACCATGACACCCAACGCCGTCGTCACCATCGGCGAGGAACTCGCCAGGCCCGTGCGTTTCGGCAATGCCTTGCCGCTCGCGCTGATCGCCGGCCCCTGCCAGATGGAAAGCCGCGACCATGCGCTCGAATGCGCGCTGGCGCTGAAGGAAATCGCGGTCGCTCTCAACATCGGACTGGTGTTCAAGGCCTCCTTCGACAAGGCGAACCGGACCAGCGTCAGAGGCGCGCGCGGCATGGGCCTGAAAACCGCCCTGCCCGTCTTCGCCGAGATCCGCGAGCGCACCGGAATGCCGGTCCTGACCGATGTGCACGACGCGGGCCAATGCGCTCCTGTCGCCGAGGTCGTCGACGTGCTGCAGATTCCCGCCTTCCTCTGCCGCCAGACCGATCTGCTCGTCGCGGCGGCCCAGACCGGCCGGGTCGTCAACGTCAAGAAAGGCCAGTTCCTGGCGCCCTGGGATATGGTCAACGTCGCCGCGAAGCTGACCGAGAGCGGCAACCCGAACGTCATGCTGACCGAACGCGGTGTCTCCTTCGGCTACAACACGCTGGTTTCGGATATGCGCGCCCTGCCGACCATGGCCGAGATCGGCGCGCCGGTGATCTTCGACGCCACCCATTCCGTGCAGCAGCCGGGCGGCAAGGGCGCCTCCACGGGCGGCCAGCGCGAGTTTGTGCCGGTGCTGTCGCGGGCAGCCGTCGCCGTCGGGGTCGCCGGACTCTTCATCGAGACCCATCCCGATCCCGATCGCGCACCGTCCGACGGCCCGAACATGGTGCCCCTCTCCGAATTCCAGGATCTGATCGCCGAACTGCAGGGCTTCGACCGACTGGCCAAGAACCGCCAGGCGCCAGCCGTCGCCTATGTCTAAACCCGCGCAGGCGTCCAAATCCGATCTGGGCGCCCTGATCCCGATCCTGGGGCTCTGCGGCTTCGCCTCCACCTTCACCATGCGGCTGATCGACCCGCTGGTCCCGACCCTCGCGGGCGAGTTCGGCCAGAGCGTCCACCAGATCGCCTTCGTAGCGACCGCCTTCTCCAGCTGCTACGCCCTGGGCCAGCCCTTCCTTGGTCCCATCGCCGACTCGGTCGGCAAGCTGCGCAGCATCTCGACCTGCCTCGCCGCGCTCTGCGTGCTCTCGATACTCGCGGCCTTCGCCACCAGCTTCGGCGCCCTCCTGGTACTGCGTGCGGCCGGCGGCGCGATGGCGGGCGGCGTCATTCCTGCTGCGATGGCCGCCATAGGCGACCGTGCGCCGATGGCGGAGCGGCAGATCATGCTCGGCCGCTTCCTGGTGATCATGATCATCGGGCAGATGGCCGGCGCCACCTTCTCCGGCCTCGTTGCCGACTATATCGGCTGGCGTGCCGTGCTCGTCATTGCAGGCGTGCTCGCCGGCGGCGGCGCGCTCCTGGTGCGGGTCGTGCTGAAACCGCGGCCGGACGCCGCGCGTGCGCCGCTCAGCCTCGCGGGCGCGATCACGAGCTACAAGGCGGTCTTCGCCAATCCGCGCAGCAAGCTGCTTTATCTGCTCGTCCTGCTGGAAGGATCGCTCGTCTTCGGATTGTCGCCTTTCATCGCCGCCATCCTGCACGAGCGTTCGGGCACCAGCTCTTCACAGGCCGGCCTTGCCATCGGCGCAATGGGTCTCGGCGGGCTCGTCTACGGCGTGCTGACGCGCATCCTGGTCGAACGGGTCGGGCCACGGCAGATGATGCGCTATGGCGGCCTCGCGGTGGCGCTGGCCTATTTCGCCTTCACCGTGCCCGCGCCGTGGTGGACGGCCATCGGCGTATTCCTGCTGACCGGCTTCGGCTTCTTCCTGCTCCATGGCACGTTCCAGGCGCAGGCGACGGAGCTCGCGCCGACGGCGCGCGGCTCGGCGATGGCGCTGTTCGCCTGTTTCTTCTTCATGGGGCACGCCACCGGGCCGCTGGTCATGGGTGCATTGCTGAATCTGCTCGGGACTCAGCATGCACTGATCGTCTTCGGTATCGGGATCGGTGTGCTCGGGCTCCTCACGCCGCGCCTGCTGCCGCCGCTCGGCTCGCGGAGCTGAACAGAGCCCGCCGCCCGAACGGAATTTCGCCGCTGATCGCGCGGAGCCCCTTCTCCTGCGTCGAAGTCGGCTGTTGCCGACTTCGACGCATCAAATGCTGATCTCTGGCCGGCCCGTGATCATTTGGAGGCGCAGGGGTGAGGCGCAGGCCCTTCGCCGAGCAAGCTGCGCTATCCCCGCCGCAGCCGTCCGAGCCTCGCTCTCGCGCCCGGTGCCTCAGCGTCCGCGATAGGGCGCGACGCCCTGATCCGGCAGCCAGAGGCCTTTCGGCGGCTCGCCGGTCTGCCAGAACACGTCGATCGGAATGCCCCCGCGCGGATACCAGTAGCCGCCGATGCGGAACCATTCCGGCTCGAGCAGATCGACCAGCGTCTTGCCGATCGAGACGGTGCAATCCTCGTGGAAGGCGCCGTGATTGCGGAACGCGCCGAGATAGAGCTTCAGCGACTTCGACTCCACCAGCCACTGGCCCGGCAGATAATCGATGACGAGGATGCCGAAATCAGGCTGTCCCGTCACCGGGCAGATCGAGGTGAATTCCGGGCAGGTGAAGCGCGCGAGATAGCGCGTGCCGGCATGGGGGTTGGGCACGCGGTCGAGCCGCGCTTCCTCGGGCGAGGTGGGCAACGGGCCGCTCTGGCCGAGCTGCAAGGTCGAGGCGTCGATGGCCATGGAAGATGCTCCTCAAGTTTGCCGGAGCGTGTAGCTCATCTTCCGCGAAGGGGGAAAGCCGCGAATGCCACGCGCTCGCCATCGTCGGACGCTACGAGCGCGCATCGACGCCCAAAGCTCATGCCTGCTTCAACTCGATCAATATTTATCGAGTTTCCACACGCTTCCTTGCTTCGACGGAAGCCAGACTATAGCCCCAAAGCAACTATTCGGCACCGATCAATACAATTCTATGATAATTGCAGGCATATTGTTTCTGGTCGGGTTCTTGATCGGTCTCTCGCACGGATATCCGGCGATCGTGCTCGCCAGCGCGATCATGACCTTTGTTGCCTTCCCCCTCTGGCTGGTTCGGGGGGAGCTCGGCCTGTTCAGTATCCTCGTCTGGATCGGCTATCTCTTTGCGCTGCAGAGCGGCTTCATGCTCGGCACCTATCTCGGCATGTCGAACGACGAGAGTTAGATCTCCCGGCTGTCCTACCAGAACCAGATCGGCCGCCCGGCGAAGGCGCACAGCCCGGCCCACCACAGGATCGTCAGACCGCACCAGAACAGGACAGCAAGCAAGGAGGGTCGGTGGCGGCCCGTAAGATTCTGGAACATGTTCGTTTCTCGAAGGAAAGCTGGACGGCGTTCGTCCGGCTCTCCCGCAACCTGCGAGCCAGCAGCGAGGTCGGTACGCGCGGCTTTGCCACCCACGACCGAACATCGATGGCTCGAAGCGCCCGGATGCGGATCGGGGCTTTCGCGACGGCAGGCTGTTGGCTAGAAGCGCCTCACTCTTCCTCGTCCTCTCCGGAGCCTGCCATGACCGCGATCATCGACATCATCGGACGCCAGATCCTCGATTCCCGCGGCAACCCGACGGTCGAGGTCGATGTCGTGCTCGAAGACGGCTCGATGGGCCGCGCCGCCGTCCCTTCCGGCGCCTCGACCGGCGCGCATGAGGCGGTCGAGCTGCGCGACGGCGACAAAAGCCGCTATCTCGGCAAGGGCGTGCTCAAGGCCGTGGAGTCGGTGAACATCGCTATCGCGGAGGCGATCGTCGCGATGGACGCCGAAGACCAGACCGCCATCGACCAGACGATGATCGAGCTCGACGGCACGCCCAACAAGGCGAAGCTCGGCGCCAACGCCATCCTCGGCGTCTCGCTTGCCGTCGCCAAGGCTGCGGCGGAAGCCTCGGGCCTGCCGCTCTACCGCTATGTCGGCGGCACCTCGGCCCGCGTCCTGCCCGTGCCGATGATGAACATCGTCAATGGCGGCGCCCATGCCGACAACCCGATCGACTTCCAGGAATTCATGATCATGCCGGTCGGCGCGGAGTCCTTCGCCGAAGGCCTGCGCATGGGCTCGGAGATCTTCCACACGCTGAAGAAGAAGCTGCACGACGCCGGCCACAACACCAATGTCGGCGACGAGGGCGGCTTCGCCCCCAACATCAAGTCGGCGGAAGCCGCACTCGATTTCGTGATGCAGGCGATCGAGAGCGCCGGCTATCGGCCCGGCGAGGACATCGCGCTGGCCCTCGACTGCGCCGCGACCGAGTTCTTCAAGGATGGCGCCTATGTCTATGAGGGCGAGCGCAAGACGCGCGACCCCAAGGCGCAGGCCAAGTACCTCGCCAAGCTCGTCGGCAACTACCCGATCGTCTCGATCGAGGACGGCATGTCGGAGGATGACTGGGAGGGCTGGAAGGCGCTGACCGACCTCGTCGGCGCCAAGTGCCAGCTCGTCGGCGACGATCTGTTCGTCACCAATGTCGAGCGCCTGTCACAGGGCATCAAGGGCAAGACGGCCAACTCGATCCTGGTCAAGGTGAACCAGATCGGCTCGCTGACCGAGACGCTGGCCGCCGTCGAGATGGCGCAGCGCGCCGGCTACACCGCCGTGATGTCGCATCGCTCGGGCGAGACCGAGGATTCGACGATTGCCGACCTCGCGGTCGCGACCAATTGCGGGCAGATCAAGACCGGCTCGCTCGCCCGCTCCGACCGGACGGCGAAGTACAACCAGCTACTGCGCATCGAGGAGGAGCTGGGCGCGCAGGCGATCTATGCCGGCCGCGCAGCGCTGAAGGCACTGGCCTGATCGAGGCCTCGGCTGCCGCGCTCACCAGCGCGGCAGCAGGCTCGTTGCCTGGGAGAGCCCCCAGACACCGGCCGCCTGCACGCTGCCGGCGGCGCCCGATACTGCGTCGGAGACTTTGGTCGCCGGCGCCACGACGAAGCGGCTCCAGGAATCGTCGCGGGACTCCTCGCCCCCCTGTGCCATTTCGATTGCCGTCGCCGCGGCCGGAGGCAGGATCACGAGCGGGGTTGCGACGACGACGTTGCGCTCTGGCGGTGAAGCGGTTCGCCGCGCCGGGGGCGAATGTCTCGCCTTGCCCGGCGTTTCCAGCCGCGGCTTGCCGAGCTCCGCGAATTGCGGTGGGGCCCATTCGTCGCCCTCCGGCCAGCTCACCGACATCGGCATCGCCAGGGCGGCCGGCGTAACCTGCTGATTGGCCGCGAGACCCTCGTTCGCAGCAAGGTCAGACCCATCGAGCCGATCGGCGATCTTGCCGTCCCGGAGCAGCGCGAGTTTCGGCAGCGCCGCCTGCTCGACCCGCGCATGCGCGGCCCTATGGCGCGGCACGGCGCCGGACAGCAGGCCGGGAAGCGTCGCGACCACCGCTGTCGCTGTGGCGATGCCCAATGACAGTAGGAGATGGTGGCCGAGGCGGCTCGCCATGGCAGCAGGCCTGGGGGAATAGCGGTTGCCGGGCATCGGCGATCACTCCGGTGGCTGGCCGATCTTGATATCGCAGTGCAAGGAAACCGGCGCGTCACGGCGCCAGCGGGGCCGAAACGCGGCGCAATTGCGGTCCGTCGCCGCAGGCGCAGGTGCCATGCACAGCGGCCGGTAACGGCACCGCAGCAATCCACGCTATGCCGGCGCATGGATCAGCGCGTCGTCAGCCTTCCTGCGCCTCACGACAAGGAGCGCCGCCGGCGCAGGCTGGCTGTAGCCGGGATGCTGCTCAGCGTCCTGATCTTCGGCTCGAACTTCGCCATCAGTCGCCATGCCGTGCTGCACGGCATCACGCCTTACGATCTGCTGGCACTTCGCTTCGCCACGGCCGGCCTCCTGCTGCTGCCGCTTTTCCTGCGGCCGGGCCTCGCCAGCTGCGGCGGCGTCGGGTGGGGGCGCGGATTGCTGCTGACGCTGTCGAGCGGCTTCCCCATGACCTTCCTGATGCTGATGGGATTGACCCTCGCACCGGCGGCGCATGGCGCCACGATCGGACCGGGCACCGTGACGCTCATCGGTATCGTCGGCTCGATCGTGCTGTTCGGCGCGGTGCTCACACGCAATCTCGTGATCGGCATCTGCGGCGTGCTCGCCGGTCTGGCCTGTCTCGCCATCGCCGGCACGAGCGGCTCGAGCGCCGGTACGCTGCGAGGAGACCTGATGTTCCTCGGCGTCGGCCTGCTCTGGGGCTTCTATCCGCTGATGATCCAGCTCTGGAAGGTCGATGGCCTGCGCGCCGCAGCTATCGTCTCGGTACTGTCGCTGGTGTGGCTGCCGATCTACGCCCTGTTCTTCTTCCGCGGCTTCGACATCGCACCATGGTGGCTGCTGTCGCTGCATGCGCTCTATCAAGGCGTGGCCAATGTCATTATCGGCCTGTGGATCTGGGGCTGGGCAGCGCATGTCCTGGGACCCGCGGTCGTCGGCCGTTTCCCGCCGCTGATCCCGGTCACCGGCACATTGCTGGCGATCCCGGTGCTGGGCGAGATCCCCTCCTCGCTGCAGCTCGCCGGCATCATGCTGATCATCGCCGGGCTGTTCGTCGCCTCATGGCGCAAGCCGGCGCGCAAGGCCGGTCAGGACCAGATTCCAGCCGACCGATAAGGCGAGCCCCATGGCGAGCGCCGTCCACGAGCCGAACGGCACCGCCATCCAATGTACGACGGCAAGCCCAAGCCCCGTGCCCAGCAGCCCGAGAGCCCCGCTGCCGATCACCGCTGCGGTGGCCTTCCCGCCGATGCGGGGATGCAGGATCACGATCAGGCTCGACAGGACGATCGGCAGACCGGCAAGGACACCCGACCAGAGCGGCCCGACCCGATCGCTCGCGGTTGTGACGATTCCCGCCAGCATCGCGACGCAGCCTGCCCGGATCGGAATGGCATAGCGCGAAAGTGCGGCGGGGGCGGCCGTGCGCACGGAGAGATAAGGCCGCACCAGCATATGCACGACACCGAAGGCAAGGACGGTCAGGACGGTGAGCGGCAGCGCCGGCAGGGCCAGGCTGCGCACGCCGGCCAGCACGAGAACCCAGACGGCCGCGGCGGCCACGAGCGAGGGCAGCATCGTCAGGCGCTGGGCCAAAAGCACATAGCTCAGGATGAAGGCGGAATGGGTGAGATTGGCGTTCATCGTGCCCAGCGCACTGGCGGCAATGAAAGCGGCGTCGTGATCGAGCGCAAGGAAGACAAGCACCGGCCCGAGCGAGATCGGCAGCGTCGCGATCATCGCCGCGACCAGCGGCCCCGTGCGCTCGGCCAGAACGGAACAGCCGACCACCACCGAGGCAGCGATTGCCATCTTGATCGGTAGAAGAGCCAGCCCTGCGCTCAAGCCGTCTCGCCCCTGGCCCAGCCTTCCTTGGTCTCGGCGATGAAATCGGCGAGGCGCCCGGCCGCAATGGCGGCGCGCAGGCCTGCCATCAGATCCTGGTAATAGGCGAGGTTAGCCCAGGTCAGCAGCATCTTCCCGAGCATCTCCTCGGCCTTGACGAGATGATGCAGATAAGCGCGCGACCAGCTGTTCGCCGCAGGGCAGGAGGACTGCTCGTCGATCGGCCGCGGGTCCTCGGCGTGCTTGGCGTTCTTGAGGTTCATCCGGCCGAAGCGGGTGAAGATCTGGCCGTGGCGGCCGGCGCGGGTCGGCATCACGCAATCGAACATGTCGATGCCGCGCGCCACCGCTTGGACGATGTCGTCCGGCGTGCCGACGCCCATGAGGTAGCGTGGCTTTTCCTGCGGCAGATGCGGCTCGACCGTCTCGATCATCGCCAGCATGATTTCCTGCGGCTCGCCGACCGCGAGACCGCCGACGGCGTAGCCCTTGAGGTCCATGGCGGCGAGTTCGCGCGCGCTCTCGACGCGCAGATGCGGCACCGCCCCGCCCTGCACGATGCCGAACAGCGCCCGTCCGGGATGGTTGCCGAAGGCCGCCCTGCAACGCTCGGCCCAGCGCAGCGACAGGCGCATGGCCTTCTCCGCCACCTTGTCCTCGCAGGGCAGCGCGACGCATTCGTCGAGCTGCATGACGATGTCGGAGCCGAGCAGATTCTGGATCTCGACCGAGCGCTCGGGCGTAAGGACATGCTTCGAGCCGTCGATATGCGACTGGAAGGTGACGCCCTCCTCCGTCAGCTTCCTCAGCTGCGACAGCGACATCACCTGGAAGCCGCCGGAGTCGGTCAGGATCGGATGCGGCCAGTTCATGAACTTGTGCAGCCCGCCGAGCCTGGCGACGCGCTCGGCGCCGGGACGGAGCATCAGGTGATAGGTGTTGCTGAGCACGACATCGGCGCCGAGCGCCCTCACCTGATCGGGATACATGCCCTTCACGGTCGCGGCGGTGCCGACCGGCATGAAGGCAGGCGTGCGGATGACGCCGCGCGGCATGCTGATCGCGCCGGTGCGGGCGGCGCCATCGCGGGCGGCGACATGGAAGGCGAAGTCGGTTGTCGCGGCGGTCTGGGGCTGCGCGAGTTCGGGCTGTGCGTTCATGCGCTGCGAGGTAGAGCAGCACGCGCCTTTAGGGAAGAGGCGCGCGCGCTGGATGGGCGTTCGCCGCCGTCATGCTCGAGCTTGCCCCGAGCATCTCGGGACTAGAGGGCTCTTGAGCCTCATTCGACAGGAGATTCTTAGGTCGGCGCTGGGCGCCGCCCGATAATGACGGGCAGTCGCCCAGGCTCAGCCCTTCGCCAACGCCGCCTCGTAAATCTCCGGCCTGAAGCCGACGACCGTCCTGCCCCTGCCGAGATCGAGCACCGGGCGCTTGATCATCGAGGGCTGGGCGAGCATCAGCGCGATGGCCTTGGCCGCATCGAGCCCCTGCTTCTCGGCGTCGGGAAGCGCACGGAAGGTCGTGCCGGCGCGGTTGAGCACCGTCTCCCAGCCATGCTCCTTCACCCAGCTCTCGAGCGAGGCCTTGTCGATGCCGCTCGCCTTGTAGTCGTGGAACGCGTAGGTCGCGCCATGGCCGTCGAGCCAGCTGCGCGCCTTCTTCATCGTGTCGCAGTTCTTGATGCCGTAGATGGTGATCGTCATGCCTTCGCCCGGACTGTGTGGAATGTCGCAGCATCCGCCACCCAACTGTCATCCGGGTTTGTCAGCAAGACTGCAAACAGGCATGACATGGCGGATGAAATCGTCGGATGCAGGCAGGAGATAGCATGGATATCGTCTCGGCCTCAGCGCAGAAAACGCCGGCTCCACCTGCTTTTCCCCATCGCCGCTGGAAGGACCATCCGGTCGTCGGCGTCGATTTTCCTGATGCCACGACCTTCACCTGCGACGGCCGCTGGATGCAAACGGCCTGCGAAGCCCTGGCGGCCCATCTTGATGAGGAAACCGACCTTCTTGCCGGAATCGACGTCGGCGGCCTCGGCTTTGCGGGCGCGCTGGCATTCCGAAACGGCCTCGGCTTCATCGATATCCGCAAGGTCGGTTCGATCCGCGCGGACGTCGTCCGCAGTCTCGCGGCCAATTACGAGCTCGGCAACGGCGTCGCCCTGTCGAAGGGCCATCGGCTCGACGGACGTCATGTCGCCATCATCGACGACTGCCTGATCACGGGCGGCATCGCGCTGGCGACGGCGCAGCTGCTTCGCCGACTTGGCGCACACTGCACGCATGCGCTCTTCGTCTTCGAACTCGACGGGCTGGGAGGCCGCGAACGACTTGCCCAGGGCGGCATCTCCGTGCACGCCCTGGAAAGACTGGCACCGGTTCAGCCCGTGCCCTCCCCCAGCGACATGCCCTGAGGGAGTGCCGGCATTCAGGGGCGCTTCGGGATGTCGAGGCCGCGCTGCACCGCGGGGCGCGACAGGCAGCGCTCCAGCCAGATCGGCACATGCGTCAGCGTGGAATAGTCGACGAGTTCGCCTGCCCCGTAGAAGCCAACGAGATTGCGCACCCAGCCGAGGATCGCGATGTCGGCGATGGTGAATTCGTCACCCATGATCCAGGTGCGGCTCGCCAGCCGCTCCTCCAACACGGCGAGCAGGCGCTTGCTCTCGCTGGCGTAACGGTCGCGCGGGCGCTTGTCCTCGTACTCGCGGCCGGCGAACTTGTGGAAGAAGCCGAGCTGGCCGAACATCGGGCCAATCGCCGCCATCTGGAAGAACACCCACTGGATGGTCTCGTAGCGCGCGGCCGGATCCTTCGGCAGCAGCTTGCCGGTCTTCTCGGCGAGATAGAGCAGGATCGCGCCCGACTCCCACAGGCCCAGCGGCTTTCCGTCCGGCCCGTTCGGATCGATGATCGCGGGAATCTTGCCGTTCGGGTTGAGCGAGAGGAATTCCGGGCCCCAGGTCTCGTTCTTGCCGATGTCGATGAGGTGGGGCTCGTAAGGCAGTTCCAGTTCCTCCAGCGCGATCGACACCTTCACGCCGTTCGGCGTCGGCAGCGAATAGAGCTGGATACGGTCGGGATGGCTGGCGGGCCAGCGCCTGCTGATCGGGAAAGCGGAGAGATCGGCCATAGGGTGCTCCGGTTGAATCGGAAGAGCTTCGGTGCCGGACGATAGAGCCGCGCGCGCCCAAAGCAACGGGGCGCCCGGCTCAATCACCACAAGGCCGGCTTGCGAGGTTGCACGATCGCGGGTCGACCAAGGGCCAACGGCCGAGGATTTCGTCCGGTTCGCGGGGAACGCTGCGGATCAGGACGAAATCCTTCTCCGTGCAGCTCAACGGCCGCACGCGAAACGCCAACGTGCGATAGCGGTCGTAGAGCAATGTCAGCTGGAGCCTGCACGCAAGCCGCTTGCCGCGAAAACCACCTGCCCTCATTTCCCCATCCAGGGCGAGCGACGGGCAGCGCCGTCAGGGCAGCATGCGCTCATGGCCGATGATGCGGCCGCGAGCGCCCGCGCTCACTCCCACTCGATCGTGCCGGGGGGCTTCGAGGTCACGTCGTAGACGACGCGGTTGATGCCCTTGACCTCGTTGATGATGCGGGTCGCGGCGCGGCCGAGGAAGTTCATGTCGAAGGGATAGAAATCCGCGGTCATGCCGTCGACCGAGGTCACGGCGCGCAGCGCGCAGACATGATCGTAGGTGCGGTAGTCGCCCATCACACCGACGGTGCGCACCGGCAACAGCACGGCGAAGGCCTGCCAGATCACGTCGTAGAGACCGGCCTTGCGGATCTCGTCGAGATAGATCGCATCCGCCTTGCGCAGGATGTCGAGCTTCTCCTTGGTGATCTCGCCGGGGCAGCGGATGGCGAGGCCGGGCCCCGGGAAGGGATGCCGGCCGACGAAGGCCTCGGGCAGGCCGAGCTCGCGGCCGAGCACGCGGACCTCGTCCTTGAACAGCTCGCGCAGCGGCTCGACGAGCTTCATCTTCATGCGCTCGGGCAGACCGCCGACATTGTGGTGGCTCTTGATCGTCACCGAGGGGCCGCCGGAGAAGGAGACGCTCTCGATCACGTCAGGATAGAGCGTGCCCTGCGCCAGGAAATCGGCGCCGCCGAGCTTGGCCGCCTCTGCGTCGAAGACGTCGATGAAGAGCCGGCCGATGGTCTTGCGCTTGGCCTCGGGATCGGCACCGCACTTGGCAAGCTCGGAAAGGAACAGCTCCTCGGCCTCAACATGGACCAGCGGGATGTTGTAGTGATCCCGGAACAGGCGAACGACCTCTTCGGCCTCGTTCATCCGCATCAAGCCGTGGTCGACGAAGACGCAGGTGAGCTGATCGCCGATCGCCTCGTGGATCAGCACGGCCGCAACAGCCGAGTCGACGCCGCCGGAAAGGCCGCAGATGACGCGGCCGGTGCCGACCTGCTCGCGGATCTTCTTCTGCATCTCGGCGCGATAGGCCGACATGCTCCAGTCCGGCTTGCAGCCGCAGATCTCGACGACGAAGTTGCGCAGCAGCTTGCCGCCATCCGGGGTGTGGACCACCTCGGGGTGGAACATCGTGGTGTAGAAGCGCCTTATCTCGTCGCTCGCCACCGCGAAGGGCGCGTTCTCCGAGGTCGCCTTGACCGAGAAGCCCTGCGGCAGCTCAGTGACGCGGTCGCCATGGCTCATCCAGACCGGGTAGCGGGAGCCCTTCTCCCAGACGCCGGCGAAGAGCGCCGAAGGAGCAAGGATTTCGACATCGGCACGGCCGAACTCGGCGGCGTGCCCGCCCTCGACCTTGCCGCCGAGCTGATGCGCCATGGTCTGCTGGCCGTAGCAGATACCCATCAGCGGGATATCAGCCGTGAAGACCGCCTCGGGCGCGCGCGGGCTGCCCTCGTCCGGCACCGAGGCCGGGCCACCCGAGAAGATCACGCCTTTGGGCTTCAGCCGCCCGAACGCCTCATCCGCAGACTGGAACGGGGCGATCTCGCAATAGACGCCGATCTCGCGGATGCGCCGCGCGATCAGCTGCGTCACCTGCGAGCCGAAATCGATGATGAGGATGGAGTCGTGATGGGGCTGAGCGCTCGTCATCGCGTCCCGTTAATGGATAGCGCGGGCGTGCGCAACGGCCGCGTCTCAATCCCCCCGCTGGAGGCAAGCCAGATAGAACCCGTCCGTGCCGGCGCGCAGCGGCGAGAGCTGCAGGCCGAATTCCGTGGCGAAGCGGGCGAGCAGGGAGAAGTCGCTTTCCGCGCCCTTGAGCACGTCGATCGGTGCGACCAGAGCAAAGCCGGGATGGCGGCCGAGGAAGGCGCGGATGGCCTCGTCATTCTCGTCCGGCAGCATGGAGCAGGTGATGTAGGCGATGCGTCCACCGGGGCGCACCAGCTTGGCGGCGCGGGCCAGCACCTCGGCTTGGTCCTTGATCCGCTCGGCGAGCGCACCGGGGCGCACGCGCCATTTCGCATCAGGGTTGCGCCTCCAGGTGCCCGAGCCCGTGCAGGGCGCATCGACGAGCACCAGATCGGCGTGGCCGGCAACATCCGCCAGGGGCTCGTGGCCGCGCGAGCGTGGGATGCGCACCTCGACGATACCAGCGCCCGAGCGGGCCACGCGGTCGTGCAACGGTGCGAGCCGCCGGCTGTCGAGATCGGTGGCATAGAGGCTACCGCGGTTCGCCATCAGCGCGGCGAGCGCCAGCGTCTTGCCGCCTGCCCCGGCGCAGAGATCGATGACGGTCTGGCCCGGCCGGGCGCCGGCGAGCAATGTCACCAGCTGCGAGCCTTCGTCCTGAACCTCGAACGCGCCGGCAAAGAAGCCGGGCTCCGTCTGCAGCGAAGGGCCGCGCCCGTCATGACCCGGCTGGAAACGCAGCGCATCGGGCGACCAGGCGCCGGTCTCGGGCTGATGGTGAGCGAGATCCTTGAGCACGGCGTCGCGGGTCGCCTTCAGGCGGTTGACGCGCAGATCGATCGGCGCACGGGCGGCCAGTGCCTGCCCTTCCGCCATCGCTGCCTCGCCGAAGCCGCGTTCGAATGAGGGCCAGAGCCATTCGGGCACATCGGCCCGCACCCAGTCGGGCGCGCCCTCGTCGGAAAAGGCGGTCAGAAGCGCGGTCTCAGCGGCGGTGAGCGGCGCAGGGGCGTGGTTCTCGCCCGAAAACAGCGCGGCGATCTCGTCCGGCGGCAGGCCTCGCAGCCCCGCGAGCATGCCGAGAACCAGCGCGCGCGGCTCCTCGGAAGCCATGGCGTAGCCGGCGGACGCCTTGCGCCGCAGCGCATCATAGACGAGCGAGGCGACGGCCGCGCGGTCCTTCGAGCCGGCGAAGCGGCGGGACAGCCCCCAATCCTTCAGCGCATCGGCTGCCGGGCGGCGGCGCTCGATGATGTCCTGCAGCACCTCGATGGCGGCGCTGATCCGGGCGGCTGGCGTCATGGTGTTTCAATCCTGGCACGGACGGCTCGGGCCCGGCGCCGCAAGGCGGTGAGTGGGTGTGCTTCGACCAATTCGAACATGACGCCGAGGCATGGTGGCCCATGCGGCATGCACTTGACGCGGTCGTTTCACAAGCGGAAACACGATGCAACCGCATGTCGCGGCCACCGGGATATTCGCACATGAAAAGCGCCAGCCGCATCGTCATTCTGAGCCTTGTCGCCTTCGGCCTTGCCGCTTGCGCAACCCAGCCGCAGCCGGAATTCACGCCGCCGCCCTCCAAGCGCCTCGACGCGAAGACCACGCTCGAAAACCGCCGTTGACAGCGAGCGCACGCAGGATCGCCCGCGCCCTCGACCGGGGTCGCGGGCTTTTTTTGGGGTATCGCATCGCGCGTCAGCCTTTGCTCACGATCCGACGTATTCTTTTCATGGGCCTGTCACATCGCCCGACCTAAGTTCGCGCGCATTTCTGCGAGCCGGGGTCAAACCATGAAAAAAACGCTGCTTCTCTCGACATCGCTTCTCGCCGCACTGGCCATGCAGGCACTGGCGGCCCTCGCCCAGCAGGCGTCCCCCTCGACCGCCCGCAAGCCGCTGATCATCGCCCATCGCGGCGCGAGCGGCTACATGCCCGAGCACACGATCGAAGGCTACAAGCTCGCTATCGAGATGGGCGCGGACTTCATCGAGCCCGACCTGGTGTCGACAAAGGACGGCGTTCTGGTCGTGCGGCACGAGCCGATGCTGAGCGGCACCACCGACGTCGCCGACCGGCCGGAATTCGCCAATCGCAAGACGACGCGCAAGGTCGACGGCATCGACACCACCGACTGGTTCGCCAATGATTTCACCCTGGCCGAGATCAAGACCCTGCGGGCCAAGCAGGCCTTCGCCGATCGCGACCAGTCGCACAACGGCAAGTACCAGATCCCGGCCTTCCAGGAGGTGATCGACCTTGCCAAGTCGGAAAGCGCCCGCACCGGCCACACCATCGGCATCTACCCGGAAACCAAGCACCCGACCTATCACGCCGCGCTCGGCCTCGCCTTCGAGGACAAGCTCCTCGACATGCTCAAGGCTGCCGGCTGGAGCGAGAAGACCTCGCCGGTGTTCATCCAGAGCTTCGAGACCGGCAATCTGAAGTACCTGCGCAAGAAGACGCAGCTGCGCCTCATCCAGCTTGTCGACGGCGACGACGTCGACAAGGACGGCAAGGTCACGCTCGTGGCCCCGTTCGACCGCCCCTATGACTTCGCGGTGCTCGGCGACAAGCGGACGTTCCAGGACATGCTCTCCGCCGAAGGGCTCAAGGAGATCGCGACCTATGCCGACGGCGTCGGCCCCTGGAAGCCCTACATCATGGCTGCCAAGCAGACGATCGGCGCTGACGGCAAGCCGCAGGACCTCAACGGCGACGGCGCCATCGACGAGCGCGACCGCACGCTGATCGCGCCGACGAACGTGGTCAAGGATGCCCATGCCGCCGGCCTTCTCGTCCATACCTGGACCTTCCGCAGCGAGCCGAAGCGGCTGGCCTCGGACTTCAAGGGTGACGCCGCGGCCGAGTACAAGGCCTTCATTGCGCTCGGCATCGACGGCCTGTTCTCGGATTTCTCGGATCAGGCCGTGAAGGCGCGCGACGCGAAGTAAGCTTTTCAACCGGGCAAGGCTAACAGCCGGATAAACCAAAGTCCGCGGCGTCTCCCGCCGCGGGCTTTGGTCGTCAGCGGGCTTCTCGCCCGCTCCCCTTCAAATCAGATTGGTCAATCGCAGACGCGGGTCGTGCGCCGCACCACGCCGCGCGGCGTCTCCCGCTCGGTCGTGACCGTGCGGCAATCGTCGCCGCGGTAATAGTTGGCGCGTCGCCATTCGCGCTCGCGCCTTTGCTCGTAGCGCCCCTGACGCATCTCGCGATCGATCGCCCGCTCATGGGGCGTACGGGGGTCGACGCTCACGCCGCCCGGACCAATGTTGATCGACTGAGCATAGGCACCGCCGCTCGCCAGAAGAGCAAGAGCTATGACTGGGACAAAACGTTTCATCACGTATCCTCCGTTTGCGCCATCAACGCACCGGACGAGGACTCGTTCCGTAGAAGGGTTCGCCTACACCTGAAGATGCTTTGCGCTTCCTTGTGATTCGCTCGTTAAACGAAAAAACGCGCCGGCAAAGCCGACGCGCTTCCATCGCTCGCTGAGCTGTTCTTGGTCAGTGCAGGATCTGGCTAAGGAAGAGCTTGGTGCGCTCGTGCTGCGGGTTCTTGAAGAACTCGTTGGGGGTGTTCATCTCGACGATCTGKCCGGCGTCCATGAAGATGACGCGGTCGGCGACCTGGCGRGCGAAGCCCATCTCGTGGGTGACGCAGAGCATGGTCATGCCCTCCTCCGCCAGCGAGACCATGGTGTCGAGCACCTCCTTCACCATCTCCGGGTCGAGCGCCGAGGTCGGCTCRTCGAACAGCATGATTTTCGGGCTCATGCACAGCGA
>NZ_JBFTOA010000023.1:0-58882 GCF_056397745.1 Allobosea sp. 05L423 | reverse complement strand
CGTGCGCTCTACAAATTCCGACAGGAACTCGCCCGGTGTCCCGGACGTCAGCCCCAGCCTCATCAGGAAGCGCAGAAGAGGCGCCGCTCAGCGGCGGCGCCGTCTCGATGGGTGGCTTATAGGACACCAAAAGAACCCCTGTCAACACGCTCATGAAGCTTTTTTGACGGAGCGCTTCTCTTTTTTCCGAAACCCGCAAAACGGGGCGTTCTCGCGGGTTTTTGGACACCTCGCAGAGTGCGGCACCATCCCCGTTTCGTTGCGCCAAGCGCCCGGCTCATTCTTGGTCTGGATCGACAGCGACAGCCCCACCTGTCTGCAGCTGAATGCCGGATCGGCCCACGGCGCCGCAACCGGCCCGCATTCCCGGAGGCCGCCTATCCATAACAGCGCCTCCATAGTAGCGCTCGCGTGCGCTCGCGCGCGAGCCGGCTCGCACCATCTGCGCTGCGCTTCCCAAAACAGCCGCAATCTCTCCGCACAGGAGATCGTCCACGGCTGAACGGATTGATTCCCGCTTCCGGCACGGGCATGGTCTTGGTGCGCTTTCGTCAGAATGCGCTCCAGGCATCTTCGCCGCAGCGGAGTTCGCCATCGAGGTATCCAGCACCCCGCACGCAGAACAGCCCGCAAGAAGTAGCCCGCACGATATGAACGCCCATCCCGAGTTCGCTCAGCCAGTCGAACCGCTCGCCCCCGAGGCTGCGGCTCTGCTGGTCGATCTCGGGATCGAGCCACCGATCCAGCCCGCCAATTCCCGCCAGCAGCCGCTCGACCGGCGCGGCGTGTCGCTGCGCTGGCTCTTCGCCTGCGCGCTCGTCGGCTCCTGCGGCGCCGCGCTGCTCGGTGCCGCGATCCTCGTCGCGATGCGTGGCGACACAAGCTACCCGGAGCAGCCCGAAACCGTCGCGGTGCGCAGCTCGTCGGCAGCCGGTGAAGGCGGCGGGGCCCGGAAGGCCGACAAGCTCGTCGCCGACCAGCCGATCATGTCGGCACGCCATACGCTGCGTGCGCCGATGTCGCAGAAGGTCGGGAACCGCGAAGTCATCCGCGTCCGTCCCTTCGTCCGGCTGGCATCCGACCTCTCGCTCACCACCGGGGTCTATGCGAGCAATATCCCGCCCTTCAATCCGCTGCGGCTTTTCGCCGAAGGCGGACAGCCCGAAGAGCGCTATGCCGAGCCGGCCCAGGACATGCCCGATGCCGACGTCACCATCGTCAAGCGCGACCTCGGCGACATCGTCATTCCCGCCGGCAAGCCACAGCTGAGCGACAACGACATCACCTCCCAGGTCGAAGAAGAGCGCGCCAATCTGGCCAACTCCGGCCGCCAGCGCGCCCTGCCGATCCCGCCGCAGCTGATGCTCAGCCGCACCCTGACCGGCACGGCCGCCGGCAGCGGCGACATCCTGGCCTATGCGCCGGCGACGGATACGCGCTTCTCCGGCATCGAGGTCCGCGTCGTCCCGGAAAACGTCACCAACGCGCCGAAGACGCCGATCCCGGCCTCCCGCGAGCCGCTCGTCGAGGACAAGCTGGTGATGGCCAAGCGCGGCGAGAATTTCGAGCAGGCCATGCGCGGTGCCGGCGCCACGCCCGAGCAGATCCGAGCGATGATGGCGGCCTTTGGCGGTAAGGTTCGGACCACGGCCCTCCCCGACGGCCAGGTGTTGCAAGTGCTTTACGCGCCCGGGCCGCGCCCCGGCGATGCGCGCCAGATCATGCGTGTCTCCCTGCTGAGCAACGGCCAGCCGGACGGTACGATCGCGATGAACGACAAGGGCGCCTTCGTCACCGTCGATCTGCCGCGTCAGAATCTTGCTCCCCAGCGGCCCCAGCGCCAGGAGACGGAAGAGGACGACGACGAGGAGGGCACCGGCGGCGCCCGCCTCTATGAGAGCCTCTACGAGACCGGCGCGCGCCATGATCTGCCGCGCCCGCTGATCGACGAGCTTGTGCGGATCTTCTCCTACGATCTCGACTTCCAGCAGCGCGTCCATGGCGGCGACAATCTGGAGGTGATCTTCACCGAGGACGACGAGGGTGAGCGCGGCGAGATCCTCTCCGCGACCCTGACCGTGAACGGCGAAAGCCGCCGCGTCTTCCGCTACCAGTCCCCGGACGACGGGCTGATCGAGTATTTTGACGAGGAAGGGAAGTCGCTGAAGAAGTTCCTGCTGCGCAAGCCGATCGCCGATGGCGAGCTGCGCTCGGGCTTCGGCATGCGCTACCACCCGATCATGCGCTATTCGAAGATGCATACCGGCATCGACTGGGCCAACCGGATCGGCACGCCGATCCTCGCCGCCGGCAACGGCGTCGTCACCAAGGCAGGCTGGTCCTCCGGCTACGGCAAGCACACCGAGATCCAGCACGCCAACGGCTACGTCACCACCTATTCGCACCAGTCGAACTTCGCTTCCGGCATCGTGCCAGGCGCCAAGGTCCGCCAGGGCCAGGTCATCGGCTATCTCGGCTCGACCGGTCTCTCCACCGGCCCGCATCTGCACTACGAGGTGCTGGTCAATGGCAACTTCGTCAATCCGATGAAGATTCGCGTGCCGCGCGGGCGCGAGCTGCAGGGGCCGATGCTCGCCGAATTCAAACGTCAGCGCGACGAAGTTCGGGGCCTCATCGAGAAGGCCGGCGGCACGGTCGCTCAATTGCGCTGAGCGCATGGCAGCTCGGCGATCGGGCCGCTGCTAGGCATCTGCAGCTTGACAGCGCCGCCTTCAGACGACACCGCCTGAACAGGCGCTTTCTCTCGTGATGTCACCGGCCGATGCTCGCCTCTCTTCTCGTCGTCCTGCCCGTCTTCGGGCTGATCGGCCTCGGCTATTTCGCGCGCTGGTCGAAGCTGCTGCGTGAGACGACCGGCGAAGGCCTGTCCGATTTCGTCTTCGTGCTGGCCGTTCCCTGCCTCCTGTTCCGCACGCTCGCCAAGGCCGACATCCCCTTGACCCAGCCTTGGGGCTACTGGATCGCCTATTTCGCCGGGCTCGCCGTGGTCTGGGCCTTGGCCATGCTGATCGCCAGCAAGTTCTTCGCGCGGAAGGGGCCGGAGCTGGTGGTGTCGGGTTTCTCCGCCGCGCAGTCGAATACGGTCTTCGTCGGGGTGCCGATGATCCTGAAGGCCTATGGAGATGCCGGCGCCGTCCCGCTCGGCCTGCTGCTCGCCATTCATCTGCCTGTGACGATGACCGTGGCGACACTCCTGGCCGAAGGCCGGTCCGCCTCGATCCCACAGCTGATCAAGCGGCTCTTCACCCATCCGATCATTGTCGGCATCCTGCTCGGCTCGGCCGTGCGCCCCTTCGTCGGCCAGATTCCGGAGCCGGCCTGGACGCTGGTCGATCTGCTGGCGGGAGCCGCCGTTCCCTGCGCGCTCATCAGCCTCGGCATCGCCATGCGCCGCTACGGTCTGGAGTCCGGACTTGCCCTGCCGGCCGTGCTGAGCGGCTTGAAGCTCGGGCTGCACCCGCTCCTGGTCTACGGGCTCGCGACCAAGGTCTTCGACATGCCGGCCCATTGGTCCGGCGTTGCCGTGCTGTTTGCGGCCTGCCCCTGCGGGATCAACGCCTATCTCTTCGCCGAACGCTACCGGCAGGGCGTGGCCGACGCCTCGAGCGCGATTACGCTATCGACGCTGCTGTCGCTGTTCACGACAGCCGCCTGGCTGACCTTCCTCGGCGTCGGCTAGAGAATCCGTCTCAAGGGCCTCAAGCGAAGCCCAACTTCCGGCGGATATCGGCCGGTCGGGCGCCCTTTGCCCTTTGCTCCGACAGGCTTTCCGATTGCCGGCTCTTGGCGAGCTTCCGCCCGTCCTCGCCGAGCAGCAGGCGATGGAAGCGATAGAGCGGCGTCGGCAACCCGAGCAGGCGCTGGAGCACGACATGGATGTCTGTGGCAGCTTCGAGATCGCGGCCGCGGACGATATGCGTCACGCCCTGCAAGGCATCGTCGACGACAACGGCAAGATGATAGCTCGTCGGCACGTCCTTTCGGGCCAGCACGACGTCGCCCCAGCGCTCAGGCCTGGCCAAGACGGTCCGGGTCGCACCGTCTGCATCGAAAACGGCGTAGCTCAGCGCCGTTCCCGAAGCGATCAGCGCCCTGGCCATGTCGAGACGCAGGACATGTGGCTCGCCGGCAGCGATGCGCCGCATTGCCTCCGCCGGCTCGAGCGCCCTGCAGCGACCGGGATAGAGCGGAGCCCCGTCAGGATCGAGCGGCCAGGGACGCCCCGAGCGAGCCTCATACGCCGCCACCTCGGCGCGAATCTCCTGCCGCGAACAGAAGCAGGGATAGACCACCCCTCGTTCCTGCAAGGCACGGAGAGCCACGGCATAGTCGTCGAAATGCTCAGACTGCCTGCGGATATCCGGTTCGAATGCGATTCCCAGCCAGCCGAGATCCTCGACAATCCCCGCGACGAACTCCTGTCGCGAACGGGCGAGGTCGATATCCTCGATCCGCAGCAGAAGACGCCCACCCATCCCTTCGGCCAATGCCTCGTTGGCCAACGCCGACAGCGCATGGCCGAGATGCAGCCGCCCGTTCGGACTTGGCGCAAAGCGGAAGACCGGTTTGCCGGAATCGGGTGGTATGAATGCCATCGCTCCTGTCTAGGAGGCTCGCTGCTACCAGCCAAGCGCGCGCCGCTCCTGACGCAAGCAAGCTCCTGCATCATCAATGCTCATGCGATGACCGAACGAATCACCTGCAACAGCGATCTCGAAGAAGGCATGGCTGCGCTGGCTGCCCTGCACCCGCACTGGCAAGCCATCGTCGAGCGCACCGGGCTGCCGCCGCTCAGGTTGCGCGAGGGCGGTTTCGTTGGCCTCGCCTCGATCATCGTCTCGCAGCAATTGTCGGTCGCCAGCGCTCGCGCGGTCTGGAATCGCTTCGAGAGCGTCTTTGTCCCGCTGACGCCGGAGCGCATGCTCGCCGCCACGGATGACGACATGCGCCTTTCCGGCCTGTCACGGCCGAAGCAGCGCACCTTGCTGGCGCTCTCAGCCGCACTCGTTGAGGAGCGCCTGGTTTTCGAGGCCCTCGAACAGGCGACGCCCGAGGACGTTCATGTGCAGATGACGGCAATCTCCGGCATCGGCCCCTGGACGGCCGATGTCTATCTGCTGTTCTGCCTTGGCCACCGTGACGGCTTCGCCGCCGGCGATCTCGCGATCCAGGAAGCGGCCCGGCACGCTTTCAAACTCAGCGAGCGGCCGAAGGCGGCAGAGCTGCAGGCCATGGCCGAGGCTTGGCGGCCTTGGCGCGGCGTCGCCGCGCGGCTGCTCTGGGCCTACTACGCCATCCTGAAGCGCCGCGAGGGCATCAACGCCTGACCGGGCAGACCGCCGCGCGTCCATTCGGACGCGAAGTGCGATCTGCCTCCGTGTTCGGGCATCGGCTTCACCCGAAAAGTGGAGTCCACTTTTCGGTCCTATGCTTTAGCTGCGCACGATCTTGAGCGCCGTCTGCGTGCCCGCGCGCAGCAAAGCCGAATCGCTCATCACCGTGACCATGCGCGCGCCCATGGCGAGGCCTTGCTTGGCGCGCTCGGCCGTCGCCGCATAGAGCGCAACCGGCTTGTTGACGGCGGACGCCCTGGCGACGACATGCTTGAGCGCCTCGTCGACCTCAGGCGCGGTCGCATCGACTCGTGCACCGCCGGACAAGGCGATCGACAGGTCGGACGGCCCCACGAACAGGGCGTCGATCCCGTCCAGCGCCAGGATGTCGTCGACGATCGCCATCGCTTCGCGCGTCTCGATCATCGCGAAGGTGAGCGAGAAGCCGTTGGCGGCCTTGAGATAGCTGTTCTGGTCGAGTCCGGAAGCCCCGAGGCCGCCATAGCTGCCCCAGCTGCGCTCGCCCATCGGCGGATATTTGGCGTAGGCCGCAAAGCGCCGGGCATCCTCCATGGTGTTGATCATCGGCGCGATGACGCCGGAGACGCCGGCATCGAACAGCTTCGAGACATTCTGGAATTCGCCGACCGGAATGCGCGCGATCGCCGGCTTGCCGGCGGCATTGATCAGCGGGATCGCGCGGATGACCTCGCCCAGCGTGATCGGCCCATGCTGCATGTCGAGCGTGATCGCATCGAAATCCTCCTGCGCCAGGATCGCCGAGATGGAGGGATCGGGCAGGCCGCACCAGGCCGAGACGATGCTGTCCCCCTTGGCGAAACGATCGGCGAGGGAGGAGAGGACGGTGGGCTTGGCCATGGTGCGTTCATCCGTTTGAAACTCCGCCCTTCAGTCGGAGCGGCGGCTTGCGCACGTTGGACCGGGCCGGCCCGGAAATGCAAACGGGCGCCCATGCGCCCGTTTCAGAGACGTCCTGCGTCTGCCGGGATACGTCAGCGCCCGGCCTGGATATCCTCAGCCGCCTTGATGAACAGTTCGGTCATCACGGTGCGGATCTCGGTGTCGGACGTGTTGATATTGGCCAGCGCGAAATCGTTCTTGACCTTGCGCACCACATCCTCGTCGCCGGCTTCCTGGAAATCGGCGACCACGACCGACTTGGCATAGGCCTCGGCATCGGCGCCGCTCTTGCCGAGTTTCTCGGCCGCCCAGAACCCGAGCAGCTTGTTGCGCCGGGCGGTAGCCTTGAAGCGCAGTTCCTCGTCATGGGCGAACTTGTTTTCGAAGGCGTCCTTGCGCTGATCGAAGGTCGTCATGCGGCGTCCATGTCCTCTCACGGGCGGGAATTAGCACTGCTTGACCATATAGGATGCCGGGGCGCCGATAACCAGCCTGATCGCTCCGATTCAGCCCCGCTTAAGCCTGCCCGCGCTGCCGAAAGGCGTTTTGTTGCGTTTACGGCCGAGAGGCTCCATATAGCAGGCGCGTGGTTGTCCTCGGGCATCCCGTGCACGACCGGCGTCTGCGCCGGCCCGAAGATCGATCCGGACCGGATCGCCGGGCCGTGCGGCAGGACCGACATGACCAGGGGCCAAGATCCCGCCGCGACCATATCGCGTCCAGAGAAGGGCCGACCTTTGGATTTCCTCAAGCCACGGTACATCCCAATGAATCGCCGCCGTCGCATCTACGAAGGCAAGGCGAAGGTCCTCTATGAGGGACCCGAGCCCGGTACGCTCATCCAGCATTTCAAGGACGACGCCACCGCCTTCAATGCCAAGAAGCATGAAGTGATCGACGGCAAGGGCGTGCTCAACAACCGCATCTCCGAGCACATCTTCTCGAACTTGAACGACATCGGCGTGCCCACGCATTTCATCCGCCGGCTGAACATGCGCGAGCAGTTGATCCGCGAGGTCGAGATCATCCCGCTCGAAGTCGTCGTGCGCAACGTCGCCGCCGGCTCGCTCGCCACCCGCCTCGGTCTCGAGGAAGGCACGCAGCTGCCGCGCTCGATCATCGAGTTCTATTACAAGAACGACGCGCTCGGCGACCCGATGGTCTCGGAAGAGCACATCACCGCCTTCGGCTGGGCGACGCCGCAGGAGATCGACGACATCATGGCGCTCGCCATCCGTGTCAACGACTTCCTGTCCGGTCTCTTCCTCGGCGCCGGCATCCGCCTCGTCGACTTCAAGATGGAGACGGGCCGCCTCTGGGAAGGCGAGATGATGCGCATCGTCGTCGCCGACGAGATCAGCCCGGATTCCTGCCGGCTCTGGGACATCAAGTCGAAGGACAAGATGGACAAGGACCGCTTCCGCCGCGACATGGGCGGCCTGATCGAAGCCTATTCGGAAGTCGCCCGCCGCCTCGGCATCCTCGGCGAGAACGAGAACCCCGGCCCGACCGGCCCGCGCCTGGTGCAGTGAGCGCCATCGCCCGGCCATTATCGCCACCGAAACGGGAGCGCATGCGCTCCCGTTTTCATGTCACGGCCTTTTTTGCCGCCGGCGTTTTCCTGCTCGCCGGCTGCGCGAACCAGTTCGGCGCCGGGATCGCCGAGCTGCCCGCATCCGAAGGCTGGCACCGGCTGCCGATCGGCTCCTGGGTGCTGAACGACGGCCTCGAGGCCCGCGCGATGGTCTTCTGCCCGCACGAGACCTGCGTCCAGCAGGGTTTTGCCGCGGTGATCGCCCTCGAAGGAGATCAGGCCAGGGACATGGAACGGGCTCTGTCGGAAAGCCCGGCCTCGCTCGGACAGGCTTTCGCCCGACTGGCAGCCGCGAAAGCAGCCGAGCGCCGCAAGGCACTGCGGAGCCAGAAAAACAAAACCGAGCCGAAAGCAGCCCGCAGCGCGACCGATGTCGCCAAGTTCGATTCGGCGGAAGGACGCGGCATCCTCGTTACGATCCGTTCGCTCGACACGCCCGGGCGTCAGGCCGTGACCGCCATTCTCTATGGCCGCGAGGCCAGCCGGCTTGTGGTCGCGCTCGGCGTGAGCGATACGGCCGAGGCCGCGCGCCGGGACGCCGAGGCCGCCTGGCGCAGTCGCTGATTCACGTGAAACGGCGGGAAATGGTTGAGCCCGCCCCGATTCATCGTTAAGGCACGCCCCAACAGCGTTCGTCCGGAGAACCCCATGAAAGCCCGCGTCACCGTCACCCTGAAGAACGGCGTGCTCGATCCGCAGGGCAAGGCGATCGAAGGTGCCCTGAAGTCGCTCGGCATCGACGGTGTCGACTCCGTGCGCCAGGGCAAGGTCTTCGACATCGAGTTCTCGGGCTCGGACAAGGCCGCGGCCGAGGCGTCGCTGAAGGCCGCCTGCGAGAAGCTGCTCGCCAATACGGTGATCGAGAACTACCGCGTCGAGATCGGAGCCTGAACCATGAAGGCCGCCGTCATCACCTTTCCGGGCTCCAATCGTGACGGCGACGTCGCCAAGGCGCTGAACCAGGCCGGCGCCGAAGTCACCCATGTCTGGCATGCCGATACCGAGCTGCCGAAGGGCATCGACCTCGTCGTGCTGCCGGGCGGCTTTTCCTATGGCGACTATCTGCGCACCGGCGCCATCGCCGGCCGCGCCCACATCATGGACGCGACCCGGGCGCATGCCGCCCGCGGCGGCTATGTGCTCGGCATCTGCAACGGTTTCCAGATTGCCTGCGAAGCGGGGCTCCTGCCCGGCATCCTCGTGCGCAACGCCAATCTGAAGTTCGTGTGCAAGCGCCAGCACCTCAAGGTCGAGCGCAACGACACGCCCTATACCCGCGCCTATGCCCCGGGTCAGGCGATCGACGTCTGCATCGCCCATGGCGAGGGCAATTACATCGCCGACGCGCAGACGCTGGCCCGCCTCGAAGGCGAAGGCCTCGTCGCCTTCCGCTATGCGGATGCACAGGGCAACGTCACGCCGGAAACGAACCCCAACGGCTCGCTCAACAACATCGCCGGCATCTATTCGCCGGGCTTCAACGTGCTCGGCCTGATGCCGCACCCGGAAAATCTGATCGATTCGCTGGTCGGCGGCACCGATGGACGCGGCCTGTTCGAAAGCCTCGTCGCGGCGAAGCGCGCGGCCTGAAGCGCGTCATTCTCGGGCAAAGCGTAGCGCAGACCCGAGAATCCCTTTCAGGACAGAACGCCCTTTTCGGCAGGAGATGCTCGGTTCAGGCTCGAGCATGACGCGCTGGTCACCGCGCCTTCAGCGCCTGCTGCAGGAGCTTGGCCGCAGCCTGCTGGTCGAGCGGACCCACATGTTTCTCGATAATGCGGCCGTCCGGCCCGATGACGAAGGTCTCGGGCACGCCGTAGACGCCCCACTCGATCGCCGAGCGCCCGGCGCGGTCGACGCCGACGGCGGAGAACGGATTGCCGAGCGCGCCGAGGAACCGGCGGGCATTCTCAGCCTCGTCCTTGTAGTTCATCCCGACCAGCGCGACCTTGCCCTGCTTCACCGCGTCGGTTTCCGCGAGGCCCATCAGCACGGGATGCTCGACCCGGCAGGGCGCGCACCAGCTCGCCCAGACATTGACCAGCGTCGCCCGTCCCCTACCGAGATCGGCATTGCCGAAGGCCGGCACGGGCTGGCCATCGCGCTGCAACCCTTCCAGCGGCGCGAGCGTGATCGCGGGCGCGGCCCGGCCGATCAGCGCGGACGGCACCGTGCTCTTGTCGCCAGAGAACAGCCCGATGCCGAAGACGATGGCGAGCGCGCCGAAGATCATCAGCGGCACCAGGAAAAGCAGCGGCGAGCGCCGCCGCGGCGCAGTTTCGGTCTGACTCATGACGTCTCCCGGCCAGAGCGGCGGCCGGCGCCGCGGCGCTCCAGCGCGTCGAGCGCCAGCTTCTGGGCGCGGTGATCGCGCAGGATCGCCAGCGTCAGCCCAATCAGGATGAGCGCGGCCGCCCCGTAGGAGGCGATGATGAAGCCGGCATGCGGCCCGATGCCTTCGATGAGCGCGCTCATGCCGGCAATCCCTGTGCCGCGAGCCGGTCGAGCCGCTCGGCTTCCAGGATCGTCAGCGTCCGCACCCGCCGGCGCATGATCTCGGCCCGCATCGCCAGCATGTGCAGCGACAGGGCGAAGAGCGTGAAGCCAACGGCGAGGATCAGCAGCGGCCAGAGCATCGAAGGATGGATCGTCGGACCGCCCATGCGAAGCACCGAAGCCGGCTGGTGCAGCGTGTTCCACCAATCGACCGAGAACTTGATGATCGGCACGTTGACGAAGCCCACCAGCGTCAGGATCGCCACGGCGCGCGCCGCCCGCGACGGCTCGTCCAGCACGCGCCAGAGCGCGATGATGCCGAGATAGATCAGCAGCAGCACCAGCACCGAGGTCAGCCGCGCATCCCAGACCCAGTAGGTGCCCCACATCGGCTTGCCCCAGAGCGCTCCGGTGATCAGGCAGACCAGCGCGAAGCAGGCCCCGACCGGTGCCGCAGCCTTCTGCGCGACATCGGCGAGCGGATGGCGCCAGACCAGCGTGCCAAGCGCCGAGATCGCCATCATCGAGTAGAACATCATGGCGAGCCAGGCTGCCGGGACATGGATGAACATGATCCGGATCGTCTCACCCTGCTGGTAGTCCGCCGGAGCGAACCAGGCGAGATAGAGCCCGGCGACGATAAGCAACGCCGCGGCGGCCGCGAGCCAGGGCAGCAGCGCAGCCGAGAGACGCATGAAGCGCGTGGGATTGGCGAGTTCGATCAGGCTGGCCATCGTTCTGGCGGTATCATCTCGGGCGCAGGTGCCATGGCGGCATGCTTTAGCAATCTCGACCGGTTCCAAGCAATGCGCCCAGCCCGGCTGCGACATCACGAACCTGCGCGTATGCGCGGTGGCGCCAGGCGATCCAAGCCGTTGTCGGACCCGCGCAATTCCGATCGCTCGCTGGTCTCCGCCTTCATCGGCGCCTGCGAACGGATGCCGGCTAATAGTTATCACATTGAAGCAGTTGCAGTTTTTGCTCGCTCTTCTTGCAAGCCCCAGATCGATCCTCTAGCCTGCCCGTCTGGATGCGGGGGATGAAGATGCGGCTTCAGCTATCCGACGAGGTCCAGCGCGAAGTCGAGCAGACGATCCGCTCGAAAGCCAGCCAGTCCCTCGTCATCGATCTCTACGCCACTGCCGAAGAGATCCGCGGCCGGCATGATACCGGCGAGGTCGATCTCGACGCCATCGTCGCTACGGTCGCACGCCTCGCCGCCCAATGCGGTTGCGCGGTCGAGCTCGGAGGAGCCAAAGGCGGCGGCGTTCAGTCGGCCTGACGCAGGGCTGCGGCCGCAGCCACCGTCCCCACCACGACCGCCGCGAGCGAGATCGCGCACAGGATCAGGAAGGGTGTCAGGAACGGCACCGTGCCGCCCAGCGCCGCATTGGCGGCCGAAACCCCGAAGATCAGCACCGGCACCGTCAGCGGCGCGACCAGCACCGGCACGATCAGCCCGCCGCGCCTGAGGCTCGCCGCCAGAGCCGCCCCGCCCGCCCCGATGAAGCTCAGCGCCGGCGTGCCGACCAGCAGCGTCGCGACCAGCGGCAGTACGCCCTCGCCCGGCAGCGCGACGAGCAGCCCGAGCAGCGGCGAGACCAGTGCGAGCGGCAGTCCCGTCGTCAGCCAATGCGCCAGCCCCTTGGCCAGCACCGCGAGCTCCAGCGGCAAGCTCGATGCCCGGATCAGGTCGAGAGAGCCGTCCTCCTCGTCGCTCTGGAACAACCGGTCGAGCCCGATCAGCACCGAGAGCAGCGCACCGAGCCAGAGGATCGCGGGACCGATCCGCGAGAGCAGGTTGAGATCGGGCCCGAGCGCGAACGGCACGAGCACGACGAGCGTCAGGAAGAAGACGAGCGCCAGTTCTCCGCCGCCACCGGCGCGCGATGCCAACGCGAGATCGCGCTTCAGGATCGCGATGAAAGCCCGGCTCATGGGACCAACTCTCCCCGCGCGTCTTCCTCAACCCTCATCCCGAGGAGCCATTCCGGCAGGAATGGCGTCTCGAAGGAGGTTTCAGGAGGCTCCGGGGACATCCGAAGTATCCCCGGAGGCGCACTCTTCGAGCACTCCTCTGGGCTTTGCGGGCGATCCGAAGACAAGTGATTCACGGCCCGATCCTGAGTTCGCGTGCCCCGTCGAGGCCGAGAGGGCCATGCGTCGCGGCGAGGATCGCGCCGCCTGCCGTCAGGTGATCGCGCATCAGGCCGGCGAGCATGGCCTGGGAGGCGGTATCGAGGGCCGACATCGGCTCGTCGAGCAGCCAGTAAGGACGGCGCGAAACCAGAAGGCGCGCCAGCGCCACCCGCCGCCTCTGCCCGGCCGAGAGATAGCCGACCGGCAGTTCCGCTGCATGGGCAAGCCCGACCACGCCCAGCGCCCCTTCCGGTGTGAGAGCCGCGTCGCCGAGGACAGACTGCGCAAAGATGAGATTTTCCCGGGCCGTCAGCGCCGTCTTCAGCCCGTCGCGATGGCCGACGAGATGCGAAACCTCGGCAAGATGCGCCTCCTCCTCGCCACCCTCCAGCCGGATCAGGCCGCCATCCGGCTGCAGCCGCCCGCACAGCATGGCGATGAGGCTCGACTTGCCGGCGCCGTTGCGGCCGGTCAGGGCGATCGCCTCGCCGGATCCGAGGTCGAAGCTCAGCCCTTCGAAGATCAACCGGCCACCGCGGCGGCAGGCGAGATTCTCGGCGAAGAGGCGCGACGGCGGGAA
The DNA here is from genome assembly GCF_056397745.1 of Allobosea sp. 05L423. Lineage (NCBI taxonomy): Bacteria > Pseudomonadati > Pseudomonadota > Alphaproteobacteria > Hyphomicrobiales > Alloboseaceae > Allobosea > Allobosea sp. 05L423. The sequence continues at coordinate 45,798 of NZ_JBFTOA010000023.1, read as the reverse complement.
TGGAGCTTGCGTCAAGGCAGCGCTGCCGCCGATAGGTTCGACCACATCTCGTTTATCTAGCGCGCTTCTTGGAATTGCTCTATAGAACCCGCGGCTACGCCGCACGCCGATCCGGCGCGGGGCTCGGGCACTCCCGAGGCGGCGCGCGCGTCATGCGCATTAGGCCTTCGAACGGCGCCGTCCGCAAGGGCGAGCCGATCGCGACCGCAACCCCTTGATCAGGATCAAGCCCGAATGGCCTCGCTCGACTCCTTCAAAGCCCGCAAGACGCTGACCGCCGGCGGCAAGACCTACACCTATTATTCCCTCCCCGATGCCGAGAAGAACGGCCTGCCCGGCATCTCGAGGCTGCCCTTCTCGATGAAGGTGCTGCTCGAGAACCTGCTGCGCTTCGAGGACGGCCGCTCCGTCACCAAGGCGGACATCGAGAATTTCGTCGGCTGGCTCGACGACAAGGGCACAGCCGGCAAGGAAATCGGCTTCCGCCCGGCCCGCGTGCTGATGCAGGACTTCACCGGCGTCCCGGCCGTGGTCGACCTCGCCGCGATGCGCGACGGCGTCAAGGCGCTCGGCGGCGACGCCCAGAAGATCAATCCGCTCGTGCCCGTTGATCTCGTCATCGACCACTCGGTCATCGTCGACGAGTTCGGCACGCCCAAGGCTCTCGCCCAGAACGTCGAGCTCGAATACGAGCGCAATGCCGAGCGCTACAAGTTCCTCAAATGGGGCCAGGGCGCCTTCGACAATTTCCGCGTCGTCCCGCCCGGCACCGGCATCTGCCACCAGGTCAATCTCGAATACCTCGCCCAGACCGTCTGGACCCGCAACGAGACGATCGATGGCGCCGAGGTCGAGGTCGCCTATCCCGACACCGTCGTCGGCACCGACTCGCACACCACCATGGTCAACGGCCTCGCCGTTCTCGGCTGGGGCGTCGGTGGCATCGAGGCCGAGGCCGCCATGCTCGGCCAGCCGCAGTCGATGCTGCTGCCGGAGGTGATCGGCTTCAAGCTGACCGGCTCGCTCAAGGAGGGCATCACCGCCACCGACCTCGTGCTCACCGTCACCCAGATGCTGCGCAAGAAGGGCGTGGTCGGCAAGTTCGTCGAGTTCTTCGGCCCCGGCCTCTACAACCTGACGCTGGCCGATCGCGCGACCATTGCCAACATGGGCCCGGAATACGGCGCGACCTGCGGCTTCTTCCCGGTCGACACCGAGACGCTGGACTATCTCACCACAACCGGCCGCAAGGCGGACCGCATCGCGCTGGTCGAGGCCTACAGCAAGGCTCAGGGCCTCTTCGCCACCCCCGAGACGGCCGATCCGATCTTCACCGACACGCTCGCGCTCGATCTCTCGACGGTCCAGCCCTCGATGGCCGGCCCGAAGCGCCCTGAAGGCCGCGTCGATCTCTCCGGTGTCAAGGCCGGCTTCGCCGCCGCGATGGAGACCGACTACAAGAAGGGCGCCGAGCTTTCGCGCCGCGTTCAGGTCGAAGGCGAGGACTTCGACCTCGGTCATGGCGACGTCGTCATCGCCGCCATCACCTCCTGCACCAACACCTCGAACCCCTCGGTGCTGATGGCGGCTGGCCTGCTTGCCCGCAACGCCGTCGCCAAGGGACTCAAGGTCAAGCCCTGGGTGAAGACCTCGCTGGCGCCCGGTTCGCAGGTCGTCGCGGAATATCTGGCGAAGTCCGGCCTGCAGACCGATCTCGACAAGCTCGGCTTCAACCTGGTCGGCTTCGGCTGCACCACCTGCATCGGCAATTCCGGCCCGCTGCCGGCGCCGATCTCGAAGACGATCAACGAGAAGGGCCTGATCGCGGGCGCCGTCATCTCCGGCAACCGCAACTTCGAAGGCCGCGTCTCGCCGGACGTGCAGGCGAACTACCTCGCCTCGCCGCCGCTGGTCGTCGCCTATGCGCTCGCCGGCTCGGTCCAGATGGACCTGACCACGCAGCCGCTCGGCACGGGCTCTGACGGCAAGGACGTCTATCTCAAGGACATCTGGCCCTCCAACAAGGAGATCCAGAGCTTCATCCAGCAGAACGTCACGCGCGCCATCTTCGAGGCCAAATACGCCGACGTCTTCAAGGGCGACGCGCATTGGCAGGCAGTCGATGCGCCGCAGAGCGAGACCTATGCCTGGGACGATGATTCGACCTATGTGCAGAACCCGCCCTATTTCCAGGGCATGCACCAGAAGCCGGATGCGATCACCGACATCAAGGGCGCCCGCGTCCTCGGCCTCTTCGGCGACAAGATCACCACCGACCACATCTCCCCGGCCGGTTCGATCAAGGCCGCCTCGCCGGCGGGCGCATATCTGACCGAGCATGGCGTCGCGGTCGCCGACTTCAACCAGTACGGCACGCGCCGCGGCAACCATGAGGTGATGATGCGGGGCACCTTCGCCAACATCCGCATCCGCAACCACATGCTCGGCCCGAACGGCCGCGAGGGCGGTTACACCATCCACTATCCCAGCAAGGAAGAGCTGCCGATCTACGACGCGGCAATGAAGTACAAGCAGGAGAACGTCCCGCTCGTCATCTTCGCCGGCGTCGAATACGGCAACGGCTCCTCGCGCGACTGGGCGGCGAAGGGCACGAACCTGCTCGGCGTCAAGGCGGTGATCGCCCAGAGCTTCGAGCGCATCCACCGCTCGAACCTGGTCGGCATGGGCGTTGTTCCCTTCACCCTGGCGGAGGGCACCAGCTGGGCCTCGCTGGACCTCAAGGGCGACGAGCTCGTCAGCATCAAGGGCCTGGCCAACGTCAAGCCGCGCCAGATGATGGAAGCCGAGATCACCTATGCCGACGGCTCGGTGAAGAAGGTTCCGATCCTCTGCCGCATCGATACGCTGGACGAGATCGACTACTTCAAGAACGCGGGCATCCTGCACTACGTCCTGCGCGGCCTCGCCGCCTGAGCCGGATACCAGCACCAAAACGTGTCATGGCCGGCGCAAGCCGGCCATGATGCTTTGAGGACCTGCCCCGGTTGTCCTCGCGCCCGCCGCAGTGTAAGGGGGCGTTTCAGTCATCCTCGGTGGCGACTAGGGGCAAGCGCAGGCGACAATCCGGCGCTCGGATGTCGTCCGCCATCACCGACAACAGACGGGAGCACCCGCAGCATGTCCGCCACGTTCGAGACGGTCGCCGGCATTATTTCCGAAACCTGCGATATTCCGCGCGAGAAGATCACACCGCAGAGCCACGCGATCGACGACCTCGGCATCGATTCCCTCGCCTTCCTCGACATCGCCTTCGCGATCGACAAGGCGTTCGGCATCAAGCTGCCGCTCGAGCAGTGGACGCAGGAAGTCAACGAGGGCAAGGCCCCGGCCGAGCAGTATTTCGTGCTCGAGAACCTCTGCAAGCGCATCGACGACCTCGTCGCCGCCAAGAAGGCGTGACGACGGAAGCGTGAAAGCCTCGGTCGAAGCCTGCAGGCTTGCCGGGCTTGAGCCCAAGCGTCGCTCCCGATAGAGCATAGGGGCCGTCGCGCGGATCAGCTGATCCGTGCCGCGGCCTCGCGCCGTTCTGGCGCCCAGCAGACCAAGGATCGCATGCGCCTCGAATATTTCGACATGATCGACCGGGTCGTGACCTTCGATCCGTCGCAGAAGCGCATCGTCACGCGCTCCACCGTCCCCGCGGAAAGCCCGGTCTTCGAGGGCCACTTTCCGGGCCACCCGCTGGTGCCCGGCGTCCTGCTGACCGAGACCATGGCGCAGGCCTCGGGCTACCTGCTGCTCGGCCTCAACGGGCTCAGCCAGATGCCCTTCCTCATGACGGTCGACAAGGCGCGCTTCCGCACCTTCGTCGAGCCGAACACCGAGCTGGAAGCCAGCGCCGAGCTCGTCATCGAGGGCTCGGGCTATGCGGCAACCAAGGCGAAGCTGACCAGCGGCGGCAAGCCGATCTGCGATGCCGAACTCCGCTTCCGCCTGATGCCTTTCCCTGCCGACATGCGCGCGCTGATGCAGAGCCGCATCGAAGCCATCGGCCTGACGCCGGAGCCCGCGCCATGACCAACGCCACTGCCAAGCGCGATGTGGTCATCACCGGCATCGGCATCGCCTCCAGCCTCGGCGAAGGCATCGATACCCACGCCGCAGCGCTCGCCGGCGGCGGCCCGCCGGTCGTCGACACCGAGACCTTCAAGCCCTATCCGGTCCACCCGCTGATGGCGCTGGAGCTGGATCGGCAGATCCCGAAGAAATCCGACCAGCGCCAGATGGAGCCCTGGCAGCGCCTCGGCGTCTATACCGCCGGGCTCGCCCTCGATTCCGCAGGGTTGAAAGAGGATGCCGAGGCCAAGAGCGCCCTGCAGGTCATCGTCGCGGCCGGCGGCGGCGAGCGCGACCACGCGGTCGACGCCGCCATCCTGAGCGGTTTGCGCGGCGCGAACCAGCCGGGCGCTTATCTCAACGAGCACCTGATGAGCGATCTGAGACCCACGCTCTTCCTGGCCCAGCTCTCCAACCTGCTCGCCGGCAACATCGCCATCGTCCATGGCATCACCGGTCCGTCGCGCACTTTCATGGGCGAGGAACAGGCCGGCGTCGACGCGATCCGCACGGCGCACGCCCGCATCGCTTCCGGCCAGTCCGACCTGATGCTCGTCGGCGGCGCCTACAATGCCGAGCGCCGCGACATGCTGCTGCTCTTCGAACTCGGTGGCTATCTGCGCCGCGACAGCTTTGCGCCCGTGTTCGAGCGCGGGGAGGCGCCGGGCCTGATCACCGGAAGCGCCGGCGCCTTCCTCGTGCTGGAATCGGCCGAGCGCGCCGCCGCGCGGGGTGCCAAGGTCCATGCGCGGCTCAGCCATACCGGCGCCGCCCGCAGCCGCCGCGCGCCGGGCACCGTCGAGGCCGCCTTGACGAAGCTCGTGGGTGCCTTCGGCTCGATCGGCCCTGACAACCTCGCCATCTCCGCCGCGACCGGCTGCGCCGGCATCACCGCCGAGGAGGCGGCTGCGTTGCAGGCGACGGCCCCCTCAGCCAGGCGCATCGCCGTCGGCGATCTCGTCGGCCACGGTGTCGAGGCCGCTTTCCCCGTTGCGGTGGCGTTGGCGGCAATCGCCCTGTCAGCCGGGCAGGCGAAGGAAGCGATCGTTACCGGCGCCGGCCACTGGCGTGGCGAGGGCGCCGCACATCTGGTCCAAGCGTGAGAGGTTGAAGCCATGACCACGCATCGTGATGCCAAGGGCCGTCCGCTCGTCGCCGTTACCGGCCTCGGCGTCGTCACTTCACTGGGCCAGGGCAAGGACGCCAATTGGCAGGCGCTGACCGCCGGCCAGTCCGGCATCCACCGCATCGAGCGCTTCCCGACCGAAGGGCTGCGCACCACTATCGGCGGCACGGTCGACTTCCTCTTCGACGGTCCCTTCACCGCCCCCCAGCTCTCCGAGAAGCTCGCGACCCTCGCCGCTGAAGAAGCGGTCGGTCAGAGCGGCCTCGGCCAGCGCGGCGATTTTCCCGGCGAGCTGTTCATGGCCGTCCCGCCCGTCGAGATGGAATGGCCGCAGAAGCAGGAACTCGCCGAGGCGGTCGATGGCGAGGTCGATTATGACGGCCTGCTGCGCGCTGCCGCGACCCGCAAGTTCGCGGCCATGCACGAGCTCTTCGTCTTCGGCGGCGTCGCCGACCACATCGCCGACCGCTTCGGCACCAAGGGCTCGCCCATCTCGCTCTCGACAGCCTGCTCCTCGGGCGCGACCGCGATTCAGATGGGCGTCGAGGCAATCCGCCGCGGCGAGACGCAAGCTGCACTCTGCATCGGCACCGACGGCTCGATCCATGCCGAGGCGCTGATCCGCTTTTCTCTGCTGTCGGCCCTTTCGACACAGAACGATCCGCCGGAAGGCGCCGCCAAGCCGTTCTCGAAGAACCGCGACGGCTTCGTCATGGGCGAGGGCGCCGGCGCGCTGGTGCTGGAGGACTACGACCACGCGCTCGCGCGCGGCGCGACCATCCTGGGTATCGTCGCGGGCTGTGGCGAGCGCGGCGACGGTTTCCATCGCACGCGCTCGAGCCCGGACGGCAAGCCCGCCATCCTCGCCATGCAGGATGCGCTGGCCGATGCCGGGCTAACCCCCGACGATGTCGACTATATCAACGCCCACGGCACCTCGACGCCGGAGAACGACAAGATGGAGGCGATGAGCTGCGCCGCCGTCTTCGGCGAGCGCATGGCGAAACTGCCGATTTCCTCGAACAAGTCGATGATCGGGCACACGCTGACGGCGGCCGGCGCGGTCGAGGCAGTGATTTCTTTCCTGACGATTGCCAACGGTACCATCCCGCCGACGATCAACTACACGAACCCCGACCCTGCCATTGCGCTCGACGTCGTGCCGAACGCGGCACGCAAGGCGAAGGTGCGGACGGTGATTTCCAATTCCTTCGGCTTCGGCGGCCAGAACACCTGCCTCGTGCTGACGGCGCCTCCGGAGGCTGCATGACCAAGGTTCTCGTCACCGGCGGCGCCAAGGGCGTCGGCGCCGCGATCGTGCGCGCGCTCGCCGCGGCCGGGCACGATGTCGACTTCACCTTCCGCTCCTCCGCCGAGCAGGCGAAGGCGCTGGCTGAGGAGATCGCCGCGGGCCATCCCGGCCGCAGCGTTGCCGCGCTGCCCCTCGACCTCTCCGACAAGGACGCGCTCGACGCCTTCTGCGAGGCGCGCGAGGGCGAGAGCTATTTCGGCCTCGTCCACAATGCCGGCCAGCCCTATGATTCCCTCGCCGCGATGATGGATCAGGCGAAGGCCGAAGCCGCGATGCAGGTCAATTTCTGGGCCTTCGCCCGCCTCGCCAAGAGCCTGATGCGCAACATGATCCGCGCCAGGGCCGGCCGCATCGTTGCCATCGGCTCTGTCGCGGCCTTGCGCGGTAATCCGGGCAATGCAGCCTATGCCGCCTCCAAGGGTGCGCTGATCTCCTACGCCAAGACGCTGGCGGTCGAGACCGGCAAGCGGGGCGTCACCGTCAACGTGATCGCGCCGGGCTTTGTCGACACCGACATGATGGCGCCCTACGCGGCCTATCGCGACAAGATGCAGTCGCAGATCCCGGCCGGCCGCTTCGCCAAGCCCGAAGAGGTTGCCGGCCTCGCCGCCTTCCTGATGAGCGAGCCCGCAGCCTATATCAGCGGCACCGTGCTGCCGATCGACGGCGGCCTGACCGCCCAGCTCGGCGTGCACCGCTGAATCGACCAAGGTGGCCGCATGTGATACGGTTCACTTCGAACCGGAGTGACCCGACATGACGGCAGCCTTCACCATCCGCCTCGACGACGAGATGCTGGCCAAGCTCGACGCGCTTGCCGCCGACACCGACCGCTCGCGCAATTGGATCGCCGCGAAAGCGATCGAATCCTATGTCGAGCTGAATGCTTGGCAGATCCAACGGATCAAGGAAGGCATCGCCGAGGCGGATCGCGGCGAGTTCGCGACTGAGGAAGAAGTCGAGTCCGTGTTCCGCAAATACAAGGCCACGGCCGAGTGAAGCTCGTCTGGACGAAACGCTCGCTGCGCGAACTCGACCAGATATTTGCGTTCGTCGCGAAGGATAGCCGATCTGCTGCTGCAGCGTTGGTCGACCTGGTCGAGAAGCGATCCGCCGTACTCGTGAGCCACCCGGAAATCGGGCGGCCGGGCCGGAGCGATGGAACCCGCGAACTTGTCGTGCCCGGCACGCCCTATATCCTGCCTTACCGCGTCAGTGATGGCCGCGTCGAAATCCTCGCGGTTCTCCACACCTCCCGGCAATGGCCGGACCAGCTCTGAAAGACGTTGAATCCTCATGCGTTCCCTCCAGCTTCATGGCGACCGTGACCTCCGTCTCGAGGAGATCGAGCCGCCGCCGCCGCCCGCTCCGGGCGAGGTACAGATCCGCATCAAGGCGGTCGGGCTGAACTATCTCGACCTCTGGGGCTTCCGCGGCATGGCCTTCGCCAAACGCAAGATGCCGCAGGCGGCAGGCGTCGAGGCCGCTGGCGAGATCGTCTGCGTCGGCGAGGGCGTCACCGGCTTCGCGCCCGGCGACACCGTCACCGCCTACGGTGCCGACACCTGCGGCCAGTGCAAGGCCTGCCGCGAGGGCCGCGACAATCTCTGCGAGAACGTCGCCGGCATCATGGGCTTCCATATCGACGGCTTCGCCCGTGAGCTGCTGAACCGCCCGGCGCGCCTGACCATCAAGGCACCGAAGGGCGTCTCCTTCGAGGACGCCGCCTGCGCGCCGATCGGCTTCGGCACGGTCCAGCATATGCTGTTCGACAATGCGAAGCTCGAGCCCGGCGAGTCGGTGCTGGTCCATGCCGGCGGCTCCGGCATCGGCACGGCCGCGATCCTGATGGCCAAGGCGATCGGCTGCACGGTCTACACGACGGTCGGCGACGACGAGAAGGGTGCCAAGGCCAGGGCCCTCGGCGCCGACCACGTCATCAACTATCGCGAGGACCGCTTCGAGGGGGTCGTGCGCAAGCTCACCGGCCGCAAGGGCGTCGATGTCGTCTTCGAGCATGTCGGCGCGGACACCTGGAACGGTTCGCTGCTCTGCCTCAAGCGCGGCGGCCGGCTGGTCACCTGCGGCGCGACCTCCGGCCCCTCCGCCACGATCAACCTGATGCAGCTCTTCCAGCAGCAATACCGGATCACCGGCTCGTTCGGCTGCCGCATCGAGAACATCGCGCAGTCGCTGGAGAAGATGGCCGGCGGCATGAAGCCGGTGATCGATTCGGTGTTCCCGCTCGCCGAATTCGAGAAGGGCCTCGCCCGCATCGAGGGTCGCAAGGTCTTTGGCAAGGTCGTCATCGCCTTCTGAGCAAGCCGCCTGCTCCGGCGCAAGACTTGACGTCGGCGCATTCCTGCCCCAGATCGCGCCTTTCAGGCCCGGTCTTGCTCTCGGCACGGGCGATTGAGGCTGGACCGACCTTGAGACGATTGAAAGCAATCGCCGCGCGCATCGGCGCGGCGGTGATGATTGGCGTGATCCGCACGCTGTTCGCGTTCCTGCGCCTGCTCGGGCCAGAACGTGCCAGCAATCTCGGCGGCTGGCTGCTGCGCACGGCGAGCCCGGTCATCCCGGTCAACCGCGTCGCCCTCGCCAATATCCGCGCCGCCTTTCCCGAGAAGGACGAGGCGGAGGTGAAGCGCATCGCACGCGGCGCATGGGAGAATCTCGGCCGCGTCGCCGGCGAATATGCCCATCTGAAGACGCTGTTCGACTACGACTACCACAATCCGGACAAGCCTTCGCGCATCGAGGTCAAGGGCATCGAGCACTTCATCGCGCTCAAGGAGGACGACAAACCCGGCCTGATCTTCTCGACCCATCTCGCCAATTGGGAACTGCCGGCGATCTGCGCCGCCGCCTACGATCTCGAGACGACGGCCGTCTTTCGCGCCCCCAACGACCCGGCGATCGCCGCCGTCGTGCATGAGATCCGCTCCGGCGCCATGGGCGGCCTCGCCGCTGCCAAGCAGGGAGCGGCCTTTGCCATGCAGGGCGTGCTCGAGAATGGCGGCCATCTCGGCATGCTGATCGACCAGCATTTCACCCGGGGCGTCGTCGTACCGTTCTTCGGACGTCCGGCATTGACCAACCCGATCATGGGCAAGTTCGCCCGCCGCTTCGAGTGTCCGGTCCATGGCGTCCGCGTCATCCGGCTGCCGAACCTCCGCTTCCGGCTGGAGCTGACGCCGCCGCTCGACCTGCCGCGCGACGCCGCGGGCGAGATCGACGTGCAGGGCGCCATGGCGATGATGACGGCGGTGGTCGAAGGCTGGGTGCGCGAGTACCCTGAACAATGGCTCTGGATGCATCGCCGCTGGCGCCCCAACATGATTTCGCCTGCCGCACTGGCAAAATTCGATCACGCCCGCGCGACCATGCCCGTTTTCAAGGCAACGTGATTTCCCTCTTCGATGAATTGCTGGCTTTGGTAACCTTCGGAAAATAAGTCGTCGTCAAAGTCGAGATCATGCTCCCTGTCCTGCGCCAATCCGCTGTGACTGCCGCCGTCCTCGTGTTCGGCGTGACGACGGCCCTCGCGCAGACGGCAGGGAAGGCGCCCAGGGCGGTGCTCGAGCTCTTTACCAGCCAGGGTTGCTCGTCCTGCCCGCCAGCCGATGCGCTGGTCGTCGAACTGGCCAAGGACCCGACACTGATCGCGCTGACGCTGCCGGTGACCTATTGGGACTATCTCGGCTGGAAGGACACGCTCGGCAAGGACTCCTTCGCGAAGCGCCAGAAGCTCTATGCCAAGGCCCGCGGCGACGGGCAGGTCTACACCCCGCAGATCGTCATCAGCGGCTCTTCCCATGCTGTGGGCTCGGAGAAGGCGGAGATCGAGAAGGCGGTCAACCAGTTCGCCGCCACCGGCTTCGCCGCGAAGCTCGCGCTGAAGGAGGAGAACGGCAGCCTCCAGATCAATATCGCTCCGACTGCCGCTGCAACCGACGAAGCAGCCGGCATCTGGGTATTGCCCACGACACATCAGGCCACCGTGCCGATCATACGCGGCGAGAACCAGGGCAAGACGCTGACCTACGCCAATGTGGTGCGCGGCATGGTCCGTGTCGGCGACTGGAACGGCAAGGAGATGACCGTCACCGCCCCGCTGTCCGCGACGCAGGCGCCGGAGGCCGATGGCTATGTCGTCGTCATTCAGGCCGACCGGCCGGGCAAGCATGGCTACATGATGCCGGGCGCCATCCTGGCTGCAGCCAAGGGGCCGGCGACGCGCTGAACGCCCTGCCGAGGCCTTGCCTCAGAGCAGGATGACCTTGTTCGACAGCTCGTCGACATCGCCGGGAACCGGCGGGGCGTGCTGTGCCAACACCACGCCGACGCCATCGACCGCCTTGATCAGCCCCTCGGTGAGCCTGTCTTCGCGCGCCGCCGCCAGCAGCGGCTCGATGATGCCACCCCAGGTGTCCTGGTCCACAAGCCCGTCGATCCCGGTGTCGGCGAGGATTTCGGCATAGCGCTCCTGCAGCGCGATATAGAGCAGCACGCCAGTGCGCGCCCTGGTTCGCGTCAGGCCCCGCGCCGTGAATTCGCGCAGCGCCGCCTCATGCGCCCGCCGGCGCTTGACGAAGCCCGGCACGAAGCGCCCGCCGCGCCCATACCAAAGGAGCCCTGCCAGCAGCAGCGCGGCGCAGAAAAGCTGGATCATGAATATGCGCTGAGCGCTCAACGCCGTCAGTGACAGCAGCGGCCACGGCACGAACAGCGCGAGCGTGAGCGCCATGACCACCGGGACGTTGCGGTAGCTCGAAGCCGCCCGGTCAATCACGACCACGATCTCGCCTGCCGTCTGCAATTCGGCCCGGCGCACGGCCTCCGCGATCGCATCCCTGTCAGCGGCATCCATCACCAGTCTCCCGAAGCCCCGCCACCGCCGGAAGAGCCTCCGCCACCCGAAAATCCGCCGCCCGAGCTCCAGCCGCCTCCGCCACCGCCCCAGCCGGAACCGCTGCTCCAGCCGGATCCGGAGCCTGTGCTCGGGGGCAGGATTACCCACTGCCCGTTGCGCAGGCGATGCCGCCGCGCCCCGCCCTGCTGGCTCACGCTGCGCAGGAAGGCGACGATGAACAGGAAGATGAAGAGCATCGCGACGATGACGGCGATGTCCTCGCCCAATGTGCTCTCGTCCGAGCGGACTTCGGCGCGCCGCTGCCATTCCTCCGCATCGCCGGCCAGGATCGTCAGGATGGCATCCACCCCGGCATCGATCCCCCCGGCGAAATCCCCGGTCTTGAACTTCGGCGCGATGGCGGTGGTGATGATGACCTTGGAGAGCGCGTCGGTCAGCGCCCCTTCGAGACCGTAGCCGACCTCGATGCGGACCTTGCGCTCCTTCGGCGCGACGATCAACAGCACGCCGTTGTTCTTGGCTTTCTCGCCGAGCTTCCAGTGCCGGAAGAGGCCGTTGGCGAAATCCTCGATCGTGACGTCCTGAAGCGACGGCACCGTCGCGACGACGACCTGATCGGAGGTTTTGTCCTCATGTGCCTTGAGCTTGTCCTCGATCCGCTTTCGGACGTCGGGGGCGAGCAGGTTGGCGCCGTCGACGACCCGGCCCGTCAGGCTGGGATAGGACGGCTCGGCGGCGTGCGCGAGGCCGCTCCAGAGCAGGAGAGACAGCGCCAGCGCGACATGCCAGAGCGTCTTTCTCGGGCGCAGCGAAGCGCAGAGCCGAGAATCTCTGGCAGGAGATGCCCGGGTCAGGCCCGGGCATGACGCGATGCCCAGCATCACGCGATGCGCTTCAGAACTTCACCGCGGGCGGCCGCTCCGCACCAGTGGCGGCCGTGAAGGTCTCCATCGGCTTTGCGCCCCAGAACAGCTTCGCCCATATCACGCCCGGGAAGGTGCGGATCTCCGTGTTGAAAGCCTGCACGGCCTGGATGTAGTCGCGCCGTGCCACCGCCACTCGGTTTTCTGTACCCTCCAGCTGCGACTGCAGGGCGAGGAAGTTCTGGTTCGACTTCAGATCCGGATAGCGCTCGACCGTGACGAGCAGCCGCCCCAGCGCGCCGGTGAGCTGGTTCTGCGCATCCTGGAATTCCTTGAACTTCACGGGGTCGTTGACGGTCGAAGCATCGACCTTGACCTGCGTCGCCTTGGCGCGGGCCTCGATCACGGCGGTCAACACGTCGCGCTCCTGCGCGGCATAGCCCTTCACCGTCTCGACGAGATTAGGAATCAGGTCGGCCCGGCGCTGATACTGATTCTGCACCTCGGACCACGCCGCCTTCGCCTTCTCCTCCAGCGTCGGCACGTTGTTATAGCCGCAGCCGGCGAGCGCGACGCCGATTAGGCCGAGCACGAGCCACGCGATCGGGCGGCGCAGATGGGTGGAAAACGACATGCCGAAAACCCCTTTTGGCAGCGTCACAACGGTCTCGATTCGGAACTCTACCTGTCGCGACGCGCCGGTCCAAGCTGGCAGACCGCGGCGAATGGCCTATTCTGCCCGCTATCCTCGGAGTTGAGCCATGCGCCTACCCCTCCTTCTGCCCCTGACCGCAGCCCTGCTGACCACCCAGATCGCGACCGCCCAGTTGCTCGCCCCGGCGCCCGAAGCCGCCACAGGGCGTAGCATCAGGACACTTGGCACCGCCCAGCGCTTCATGGTCGCGGCCGCAAATCCGCTCGCCGCTGCAGCCGGGCGCGACATTCTGCGCGCCGGCGGCAGTGCGGCCGACGCCGCTATCGCCACCCAGCTCGTGCTCAATCTGGTCGAGCCGCAGAGCTCCGGCATCGGTGGGGGCGCCTTCTTCGTCTATTGGGGCGAGACCACTCGCAAAGTGACCACCCTTGACGGCCGCGAGACAGCGCCGGCGGCTGCCAAGCCGGATCGCTTCATGAAGGACGGCAAGCCGATGCGCTTCGCCGATGCCGTCATCGGCGGCCGCTCGGTCGGCGTGCCCGGCACGCTGAAGCTCCTGGAAGAGGTGCATCGCCGCTGGGGCAGGCTGCCCTGGGCCGATGTTGTGGCGCCGGCGCTGAAGCTGGCAGAGGAGGGCTTTGCCATCTCGCCTCGCCTCAATGGCTTGCTGGCCGGCGAGGCCAATCTGCCGAAGAACGCTCTCGCCGCCGCTTATTTCTACGAGCCGGACGGCAAGCCGAAGGCCGTAGGCACTATCCTGAAGAATCCGGCCTTCGCGGCCACGCTGCGCGCCATCGCCGCGCAGGGCGCGAAAGCGTTCTATGAGGGCGCAATCGCGGAGGACATCGTCGCGACCGTCGCCGGTCACCCCACCAATCCCGGTGACATGGCGCTCGCCGACCTCGCAGCCTACAAGGTCGAGGAGCGCGAGCCCGTCTGCGGCAGCTACCGCATCTGGCGCCTTTGCGGCATGGGGCCGCCGAGCTCGGGCGCCGTCGCCATCCAGCAGATTCTGGGCGTGCTGGAAGAACAGGATTTGCGCCGGATCGGTCCGGGCGCGGAGGCGGCGCACTGGTTCAGCGAAGCCGGCCGGCTCGCCTTCGCCGACCGGGCGCTCTATCTCGCCGATCCCGCCTTCATCAGCGTGCCCGTGCGCGGCCTGATCGACCGCGACTATATCCGCTCCCGCGCCAGCCTCGTCAGCCCGGAACGATCGATGGGCAAGGCCAGGCCGGGCGACCCTCCGAACAAGCGGGCGCAGCTCCTCGCTCCCTCCGATGGCATCGAGAACGGCACCAGCCATATCTCGGTGGTCGACGCGGACGGCAACGCCGTCGCCATGACCACGACGATCGAGGACGGCTTCGGCTCGCGCCTGATGACCAAGGGCGGCTTCCTGCTCAACAATGAGCTGACCGACTTCAACTTCGCGCCGGAGGAAGACGGCAAGCCTGTCGCAAACCGCGTCGAGCCCGGCAAGCGGCCGCGCTCCTCGATGGCACCGACACTGGTCTTCGATGCCTTCGGCCGGCTCTACGCCGTCACCGGCTCGCCGGGCGGCAGCCAGATCATCGGCTATGTCGCCAAGACGCTGGTCGCACTGCTCGACTGGAAGATGGACCCGCAACAGGCGGTCGACTTCGGCAATTTCGGCAGCCGCAACGGCCCGACCGAGCTGGAAAGGGGGACGGAGGCCGAGGCCTGGAAGGCCGCGCTGGAAGCGAAGGGCCACGAGGTCCGGCTGCTGGAGATGACCTCCGGCACCCAGGCCATCGTCAAGACGCCCGAGGGTTTCCTTGGCGGCGCCGATGGACGGCGGGAGGGTGTCGCGATCGGGGACTGAGCTGCGTCATGACACTGTCATCTTGCGAGCGCGTGCATCCCGCGCTCCACCGAGGACCACTCTCATGCGCTCCGTCGCTCTCGCCTTCCTGACCCTGCTCGCGCTCTCTGCCCCGCCGCTAAGAGCCGAAGAAGCCAAGCCCTTCGCCACAGCCGCCTCCATCGATCTGCGCGCCGTCCTCAAGCCGCCGCCGGCCCAGGACTCCGCTCAGACCAAGGCCGAGCTCGGCGAAGTTCTCACCATCCAGGTCACCCGCTCGGCCGAGATGGAAGCGCAGGCTCAGGCCGATGCCGTCGAGGACATCTGGCGCTTCGCCGGCGTCATGGGTCCGGCATTCAAGGCCGAATCCTTGCCTGTGTTCTCGGCCTTCTTCGATCGCGTCGTCTCGACCGAAGGCGCGGTGGTCGATCCGGCCAAGGACAGCTGGAAGCGCCCGCGCCCGCATCAGGCGAGCGCGCTGGTGAAGCCGGTGGTGAAGATTTCCAATTCCGGCGCCTATCCGTCCGGCCACACCACCGTCGGAACACTCATGGGCATCGTGTTGTCCAACATGGTGCCGGAGAAGCGCACCGAGATCATGGACAGGGCCTGGGCCTATGGCTGGAACCGCGTGATCGGCGGGATTCACTATCGCTCGGATATCGAAGCCGGCCGGATCGCCGGATCGGTCATCGCCGCTCGGATCATGGAGCAGCCGGAATTCCAAACCGAGTTCGCCGCCGCCAAGGCTGAACTGCGGAAGGTGCTCGGGCTCTAAGAGCCGGATTGCGTTGCAATCTGGATCGGCGCGCGCTCTGAGCGTCGCTCAATGACGCGGGGCGGCGGCCGCATTGCGCTCGCCGCCGGCGCCGCGTCCGGCGATCAGCCAGTAGACGAAGCCCGTCGCAGCGCCGACCAGGAAGAGCCCGGAGATGATCTGGATCTCCGCGTGGCTCGGCGCGCGTGACAATCTCAGCATGGCGAGCGGCAGCAGCGCCGCCAGCGCCCCGGTCAATCCGGCTTGGATCAGGCCACTCCGCAGCCGGAACAGCTCGCTGCCGATCGCGACCAGCACCACCGGCGCGACGATGATCGCCATCCCCAGCCGCCCGATCAGGCCGAAAGCCGCCTGCGCGGCAGGTGCCGGGTCGATGCCGCTTTCGGCCAGCCCGAACAGGATGTCGACTAGCCGCTCGATGCCGCCGCCGATCAGCAGCGCCACCGCTGGCGAAGCTACGCTCGCCATGGCCAGGAAGAACAGCCCCGCCCCCATCGCGACGAGGCAGGCGAAGGGGATCAGCAGAATCCAGCGTAGCAAGGCTTACTCCGCCGCGACGGCCGGCGCAGACTGCGCCTCTTCCTGCTCCAGCATCAGCCGGGCGCGGGCCGAGAGCTTCTCGGTCTCGCTCTTGAGCTGGCCGCAGGCGGCCAGGATGTCCCGCCCGCGCGGCGTCCGGACCGGCGAGGCATAGCCGGCGCGGAAGACGATCTCGGAGAAGCGCTCGATCCGGTCCCAGTCCGAGCACTCGTATTTCGTGCCGGGCCAGGGGTTGAACGGGATCAGGTTGATCTTGGCCGGGATGCCCTTGAGCAACCGGACCAGCTCCCGCGCCTCGGCGTCGGAGTCGTTCACGCCCTTGAGCATGACGTACTCAAACGTGATCCGTTTCGCGTTCGACAGGCCAGGATAGTTCCGGCAGGCCTCGAGCAGGTCCTTGATCGGGTATTTCTTGTTCAGCGGCACCAGCTCGTTGCGCAAATCGTCGCGCACCGCATGCAGCGAGATCGCCAGCATCGTGCCCATCTCCTCGCCGAGCGGGCCGATCTGCGGCACCACGCCGGAGGTCGAGACGGTGATGCGACGGCGCCCGATCGACAGGCCCTGATCGTCGGTGATCACGGCGATCGCATCGCGCACGCCGTCGAAATTGTAGAGCGGCTCGCCCATGCCCATGAAGACGATGTTCGAGACGAAGCGCCCGCCATCATTCGGCACGAAGGCGCCATCGGGCGCCGCCCGATTCGGGAAATCGCCGAGCCGGTCGCGCGCCACCATCACCTGCGCGACGATCTCCTCGGTCGTGAGATTGCGCACCAGGCGCTGCGTGCCGGTATGGCAGAAGGTGCAGGTCAGCGTGCAGCCGACCTGGCTGGAGACGCAGAGCGTGCCGCGGTCGACCTCGGGGATATAGACGCATTCGATCTCGGCGCCGCGGTCGTGCGGGCCGGTCGAGGGCATGCGCATCAGCCATTTGCGCGTGCCGTCGGTCGAGACCTGCTCGGCAGTGACCGTCGGCAGGTCGAGCGAGAAATGCTCGGCCAGCTGCCCGCGCAGCCCCTTGCCGATCGTCGTCATCGCGTCGAATTCACGCACCCCGTAATGATAGATCCAGTTCCAGAGCTGGCCGACGCGCATGCGCCGCTCCTTCTCGGGAACGCCGATCTCGGCAAGCGCCTCGGTGAGGCCGGCGCGGGTACGCCCCACCAGCGAGGGGCGTCGAGAAACGGTTTCGGCCGCCGGAGCGGCAGGTGCGGAAACGGACACGGTCATCGGAGCTCTGTCGTCGCCCATCTGGGAAGGCGCGGGATTTCGCCGCTCCCTAGCACAAATGCGGGAAAACCGGAAATCGTCACAGATATGTGCTGCGCGCGCCTAGCTTGAATGTCCGCCGAACTGCGGCAGATCGTCGGTAATCTCGAACCACGGCGCCTTCGAGCCGACGAAGATATGCCGGTCCGGCCGGACGCCCGGCGCATCCTCGAGCGTACCCAGCGCGACGTGGACATAGGCTCCATCGCGAACGACGGAGAACAGGAGCGAGCCGCAGCGCCCGCAATGCGCGTCGTGATTATGGACCTCTCCGACGATCAGCAGGCTTTCGGCTCCGTCGATGACGGAGAGCTTGTCGCGCTCGATGCCGGCGAAGGGCTTGAAAGCCGACCCGGTGGTGCGCCGGCACTGCGAGCAATGGCAATTGGCGGCGTAGCGAAAGGCGTCCGCCACCTCGTAGCGCGACTGCCCGCAATAGCAGCGCCCCCGCAGCCGGCGCTCCATTGTGGTCGCGGCCGGCGTCATGGTGCCGATCGCCTTATTTGCAGGCGTCTTCGGCGCGCTTCACGATCTGGCTGATCCCGGCGAGCGAGTACTTGTCCGCGGTGGCGTTGCCGCGCTTCGAGGTCGCCTTGATCTCCAGCCCGGAGCCACGGCGCATCGCGTCGAGCATGCGCGGCTCCTCGGCCGGGTTCTTCAGCCACATGTTCTGGCCCTTGGCGACCAGCGCGAAGCGATCATTGCCGATGAGGGCCTGATGCTCGACGCCTTCCTTGACGTCGAAGTTCATCACGAAGCTGATCTCGTTGCGGACGCCCTCACCCGGCCGGCTGGAGACGAAGAGCATGCCCTCGACATCCTTGAGATTCACCGGCAAGCGGCTTTCCGGCTTGGCCAGCGCATAGCAGACCTTGGAACGGCCCTGCTGCGATGAGAAGGCCTGCCATTTGCCGGCCGTCTCCAGCAGCATCGCCTGCCCCTGTCCGGGACTGGCGGCAGGCGTGGCGGCGGCGGTAGCGGCAGGCTTCGGCTTGGCCGGAGCAGCCTCAGCCGGCAGACCGGCCAGAGCCAGCAATCCAGCCGTCAGGCCGAGCGCGGCGGCGATGCGGAAAAATGCGGCGTCGCGGGTGCGGAAGAAGGACTTGATCATGGACCGCCATCAGTCACTAAAAAACTTAATACCGCGTTTACCACGTGCTGACGGGGCAGATCGCGCTGGACGGCGGAATAGAGTGTTACGATCCTGGCGAAAATGCGAACGGCTCCGTTGCCGGCTGGTTCCCCGCGCCGGGCGGCCATGGCACAGTCCGGCGCCCAGGGCGGCAACGGTGGATCGACGATGAAGGCCTTGCTCTGCGAACACCTCGGACCGGCCGAGGAACTCGTCATCCGCGCCTTGCCGGAGCCGAAACCGGGCCCCGGCGAGGTCGTCATCGCCGTGAAGGCGGCTGCGCTCAATTTCTTCGACACGCTGATCATCCGGGGTCGCTATCAGACCAAGCCGGCCTTCCCCTTTTCTCCCTCGGCCGAATGCGCCGGCACCATCGCCGCTTTGGGCGAAGGTGTCACCGGCTGGCGCGTCGGTGAGCGCGTTGCGGCCTGGATGGGCTATGGCGCAGCGCGCGAGAAGGTCGCGGTGCCGGCCGAGGCGCTGGTTCGCGTGCCCGACAAGCTCGACGACGCGCAGGCCGCCAGCCTGTTCGTCACCTATGGCACCGCGATGCACGGGCTGATCCAGCGCGCGCATCTGAAGGCGGGCGAGACGCTGGCGATCCTCGGCGCTTCCGGCGGAGCAGGGCTTGCCGCGGTCGAGATCGGCGCGCTCCTCGGCGCCCATGTCATCGCCTGCGCCTCCTCGCCCGACAAGCTCGCGCTCGCCCGCGAGCATGGCGCGCAGGAGGAGGTCGACTATGCGCAGAACGACATCCGCGCCGCCCTGAAGAAGCTCACCAACGGGCGCGGCGTCGATGTGCTCTACGATACGGTCGGCGGCGAGTTCGCCGAGCCGGCCCTGCGGTCGATGGCCTGGGAAGGGCGCTACCTCGTCGTCGGCTTCGCCGGGGGCGAGATCCCGAAGATCCCGCTCAACCTGCTTCTGCTCAAGGGCTGCGACCTGCGCGGCGTGTTCTGGGGCGAGTTCGTCGCCCGCGAGCCGGCCGCGCATCGGCGCAACATGGAGCGCCTGCTGGAATGGGCGGCAGGCGGCCATATCCGCGCCCATGTCCACGCCACCTTCCCGCTGGAGCGCTGGACGGAAGCCTATGCGCTGATCGGCGACCGCAAGGCCAAGGGCAAGATCGTCCTGACGCTGTGACGGCTGAGTTTCAAGAATGCCGTGATGACACCCAGCGCCGTCATCCCGGGCGACCGCAGGGAGACCCGGGATCCATTCCGGCACGGTTCAGGCATGGATCCCGGATCAGCGCGGCTGCGCCGCTTGTCCGGGATGACCGCATATTTCCAGTGAAAGCTCACTAAAGCTCCGCCAGCGCGCTCCTCGCCCGCTCGCGATGTGCGGGTGTGATCGAGCCGGCCACCGCCGCGATGGCGGCCGCGATGACCGCCGCATCGTCGGTGAAGCCGATGAGCGGCATGAAGTCGGGAATCGCATCCACCGGCAGCACGAAATAGCCGAGCGCGGCGAGCAGCGTCATGCGCACGCGCCGCGGCGTTGCCGGATCGCGCGCGCAGAACCACGCGGCCAGCAGATCCTCGGCAAACGGTATGCGCTTCGCGACGCGCTTGAGTCGGGCCATGAAATCGGTGCCGAACTTCGCCTCGTCGCGCAGGCTCTTGCGGATCGCCTCCATCTCCTCGCGGCTGAAGCTTGCGCTGAACCCTTCGCTCATTCCTGTCCTGCTCCTTGGCGTCCGGTGACGCTCATGGTCGCGCGCCTCGTCCGGGCCCGCCATGTCGAAAGATGGCCCCGCCGCAATCCTGCACAAGAGGCCTGCCGGAAAACCCGCTTGGAGCAGGCTGCGACGCCCTCTAAACCGGATTTGAAACCAAGACGAACGGGAAACGCGCCATGAAACTCGATTCCTCCCTCGCCGCCATCGTCACCGGCGGCGCCTCCGGCCTCGGCGAAGCGACGGCACGCATGCTCGCCGGCCAGGGCGTCAAGGTGGCGCTGCTCGACCTCAACGCCGAGCGCGGCGAGGCGATCGCGGAGGAGATCGGCGGCATCTTCTGCAGCTGCGACGTCACCAGCGAAACCTCCGTCGACGAGGCGCTGGCCAGGGCCCGCGCTGCCCATGGCGTCGCCCGCATCATCGTCAACTGCGCCGGCATCGCGCCCGGCCGCCGCGTCGTGTCGAAGAAGCGCGACACCGGCGAGCTCGTCGCACACGACCTCGCCACCTTCGAGAAGGCGGTCGCGATCAACCTGACCGGCACCTTCCGCATCATCGCGAAATCCGCCGCGGCGCTGGCCGGGCTCGATCCGATTACCGCCGATGGCAGCCGCGGCGTCATCATCTGCACCGCCTCCGTGGCGGCTGAGGACGGCCAGATCGGCCAGGCCGCCTATGGCGCCTCCAAGGCAGGCGTCGTCGGCATGACCCTGCCGATTGCTCGCGATCTCGCTGGGGTCGGTATCCGCATCGTCACGATCATGCCCGGCCTGTTCGAGACCCCGATGTTCGCCGGCCTTCCCGAGGAAGCCAAGGCTTCGCTCGCCGTCTCGGTGCCGCATCCCTCGCGCCTCGGCCGCCCGGCGGAATACGCCGCGCTGGCCCGCAGCATCATCGAGAACGACATGCTGAACGGCACGACGATCCGCCTCGACGGCGCGATCCGCCTCGCGCCGAAATAGGGTCGTCATTGCGAGCGCAGCGAAGCAATCTAGGGGCGCGTGGAACTTTTCCGCCCCTGGATTGCTTCGTCGCTGACGCTCCTTGCAATGACGCCTTCAGACGATCCGGTAGACCTCGCCGGCACCGCGGTCCCGGTAGAGATCCACCCGTTCGCCGTTCCAGTGATAGTCGAGATGCCGTCCCTGCACCGGGTGGCTGGCTCCATCGGGATAGAACAGCCCGGCGCATTCGCCGTCGGGACAGCGCACGCTGGGATAGACGACGCCTGCCGAGCCGATCTCCCGCAATCCGACGCCGAGAGCCTGACTTGCGGCATAATCCACCGGATCGAGCAGAGGGGAACCTTCGGCCCCGAGTGCCCGGACATCATGCAGCGCGGCATCGATCTCCAGGACGATCTCGCGGAATTGCGAGGTCCAGCCCGGCGGCTGCACTGTGGCCAGCATGAAACGGGTATGGTGATGGATCGTCTCGAGCAACGCGACCTCGAAACGATCGCCCGCATAGAGCACGCCGAAGCCGCCGTCGCTGAAACGGCTCGGCCGATCGGGGCTGACATGGGTGAAGGGCGCCATCAGCCAGGTCGCGCCCGGCCCCGATACGCGCCGCTCCGGCGGCACGAGATCGAGGTTGCCGATCGTCTCCATCAGGCGCGGATTGGTCTTCTGCTCGGCCGCGATCAGGAGCGACCAGTCGGCCGGGTCGGCAATATCCTCGAACAGGTCGATCGGCGGGAAGATGCTGCGGATGATCCGCACCGCCCCGCGCCATTCGACCTCCACGACCGGCAGGCTCGCCGGATCGATCACCAGGCGCCCCGCTCGGCGTCGAGCAGGCGGCGCACCCGCATCAGGTCGGTCAATTCGCCGCCGAGCATGGCATCCAGCGCCGATTTGCCGGCGAAATCGCTGTTGGGCCGCTTGATCCAGTCATAGCCGCGCTGCGGTTCGACGAAGATCAGCCGGAGCGCCTTGTGGATGCCCATCAGGTTGGAGAGCCGTGCCTTGCCGTCGCGCGAGATGCGGCCGATCTCGCCGGCTTTCCAGCGCCGGTAGCTCCTGACCGGCAGATCGATCAGCACCGCCGCTTCCTCGTCGGTGACGCGCCAGAGCCGGAACAGGTTCACGGCAGCCCGGAACATGGCGGCCGCCTCTTCGTCCGTGATCGGATCGGGAGCGAAATCGCGCTCGGCCGTCTCGACGCGCAGCAGGGTTGCCATGGCATCGCTCTCCATTTGGCATAAAATGGATACAATGATGCCAAATGGCAAGGTCCTCTTAGGGCGCGGTCATTACGGGCACCGAAGGGAGGCCCAGGATCCATGTCTGAAGCTTCATCGGAAGCTCCGGCATTGATCCCGGATCGGGGCGACATCGTCGCTTGCCCGGGATGACGGCGCGGAGGTCGGTTAGACCTTATCCTCGATCTTCGTCGGCTTGATCTCGTGCTTCAGGATCAGCGGCGTCTGCGCCAGGGCGAAGGCCATGGTCAGCGGCATCACGCCCCAGACCTTGAAGGCCACCCAGAAATCCTGCGTCTGCGTGCGCCAGACCACCTCGTTCAGCGCGGCCAGCACGAAGAAGAACAGGCCCCAGCGGAAGGTCAGCTTGCGCCAGCCCTCCTCGTCGAGCTGAAGCACCGTTTCCAGCACCAGCGAGAGCAGCGAGCGCCCGAAGAACAGCCCTCCGAGCAGCACGCAGCCGAACAGTGCGTTCACGATGGTCGGCTTGACCTTGATGAAGAAGGCATCGTCTAGCGCCAGCGTCAGCCCGCCGAAGACGGTGACGACGATGGCGTTCACGATCGCCATGCGCGGCAGATAGCCCATCAGCACCCGCGCCAGCGCCAGCGCCACCAGCGAGGCCACGATGAAGATGCCGGTCGCGACGAAGATGCGCCGGTCCTCAGCAACGTGGAACAGCCGGTCGCCGTAGGAATTCGCGAAGAAGAAGATCGCCAGCGGCCCGAACTCGAGCGCCAGTTTCAGCAGCGGATTCACCGCCTTGCCCTTGCCCGCCGCGTCCACCGCCTGCCTCATCGTCTCGCTCACGCCGCCTCTCCCAACCCCGCGACGGCGCGGGCGAAGTCGCGCGCCGAGAACGGCTCCAGATCCTCGACGCTCTCGCCGACGCCGATGAAATGCACGGGCAGGCCAAACTGAGCCGCCAGCGCCACCAGGATGCCGCCGCGCGCCGTGCCGTCGAGCTTGGTCATCACGAGCCCGGTCACGCCTGCCGTTTCGCGGAAGGCCTCGACCTGGCTGATCGCGTTCTGGCCGACGGTGGCGTCGAGCACCAGCAGCGCGGCATGGGGTGCGCTCGGATCTTGCTTGCGGATGACGCGCACGACCTTGGCGAGCTCGTCCATCAGCCCCTGCTTGTTCTGCAGCCGCCCGGCGGTGTCGATCAGCAGCACGTCCGTGCCATCAGCCTTGGCCTTCTGCAGCGCCTCGAAGGCAAGGCCCGAGGCATCGGCGCCCTGCTGGCCGAAGACGACCTCAGCCCCGGTGCGCTCGCCCCAGACGCGCAGCTGCTCGATCGCGGCCGCGCGGAAGGTATCGCCGGCGGCGAGCATCACCGATTTCCCCTCGGCGCGGAATTTCGCAGCGAGCTTGCCGATCGTCGTGGTCTTGCCGGAGCCATTGACCCCGACCATCAATAGCACGAACGGCTTTTTCGTGGCGTCGATCACCAGCGGCTGCGCCACGGGCACGAGGATCGTCTCGACCTCGCGCGCCAGGATCGCCTTCACCTCGGCCGGCTCGATCTGCTTGTCGTAGCGCCCGTCGCCGACAGCCTTGGCGATGCGGGCCGAGGTGGCGAGGCCGAGATCGGCCTGGATCAGGATGTCCTCGAGATCCTCCAGCGTGCCGGCATCGAGCTTGCGCTTGGTGAAGAGGTCTGTGATCCCCGTCGTCAGCGCCGACGAGGTCCGCGACAAGCCCTCGGTCAGGCGCCGCCACCAGCTCCGCTTCGGCTGCGGCGCGGGGACTGAAACAGGCTCAGGAGCCGTAACGGGCTCGGGCGGCGAAACGACGGCGACCTCGGGCTCCCCTTCCGGCTCCATCGGAGGCGCAGCGCTTTCGACCGGCGCCGGTGGTGCGGCGGGCTCGGGAGCGGGGACCTCAACAGAGGGCACTTCCGCGTCGGCAACCGGCGGAGCAGCGATCTCTTCGACTTCCGGCGTCAGCTCCTCTACAGGCTCGACCGCCAGCTCGGTCGCCGCCTCCGGCGCCTGTGCCGGCTTCACCGGCTCTTCCTCGCGCCCGAACAGCCTCGAAAAGAAGCCGCGTTTCTTCGGTTCGGTCTCGCTCATCGCCATCCTGTCTTCGGTTCGGCGGGCATCTTTGGTTGCGCCGCCGGGCCGGCTTCGCTAGCGCAATGCCATGGCAGCGCCGGACCGACCAGAAAATTCGCTATCCCCCGGGCAGATCGACCAGGAGCTGCCGGTGCCGCTGCTTTATCGCGACGCCATGATGCTCGTCATCGACAAGCCCGCCGGATTGCCCTCGCATCGCGGCCCGCAGGCCAAGCGCCGCATCATTCCCGTCCTGACCGATTATCTCGATCAGTTCCGCTTCGGCCTGCCGCGCCGGCCGGAGGCTGCCCACCGGCTCGACAAGGACACCTCCGGCTGCCTCGTGCTCGGCCGCCATCCCCGCGCCATGGCCGAGCTCAACCAGATGTTTCGCGATGGCCGGATCGGCAAGACCTACTGGGCGATCGTCCAGGGCGAACCAGCCGAGGACGAAGGCCTGATCGACCTGCCGCTGGCGCGCCGCTCGCCCGAGCGCGGCTGGTGGATGAAGGTCGATCCCGCCGGCCTGCCCTCGCAGACCCGCTATCGCGTGCTCGGGCGCGGGCAGGACGATAGCGGCCCTCTCGCCTGGCTCGCCATGGAGCCGCTGACTGGCCGCACGCATCAGCTACGCGTCCATTGCCAGGCCTCCGGATGGCCGATGCTCGGCGACGAGATCTACGGCACGGCGCCGCGCGAGGGCGGCCCGGGCCTTCAGCTTCATGCCCGCGCCATCACCGTGCCGCTCTACCGCAAGCGCGAGCCGATCCAGGTCGAGGCGCCGCCACCACCGCATATGCTGGCGGCGCTGCGGGCTTGCGGGTGGAGCAGTCCCTGACGGCCTGGACAAAGACTTGGCCTTCATGCTCGGGCTTGCCCCGAGAATGACGGTGAACCCTCGTCAACTCGCCAGCGCGTCGATCGCCCGGGCGAGCTTGACGTCAAACTCCGTCAATCCGCCAGCATCATGGGTGGCGAGTGTCACTTCCACCGTCCGGTAGACGTTCGACCATTCGGGATGATGGTTCATCGCTTCCGCCAGCAATGCGACCCGCGTCATCCAGCCGAAGGCCTCGCTGAAGTCGCGGAAGACGAAGCGCCGGGTGATCGCCTCGCGCCCCTGCACCAGTTTCCAGCCGGTCAACGTTGCCAGCGCCTCGGCCTGTGCCTCCGGAGAGAGCCGCTTCGGTCTCGTCATCGGCGAATCTCCCGCGGCAGGCGATTCGGGTAGGACGGGCCGAGCGGATAGGCGGCTTCCAGCACATAGGGCCCACCGCCGATCGAATCGCGCGATGACATCAGCGCGACGCGGCGCGCTGTGAAGCTGATCGGCCTGATGATCGGATGCAGGCCGAGATAATGCGCGACCTCGGTCGGCATGGTGTCGCGTAGCCGCGCCAGCGTGACATGGGGCACGAATTTGCGGCCCTCCGCCGGCAGCCCGATGCGGCGCATCTGCCGCTCGATATCGCCCTGCAGATCGGTCAGTGCCTTCGTCGGCATTGCGCGGGCGAAGACGGCGCGCGGCTTGTCGCCGCCGAAGCTGCCGAGCGCGTCGAGCGTGACCTCGAAGGGATAGGCGCCGATATCGGAGAGCATGTGGTCGACATCGTTCGCCATGCGCCGGTCGACATCGCCCAGGAAGCGCAGGGTGATGTGGTAGTCGGACGGCTCGATCCAGCGGGCCCCCGACAGGCCGCCGCGATGCAGCGTCAGCTCGCTTGCAACCTCGGCGGGAATTTCCAGAGCGATGAAAAGCCTCGGCATGAGTGAATCCCTTGCCAAGCAATTGTGACTCTGGCGAGACGGTAAGCGCGCAGCCGGCTCAAGGGAACCGTTTTTGCGGATATTGCACCGGCGACATCATCGTCATGCTCGGGCTCGACCCGGGCATCTCATGCCGGAAGAGGCTCGCGGCGCCGTCGCGTCCGGAGCTTCCCGGGCCGAAGCTCCGCTTCGGCCCGGGAATGACGTCACACCGTCAGGGGCAGGGATTGCCGACGAGCTGATGGATCGCGTCGATCTTCGCCTCGATTTCGAGCGACAGCTTGACGTCGATCGAGGCGATATCGGTCTTGAGCTGCTCCATCGAGGTCGCGCCGATGATGTTCGACGTCACGAAGGAGCGGCTGTTGACGAAGGCCAGCGCCATCTGCGCCGGATCGAGGCCTGCCTCCCGGGCGAGCGCGATGTAGCGCTTGATCGCATCCTCGGCACCGGCGCCCTCATAGCGCTGGCCACGATCGAACAGCGTCGTGCGTGCGCCCGCCGGGCGTGCGCCGTCGAGATATTTGCCGGTGAGATAGCCCTGCGCCAGGGGCGAATAGGCGAGGAGCCCGACATCGTCGCGCAGCGCGACCTCGGCGAGCGCCGTTTCGAAGGTGCGGTTGAGCAGGTTGTAGGCGTTCTGGATCGACTGCACGCGCGGTGTGCCGCGCGCCTCCGAATCCGTCACGAAGCGCATCGTGCCCCAGGCGCTCTCGTTTGAGAGGCCGAGATGGCGGATCTTGCCGGCCTTCACCAGTTCGCCGAAGGCGTCGAGCTGCTCGGGGATCGAGGTCTCGTCGGCCGGCTTCTCATAGGCCGCCTTCGAAAAACGCGTCGGGTTCGAGCCCCAGGGCATCGGCCGCTCCGGGAAATGGATCTGATAAAGATCGATATAGTCCGTCTGCAGCCGCTGCAGGCTCTTGTCGACGGCTTCGAGGATCTGCTTGCGCGTCAGCCGCGTCGGGCTCTTGTCGTCGCGGAACCAGGTATTGCCGCCGCGCCCGCAGATCTTCGACGCCAGGATGATCTTGTCGCGGTTGCCGCGGGCCTTGAACCAGCTCCCGATGATCCGCTCGGTCGAGCCTTGCGTCTCCGGCTTCGGCGGGATCGAGTAGAGTTCGGCGGTGTCGAAGAAATTGATGCCCTGCTCGACGGCGTAGTCCATCTGGGCGTGGCCTTCGGCCTCCGTGTTCTGCTCTCCCCAGGTCATGGTTCCCAAGCAGATCACCGAGACCTTGAGATCGGTGCGCCCGAGGCGGCGATATTCCATGGCGAAGCAACTCCGGAAGCGGGGCCGGCGGGCGGCGATGCAAGAATCGGGGATTCGTCGCGCGGAGAATCCGCGGACGGATCAGGACCTGGCGGGCAGGGTGGCGATGAAGCGCTCGACCGTCGGCAGGATGTTCCGGACGATGACGGTGACGCCCTCGGCCGTGGGGTGGAGCCCATCCGCCTGGTTCAGAGCCCGGTCGCCCGCGATGCCCTCCAGGAAGAAGGGGTAAAGCACCAGCCCGTGCTTCTCCGCAAGCTCGCGATAGATTGCGTCGAAACGTTTCGCATAATCCTCGCCGAGATTGCGCGGCGCATACATGCCCGCGAGCATCACCGGGATCTTCCGTTCGTTCAGTCGCACGATCATCGCTTCCAGCGCCTGCCGCGTCTGCGCCGGGTCGACGCCGCGCAGGGCATCGTTGGCGCCGAGTTCGAGGATGACGCCGTCTGTGCCGTCCGGCACCGACCAGTCGAGCCGTTCCAGCCCGCCCTGGGTCGTGTCGCCGGAAACGCCGGCGTTCACGATTTCGACAGCGACGCCCTTCTGGCGCAACGCCTGCTCCAGCACGGCGGGAAAGGCGGCACTGCCGGGCAGGTTGTAACCCGCGGACAGCGAATCGCCGAAGGCGACGAGCTTCAGCGGCTTCGCAGCGGCTGGATTGGATTGGGAGTTCTGGGCGCTGGCCATCTCGCTGGAACCGATGAAAAGCAGCATGGCGGCGACGAAAAACGCCGCAACCGATTGGATAAGCGTGAAACCGCGCCCATATGGCCGCAAACCGTGCCACGACATGATTGCGCCCCGCTGGGGACGTGATCCGGTGCCAGCGGTGAAGGCGATGGATAGCGAAGTCAGGATCATGGCGTGATGAGCGAGAAGGCCGCCCCGGCGATTGAGTTGCAGGATGTCGACCTGAGTTTGGGCCGCGGCGCCGCCCGCGTCCATATCCTCAAGGGCGTCTCGGTGTCGCTGACGGATGGCGAGGCGACGGGTCTCGTCGGCCCCTCCGGCTCCGGCAAGTCGACGCTGCTGATGACCATGGCCGGGCTGGAGCGGCCGGATTCGGGCCTCGTCCGCGTGGCCGGGCAGGATCTCGGCGCTCTCGACGAAGACGGGCTCGCCGTCTTCCGGGGCAAGCATATCGGCATCGTCTTCCAGTCCTTCCACCTCGTGCCGACCATGACGGCGCGCGAGAACGTGGCGCTGCCGCTGGAGCTGGCCGGCCATCCCGACGCCTTCGCCCGCGCCGAGGCCGAACTGCGCAATGTCGGTCTCGGCCACCGCATGGACCACTACCCGGCCCAGCTTTCCGGCGGCGAGCAGCAGCGCGTCGCCATCGCGCGCGCCGTCGCGCCTGATCCGGCGATCCTCGTCGCCGACGAGCCGACCGGCAATCTCGACGAATCGACCGGGCGCGCGATCGTCGACCTGATCTTCGCGCTGAAGCGCGAGCGTGGCGCGACACTGGTTCTCGTCACCCATGATCTTTCGCTCGCGGCGCTCTGCGAGCGCACGGTCCGCCTGCGCTCCGGCGTGATCGAGGCCGAGCACGCGATGGCGGTCGCCTGACGATGCACGCCCTCGTCAAGCCGCCCCAGAGTCCAGTTTCTCGACCGCTCGGCATCGGCCTCGTCCTGCGGCTCGCCTTGCGCGACCTGCGCGCAGGCCTCGGCGGCTTCGGCGTCTTCATCGCCAGCCTGGCGCTCGGTGTCATGACCATCGCCGCCGTCGCCTCCGCCTCGCGCGGCCTGACCGAGGGTCTCGCCCGCGAAGGCCGGCGCATCCTCGGTGGCGATGCCGCCTTCAGCCTGATCCACCGCGAGGCGACGCCGCCGGAACTCGCCTTCCTGACGGCCCGCGGCACCATCTCCAGCATCGCGACGATGCGCGGCATGGCCAATGCCGGCGACAAGGGCGCAGCCCTCGTCGAGATCAAGGCGGTCGATTCCACCTATCCGGGCATCGGGGCGGTCGAAACCGACCCGCAGGCGCCGCTCCCCGGCCTACTGGAACAACGCGACGGCGTTTTCGGCGCAGTTGCCGACCCCGTCCTGTTCGGCCGGCTCGACCTCAAGCCCGGCGACATCGTCACGATCGGCGGCGCCAAGATCCAGCTGCGCGCCAATCTGGTCTCCGAACCCGACAAGATCGCCGCCGGCATCGGCTTCGGCCCGCGCCTCCTGATGTCGCAGGAGGCATTGCGGGCTACCGGCCTGATCCAGCCGGGCAGCCTGATCCGCTGGACCTACCGCCTCCAGCTCCCGCCGACCGCCTCCGGCGACGGCGATCTGGAGAAGGTGATCGCGGCTGTCGGCAGCGAGCAGCGAGAGGCGGGCTGGGAGATCCGTTCGCGCGCCAACGCCGCGCCGAGCTTCCAGCGCAATCTCGAACGCTTCACCCAGTTTCTGACGCTGGTCGGCCTCACCGCCCTGCTGGTCGGCGGCGTCGGCGTCGCCAATGCGGTGCGCCGCTTCGTCGAGGCCAAGAAGCTGGACTTCGCCACGATGAAGGCGGTCGGCGCCAGCGGTGGCCGCGTCGTCGCCATCCACCTCACCGAGGTGATGCTCGTCGCCGCTATCGGCACGGCGATCGGCCTCGTGCTGGGCGCCGCAGCCCCCTTCGGTCTCGGCGCCGTCGTGCAGAGCATCCTGCCGGTTCCGTTCGAACCCACTTTGGCACCGGGCGAGCTCGCCATCGCCGCGCTCTACGGGCTTCTGACGGCGTTCGTCTTCGCCATCATTCCGCTCGGCCGGGCGCACGACACCCCGGTCTCGGCCCTTTTCCGCGATCGCATCGAGCCCGACCCGCGCCGCCCGCGTGCGATCTACCTCATCCTCTGCGCGCTGGCGCTGGCCGGGCTCGCCGGCGTCGCCATCGGCTTCGCCTATGACCGCCGCATCGCGCTGATCTACATCGGCGTCATGTTCGGCGTCTTCGTGCTGTTGCGCGCCGTCTCGCTCGGGCTGATGGCGCTCGCCCGCCGCATCCCGCGCCCGCGCCGCCCGGCCCTGCGGATGGCACTCGCCAACAGCCATCGGCCGGGCGCGTTGACGCCCTCGCTCGTGCTCTCGCTCGGCCTCGGCGTCGCGCTGCTCTCGGCGCTCTCCTTCATCGACGTCAGCCTGACCCGGCAGCTCACCGGTGCCCTGCCCGACAAGGCGCCTAGCTTCTTCTTCCTCGACGTGCCCAGCCGGGATTCCGATCGCTTCGATGCCTTCCTCTTCGAGCAGCGGCCGGGCGCGAAGACCGAACGCGTGCCGATGATGCGCGGCCGCATCGTCGCCGTGAACGAGACCCGCGCCGAGGACATCAAGGCGAGCGAGCAATCCGCCTGGGTGCTGGATGGCGACCGCGGCATCACCTATGCGGCGACAATCCCGGAAGGCTCGCGCGTTTCCGCCGGCGCGTGGTGGCCGGCGGACTATCGCGGCGAGCCGCTGGTCTCCTTCGATGCCCAGAACGCATCCGGCATCGGCCTGAAGATCGGCGACAAGCTCACCGTCAACGTGCTCGGCCGCAACATCACCGCCCGCGTCGCCAATCTCCGCACCGTCGACTGGCGCTCTTTCGGCATCAACTTCGTCATGGTGTTCTCGCCCAACACCTTCGCCGGCGCGCCGCACACCAACCTCGCGACCATCGCGACGAGCCCGGATGGCAAGGGCGCGACCGACGCCGTCCTGATGCGCCGCCTCGCGCTCGATTTCCCCGCCGTCACGGCAGTGCGGGTCAAGGACGCGCTCGAAGCGGTCAACACCATCGTCGCCCAGCTCGCCATGGCGATCCGCGGTGCCTCCGGCCTCGCCATCGCCGCGAGCCTGCTGGTGCTGGGCGGCGCACTCGCCGCCGGACAGAGGGCGCGGCTCTATGACGCGATGATCCTGAAGACCCTCGGCGCGACCCGTCGCTTCATACTTTCGTCGTACGCCCTTGAATACGCCGCCATCGGCCTCGTCGCGGCCGTCTTCGGCGTTGTCGCGGGTACAGCGGCGGGCTGGGGCATCGTCACGCAAGTGATGCGGATCGAATTCGTCAGTGATCCGACCGGCGCCATACTGGCCGCGACTGCAGCGGTCAGTGTCACCGTCCTGTTCGGGCTCGTCGGTACGATAAAAATACTCGCGAAAGCGCCTGCTTCTCATCTCAGGAATTTATGATGACTATCTGGGAACGTCTCTCGATAGACATTAAAATCCTGTAATTCTGCCTTTGTGCAGTGCCGAACTTCTATCACTCGGCCGGTCCTAATCATGGCCAGCCCTTGTAAGAACCGGYAAAGCCCCTCATATTCCTCCCATCGCGCCGATCGTGTGCGAGGACGGCTGGCGCCCGCTTGCCATCCGTCGTCCGAAACTACGTCAGGGGAAACTCTCTTAATGAGCAACTTCGACCGCAATGCTCCAGTCTGGGGTGCCGGCCGCGCACAGCAGACCAGCGCCGTCGAGATGGATCAGGGCCTGCGCTCGTTCATGCTCGGCGTCTACAACAACATGGCGATCGGCCTCGGCATCACCGGCCTCGCCGCGCTCGGCATCTCGATGCTGGCGATCGCCGGCTTCACGCCCGACGGCAAGATCACCGGTCTGACCGCGCTCGGCCAGGCGATCTATCTCAGCCCGCTGAAATGGGTCGTGATGCTGGCCCCGCTCGCCTTCATCATGCTCTTCTCGTTCAAGGCCGAAAACATGAGCGCCTCTTCGGCGCGCGCCATGTTCTTCGCCTTCGCGGCGGTGATGGGCGTCTCGATGTCGTCGATCCTCGTCGTCTTCACCGGCGCCTCGGTGACGCGCGTGTTCTTCATCACGGCCGCTGCCTTCGGCGCGCTGAGCCTCGCCGGCTACACGACGAAGAAGTCGCTCTCGGGAATGGGCTCCTTCCTGATCATGGGCCTGATCGGGCTGATCATCGCTTCGGTGGTGAACCTGTTCCTGGCGTCGAGCGCGCTGTCCTTCGGCATCTCGGTGATCGGCGTGCTGATCTTCGCCGGCCTGACCGCCTGGGACACCCAGCGCCTGAAGGAGATGTATCTCTCTTCGGATCTGGATCCGGAATCGGCTGCGAAGCTCTCGGTGAACGGCGCGCTGTCGCTCTACCTGAACTTCATCAACATGTTCCAGATGCTGATCAGCCTGCTCGGCGACCGCCGCTGAGCCGACCTTCATCGGGCGTCATGCCCGGAGCGAGCCCCGGCCTCACGGCCGGGGCTTTTCTTTTGGCACGGGCATTGCTCATTCTGCAGCGATGACGAAGCCTGCGATCCGCCCGGCCACTCCCGCCGATATCCCCGCCATCGCCGCGATCTACACCCATGCCGTCCTGCATGGGACGGCGTCCTGGGAGCTGAATCCCCCGGGGGAAGCGGAGATGCTGCGGCGCTTCGAGACCATCCTGGCAGGCGGCTATCCCTATCTCGTCGCCGAGCGCGAGGGCGAGGTGCTGGGCTATGCCTATGCCGGCGCCTACCGACCGCGCCCCGCCTATCGCGCCACGGTCGAGAACTCGATCTACATCGCCCCCACCGCGCAGGGGCTTGGCGTCGGCGGCCTGCTCCTCGATGCGCTGATGAAGGCCTGCACCGAACACGGCTTCCGCCAGATGATCGCGGTCATCGGGGACGGCACCGGCGCCTCGGTCGGCTCACGCCGCCTGCACGAGAAGGCGGGCTTCCGCCTGATCGGGGTGGCCGAGAAGGTCGGCTTCAAGCACGGCCGCTGGCTCGATCAGATGCTGATGCAGAAAGAGCTGGGCGAAGGCGACCGCTCGCCGCCGCCCTTCTGAGGCGCGACAGCTCTATCGGGACTCAGTTCACGATGCTGAGCTTGCGGTCGAGCACCTTGAGGACGCGGGACAGTTCCGAGCCGCGCTTGAGAATCAGCCCGGTCGCAGCGACGACCGAATAGGCGCCCTGCCGGCGGGCGAGCGCCGGATCCTTAACGATTCGGTAGATCGGCATCTCCGAGGAGCGCCGGAACACCGAGAACTGCGCCTTGTCCTTCAGGAAATCGATGGCGTAGTCGCGCCACTCGCCGGCCGCGACCATGCGGCCGTAGAGATTGAGCAATTCGTTGAGTTCGCGCCGGTCGAAGGTCACGGTCGCCGGCCGGGCCGGCGACGGAAAATGGACGACCGCGCCGGCCGATTGCGATTGCGGCGTTTCGCTTTCGCTCATGGCGCCTCCCTGAGCGGAGCCTCTCGAAGTGACCGGGAGATGATGCGCCCGCACTGCTGCGCTGGCAAGAGATCGCGCTCATCCGGGGTCGGGCACTGGGTAAGCATTCGTCGCAAATGCCGCATTTTCGCCGCGAACGCGTCAAGCGAGCGCCAAGTTGCGCCGCTCAACTCCCCTCGTTGCCTCGACGGCCCGGTTTCGCTGAACGCCGGTTTGTCAGCCCCCCAGCCCCCCGGAGTTCCGGTGGAGCCGGGCCACCGAGTCGGGGCCAACTAGCGGCTGGCATTGCGCCGGCCGTTTTCTTTTTGGGGGTGGCGCGCCGCTTCACAAGGCCGCAACGACCAGAAAAGCAAGCTAGCGCGCCTGGGTGTGATACTCGGCATTGGGCCGCATATCGACGGCCGAGGCCATGCGATTCGACATGTTGTAGAAGGACGCGACTGCGCCGATGTCCCAGATGTCGCGTTCGCCGAACCCGGCCCTGCGCAGGGTTTCCCGGTCATCTTCTCCGATGAGATGCGGCGTTTCGGTCAGCTTCACAGCGAAGTCGAGCATCGCGCGGTGACGCACCGACAGCTCCGCCGCCCGGTAGTTCATCACCAAGATTTCGCCCAGCACCGGATCGCCGGAGAGCTGGCGCACCGCGGCGCCATGCGCAGTGAGGCAGTAGTAGCAGCGGTTCACGCTCGACACCGCGACCGCAATCATCTCGCGCTCCAGCTTGGATAGGCCGGAGGGCGCGAGCATCAGGTCGTTATAGAACGCGGCAAAGGCCGAGAGCTTGGCGTCGTCATGGGCGTAGGAGCTCAGCACGTTCGGCACGAAGCCGAGCTTCTCCCGGCATTTCTCGAAATAGGCGTCATTCTCGGGCGAGAGCTTTCCCGGCTTGAGCTCCAGTGCCATCACTCGTGGCGGCGCATCCTGCCGTGCCGGCTCTTCGCCCACCTTTGGTTTGTCATGCTTCGTCGCCATGGTGCATCCTGTTAGATCCTGCGCGGCAATTTTGCCGCTTTTTCAGGCAAGGCAAAGTTGAAAGCCTGAGCAGCCTATGCCATCGCTGCTGCAAAACAACTGGGGTGACACATGGGCAAACGGGTGACGAACGCGACCGCCGGAGCGATCGCAGCCATCGAAGCCGCGGCCACGGGCCTGAAGAGCGCGATGCCGGCCGAATTCCCCCGCCTGCTCTACGGTCGTTCGGTCGCCGAGGATCTTGAGGCCCTGCCGCCGGAAATGCTGGCCCACACCGCGGCCGCCGCCTACGAGCACCTGGCAGAGCCCCGCAAGCCCGAGACAATCAACCTGCGTTTCCGCGACGACGAGTTCGGCGAAGGTGACCGCAAGCGCCAGGTCACCATCCTGGAAGTCGTCAACGACAACAAACCGTTCCTGCTCGATTCGACGCTCGCCGAACTGCAGGATCGGGGTTACGAACCCCGCCTGGTCGCCCATCCGATTCTGGCCGTGGCACGGGACGCGAAGGGCAAGTTCGTCTCGCTCGCCGGCGAAGCCACCGGCCGTGCGCCGGAAGGCACGCGGCGTGAAAGCCTGCTGCACATCCATGTCCCGCGCATCGACACGCCCGCAGCGCGTGAGAAGCTCCGCGCCGGTCTGGAGCATGTCTATGCCGACGTCGCGCTGGCGGTCGACGACTGGGCCGCGATGCGGGGCCGCATCACCGAGGTGATCCAGGCCTATCGTGCCAACCCGCCACCACTGCCTGAGGACGAGATCGCCGAGGCGCTGCAGTTCCTCGAATGGATCGCCGGGGACAACTTCACCCTGCTCGGCATCCGCGCCTATCGCTTCCCCGGCGGTGACGTCGCGGCCGATCCGATCGAGGGCTCCGGCCTCGGCATCCTGCGCGACCCTTCCGTCAAGGTTCTGCGCAAGGGCCGCGAGCTGGTGACGACCACGCCGGAGGTGCGCTCCTTCCTGGCCAAGCCCCAGGCGCTCATCATCACCAAGGCCAACGTCAAGAGCCTGGTCCACCGGCGCGTCCATCTCGACTATGTCGGCGTCAAGCTGTTCACGCCGGATGGCCGGCTCGACGGCGAGCTGCGCATCGTCGGTCTGCTGACCTCGAACGCCTATACCGGCTCGGCTCGCGCCATCCCCTATCTGCGGCTGAAGGTCGCGCGCGTCGCCAAGAACATCGGCTTCGATCCGGCGAGCTATTCCGGCCGCGCGCTGATGAACGTGCTCGACGCCTATCCGCGCGACGAGCTGTTCCAGATCGATACCCCGACGCTGGAGCAATTCGCTCTCGACATCCTGCAGCTCACCGAGCGCCCGCGCATCCGCGCGCTTGCCCGCGTCGACGAGTTCGACCGCTTCGTCTCGATCCTCGTCTTCATCCCGAAGGACCGCTACGACACCACGGTGCGCCAGCGTGTCGGCGAATTCCTGGCCCGGATCTACAACGGTCGCATCTCGGCGGCCTACCCGGCCTATCCCGAGGGGCCGCTGTCGCGCACCCACTACATCATCGGCCGCGACGAGGGCAAAACCCCGCGCATCGACCGCGCCATGCTCGAAGCCGGCATCAGCGCCATCGTCCGCACCTGGGGCGACGGCCTCAAGGACGTGCTCGATCAGGAGAAGGCCGGGCCTGCCGCCCGCGCGCTCGCCGAGCGTTATGCCGAAGCCTTCGGCGCCGCCTATCGCGAGCGCTTCTCGGCGGCCGACGCGCTGATCGACATCGAGATGCTGCAGCAGCTGACGCCGGAGCGTGCTCGGGCCGTCAATCTCTACCGGCGCGAGGGCGACGACGCCAAGCGCGCCAACCTGAAGGTCTTCTCGCGCGGCGCGCCGATCTCGCTCTCGGCCCGCGTGCCGGTGCTGGAGAACATGGGCTTCCGCGTCGTCAACGAGCGGACCTACAACGTCATGCCCCAGGGCACCGGCGAGAACGTGCGCGTCTGGCTGCACGACATGACGCTGGAGCGCGCCGACGACGGCGAGATCGACATCGAGCATCTCGATCCGACGATCGAGGCCGCCCTGATGGCGCAGTTCCGCGGCCTCGCGGAATCCGACCGCTTCGACCAGCTCGTCCTCGCCGCCGGCCTCGCCTGGCGCGAGGCCGCGCTGTTGCGCGCCTTCGGCCGCTATCTCCGGCAGGCCGGCGCACCCTATGCGCAGGGCTACATCGCGGATGCGCTGACCCGCCATCCCGACATCGCCTCGGGCCTGATCGCCTATTTCAATGCGAAGTTCGATCCGCGCGTTCCGGCGGGCGAGCGCGAGCAGCGCATGGCCCAGAAACGCGCCGAGATCGAGGAGGCGCTCGACGCCGTCACCAGCCTCGACGAGGATCGCATCCTGCGTCGCCTGATCAATCTGGTCGACGCCGCCCTGCGCACCAATTTCTTCCAGCTCGGCCCGGACGGCCACCCGCGCCAGACCATCACCTTCAAGTTCGACTGCGCCAAGGTCGACGGGCTGCCGCTGCCGCGCCCGCTCTACGAGATCTTCGTCTATTCGCCGCGCGTCGAGGGCGTTCATATGCGCTTCGGCAAGGTCGCGCGCGGCGGCTTGCGCTGGTCCGACCGTCCGCAGGACTTCCGCACCGAGGTGCTCGGCCTCGTCAAGGCGCAGCAGGTCAAGAACGCGGTGATCGTGCCGGTCGGCGCCAAGGGCGGCTTCGTGCCGAAGCAGCTGCCGCCGGCCTCCGACCGCGCCGCCTGGCTGGCCGAGGGCACCGAAAGCTACCGCATCTTCATCCGCAACCTGCTCGAGCTCACCGACAATCTCGACGGTGAGACGGTCGTGCCGCCGCCGGATACGGTGCGCCATGACGGCGACGACCCCTATCTCGTCGTCGCCGCCGACAAGGGCACCGCGACCTTCTCCGACACCGCCAACGCGATCTCGCTGGAGAAGCACCACTGGCTCGGCGACGCCTTCGCCTCAGGCGGTTCGCAGGGCTACGACCACAAGGGCATGGGCATCACCGCCCGCGGCGCCTGGGAAGCGGTGAAGCGTCACTTCCGCGAGGTCGATATCGACATCCAGACGACGCCCTTCACCGTCGCCGGCGTCGGCGACATGTCCGGCGACGTCTTCGGCAACGGCATGCTGCTCTCGCCGGCGATCAAGCTCGTCGCGGCCTTCGACCACCGCGACATCTTCCTCGATCCCACCCCGGACCCGGCCGAGTCGCTGGCCGAGCGCCAGCGACTCTTCGCCCTGCCGCGTTCCTCCTGGCAGGATTACGACAAGAAGCTGATCTCGAAGGGCGGCGGCATCTTCTCGCGTCAGGCCAAGAGCATCCCGCTTTCAGCCGAGGTCCGCGCCCTGCTCGACCTCGACAAGGCAGAGGTCTCGCCGCTCGAGCTGATGACGGCGATCCTGAAGGCGCGCGTCGATCTGCTCTGGTTCGGCGGCATCGGCACCTATATCCGCGCCAGCGACGAGACCGACGCACAGGTCGGCGACCGCGCCAATGACGCGATTCGCGTCGCCGGCAACGATCTCCGCGCCCGTGTCGTCGGCGAAGGCGCCAATCTCGGCGTGACGCAGCGCGGCCGCATCGAGGCCGCGCGCAAGGGCGTGAAGCTCAACACCGACGCCATCGACAACTCCGCCGGCGTCAACACCTCCGACGTCGAGGTCAACATCAAGATCGCGCTCGCCGGCCCGGTGAAGGACGGCCGCCTCAAGGAGGACAAGCGCAACGCCCTGCTCGCTGCGATGACCGACGAGGTTGGCGACCTCGTTCTGCGCAACAACTATCTGCAGACGCTCGCGCTCTCGCTCACCGAGGCGCAAGGTGCTGCGGCGACGCCCGGCCTGCGCTTCCTGATGCAGAGGCTGGAGCAGGACGGCCGTCTCGACCGCTCGGTCGAGTACCTGCCGAGCGATGCCCAGCTCGCCGAGCGCGAGAAGCGCAGCGAAGGCCTGACCCGGCCGGAGCTCGCCGTGCTCCTAGCCTATGCCAAGCTCTCGCTGCACGACGCGCTGCTGGAATCCTCGGTGCCGGACGATCCCTATCTCGCCAGCGAGCTCGTCCGCTACTTCCCGAAGGCGCTGCGGGACGCCTATCCGGACGCCATCGCCAGCCACAAGCTGCGACGCGAGATCGTGGCGACGCAGCTCGCCAACGCCATCGTCAACCGCGGCGGCCCGTCACTGGTGCCGGTCCTGGCGGCGCTGACCCGCTCGGACGCGCCGGCCATCGCCGCCGCCTACGCCATCGCCCGCGATTCCTTCGACCTGATCGCGCTCAACGGCGAGATCGACGCGCTCGATGCCAGGATCCCCGGCAAGACCCAGCTCGGTCTCTATGGCGCCGCCCAGGAGCTCGTCACCAACCGGATGGGCTGGTTCCTGCGCCGCGGGGTCGCCAAGCCCGGCACGATCGAGCAGACGATCGCCCACTACGCCAAGGGCGTGAAGGAATTGTCGGCCGAGCTCGGCAGCCTGCTGCCCGAGGCCGCCTCGCAGGCCTGTCTCGCCCGCATTGCCGTGCTGACCTCGGAAGGCGTGCCGGAGGCGCTTGCGACCCGCGTCGCCAGCCTGCCGGCATTGGCGGAGGCCACCGACATCGTCGACATCGCCGAGCGCAGCAAGCGCAAGATCGGCGATGTCGCCCGCATCCACTTCGGCATCGACGCGCTGTTCGGCCTGTCGAGCCTGAAGACGGCGGCGTCAGCGGTCCCCGCGACCGACGATTACGAGCGCCTTGCCCGCGAGCGCGCGCTTGAAACGCTCGACGATGCCCATTCGAGCCTGACCCAGGAGGCTTCCGCGTCTGGAAACGGCGAAGGCACACTGGACAGCTGGCTTGCGGAGCGCGGCGAGGAGGCGGAACGGACCCGCTCCACCGTCAACGCGATCGCGAGCTCCGGCCTCACCTTGCCGAAGCTGATGGTGGCAGCCGGCATGCTGGCCGACCTGCCGCACAAGCGCGGCTGAACAGGACGAACCGAATGACCGAAGCCGACCACAGCACCCGCATCGACCCCAAGCTGCTCGAAATCCTGGTCTGTCCGCTGACCAAGGCGACGCTCGAATACGATGCGGCGAAGCAGGAGCTGATCAGCCGGGCGGCGAAGCTCGCCTATCCGATCCGCGACGGCATCCCGATCATGCTGCCGGAAGAAGCCCGGCCGCTGGAGGATTGACCTCCTCCGTCATTCCGGGGCGGCCTGCAGGGCCGGTCCCGGAATGACGAGGGCCGATGGCGCTTCCTACAACGCCTCGCCCCGGAGCAGCCGCGGCGGCGCGCCCGCAACGCCCGCCGCCTCGCGAATGAAGAAGCGCTTCAGACCCGGCAGCCGGTCGACGACCCCGAGGCCGAAGTCGCGCGCCAGCCTGATCGGCGTCGCGTCGTTCGAGAACAGCCGGTTCAACCCGTCCGTAACCGCACCCATCGCCACCGCGTCGAAGCGGCGCGCCTTCTCATAGCCTTCGAGCACGTCGAGCGAGCCGGGATCGAGCCCGAGCCGGGCCGCGTCGACAACGGTCTCGGCCAGCGCCGCGACATCCTTCAAGCCCAGGTTGAGTCCTTGCCCGGCGATGGGGTGGATCAGATGCGCGGCGTCGCCAAGCAGCGCGAACCGCTCGGCGACGAAGCGCCGGGCAACACCGAAGCCAAGCGGATGCGCGCTCACTGCGCTTTCGAGCGCGATCTCGCCAAGCTCGAGCCCGAAGCGCGTCTCGATCTCGGCGAGCAGGTCCTGCGCATCGAGCGAGAGCAGGGCCGGGACGTTCCCCGTCCTCTCGGTCCAGACGATCGAGGAACGGTGGCCGAGCCGGCCGCCATCCGCCAATGGCAGGATGGCGAAGGGCCCTGAGGGCAGGAAATGCTCGACGGCGCGGCCGCCATGCGGACGCTCATGGCCGATCGTCGCGACGATGCCGGATTGGGCGTAACCCCAGCCGACCCAGCCGATGCCGGCCTGATCGCGCAGCTTCGAGCGCGCGCCGTCGGCAGCGACCAGCAGGCTCGCTTGCACGTGCGCGCCGTCGCCGAAGGTGACCATAACGGCTTCCTCGGTCGTGAAGCGGCGCACCCCGGTCGCGCGCAGCTCGACGCCTTCGCGCTCGCAGGCCGTCTTGAGTTCCGCAACCAGCGCTGCATTCTCGACCATATGGGCAAAGGGCTGGCCGGGCTCGACCTCGCCGTCGAAGGTCAGGAAGACCGGGCGCACCGCATCCTTCGTCCGGCTGTCCGAGACGATCATCTCCGTCATCGCCTGCGCAGAGCCTGCGACGGCATCCCAGATTCCCAGCGTCTCCAGCATGGCGCGGGCACCGGCTGCGACGGCGTAGGCGCGGTTGTCCGCGCGCGGCGGCGCAGCCAGCGCCGGATCGGCGAGGGTGATCGCAGAATCACCCCCCAGCGCCTGCTTCAGCGCCAGCGCCAGGGTCAGCCCCGCGATCCCGCCACCCGCGATGACGATGCGCATGTCGGAATCCCGCTCGATGGCCATGCTGCTGCTTCCTCTGACGTCTTGACGGCTCGGGACGCCTCGGTGCTGATGCGAGACGAACCGGCTGTTCCTGTGCGGGCCGCCGGCCGCTCCGTCAACCTGACCGCGATACCCGCCGCCATGTCCCAGATCAGCGCCTCCCTGACGGCGATCCTCGACCTCGAACCGCTCGAGCGCAACCTGTTCCGCGGTCGCAGCCCGAAGTCGAACTGGCCGCGTGTCTTCGGCGGACAGGTTATCGCGCAATCGCTTTATGCCGCCTGCAAGACGGTCGAGGATCGGCAGCCGCATTCGCTGCACGCCTATTTCCTGCTGCCTGGCGACCCCGAGATTCCGATCGTCTATGAAGTCGACCGGCTGCGGGATGGCCGCTCCTTCACGACGCGGCGCGTGCTCGCCATCCAGAAGGGCGAGGCGATCTTCGCCATGTCCGCTTCCTTCCAGGTCGACGAGCCCGGCTTCGAGCATCAGATGCCGATGCCGAAGGTACCGATGCCGGACGAGCTGCCGGATCGGGAGGAGATGGCGAAGAGTGTGCTCCCGCACATGCCGGACGCGGTGCAGGCCTATTATCAGCGCAAGCGGCCGATCGAGATTCGTCCCGTCGAGCTGGAGCGCTACCGCACTGGCGGCAAGATGGAGCCGAAGTTCAATGTCTGGATCCGGGCAATGGAGCCCCTTCCGGATGAACCGGCCTTCCATCAGAGCGTACTGGCCTACGCATCCGATTTGATGCTGCTCGATTCCAGCCTGATCGCGCATGGCACCACCGTCTTCGACCAGAAGATCCAGGGCGCCAGCCTCGATCACGCATTGTGGTTTCATCGTCCGTTCCGGGCCGACGAATGGCTCCTCTACTCGCAGGACAGCCCCTCGACCTCCGGTGCCCGCGGCTTCTCGCGCGGCCTCGTCTTCGACCGGCAGGGGCGGCTCGTCGCCTCCGTGGCGCAGGAAGGGCTTATCCGGCCTCGGCCAGATCTGGGTTGACGCGCATTTGAGCGGCTGCTTCTCGCACGAGTTTATGCCTATTTATTAGGCGCATCTGCCGTTCTCCTCACCGCTTCTTCGGTTTTTACCCTCTGGATGCGCCCTCGTCGCTCCGGAAACGGGTTGGCACGCCCCTTGAATTGCGGGTTGCGACGCACTGCGAGCCGCAGGGCGCGCGAGGCGCAACAAGATCGCCAGGGCTGACGACCGGGCGGCGCAGACGGGGAAACCGAGCATATGAAAATCGTGATGGCGATCATCAAGCCGTTCAAGCTGGAGGAGGTGCGCGACGGGCTCACCGCCATCGGCGTCCACGGCCTGACGGTAACCGAAGTCAAGGGCTATGGCCGCCAGAAGGGTCATACGGAGATCTACCGCGGCGCCGAATACGCCGTGAGCTTCCTGCCGAAGATCAAGATCGAGGTCGCGGTCTCCGACGAGCTCGTCCCGCAGGTGATCGAGGCGATCACCGCCGCTGCCCGCACCGGCCAGATCGGCGACGGCAAGATCTTCGTTTCTTCGATCGAGAAAGCCGTGCGCATCCGCACCGGCGAGACCGACGCCGACGCCCTC
Organism: Allobosea sp. 05L423; assembly: GCF_056397745.1. Lineage (NCBI taxonomy): Bacteria > Pseudomonadati > Pseudomonadota > Alphaproteobacteria > Hyphomicrobiales > Alloboseaceae > Allobosea > Allobosea sp. 05L423. The sequence continues at coordinate 3,196 of NZ_JBFTOA010000023.1, read as the reverse complement.
TGAGCCCGACCCTCCAGGAGTTTTAGACGATGAATTTGAGGACTTCCCTGCGGGCCGGATTGATCGGCCTCACGCTGGCCGCGGTTTCGGCCGGCGTCGCACTCGCCCAGACCCCCGCCGCCGCACCACCCGTTCCCAACAAGGGCGACGTCGCCTTCATGATGAGTTCGACGATCCTCGTCCTGCTCATGACAATCCCGGGCCTCGCCCTCTTCTATGGCGGTCTCGTCCGTTCCAAGAACATGCTCTCGGTGTTGACCCAGGTCTTCGCCATCGTCAGCGTCGTCTGCATCCTCTGGGTCGCCTATGGCTATTCGCTCGCCTTCACCAATGGCGGCGGGCTGAACGACTTCGTCGGCGGCTTCTCGAAGGCCTTTCTGAGGGGCGTCGACGCAACCACTGTGGCGGGGACCTTCTCGAATGGGGTCTATATCCCCGAATTCGTCTATATCTGCTTCCAGATGACCTTCGCCTGCATCACGCCGGCGCTGATCGTCGGCGCCTTCGCGGAGCGCATGAAGTTCTCGGCACTGCTGCTGTTCACCGTGCTCTGGGTCACCTTCATCTATTTCCCGATGGCCCACATGGTCTGGTACTGGGGCGGCCCTGACGCGGTCGGCAACGCCGCCAAGGCGCTCGCCGAGGCCGGCGCGGACGGCAAGGCTGCGGCACAGTCCGCGCTCGACGCGGTCAATGCCGATGCCGGCATGCTCTTCAAGTGGGGCGCGCTCGACTTCGCCGGTGGCACGGTGGTCCACATCAACGCGGGCATCGCGGGCCTCGTCGGCTGCATTCTGATGGGCAAGCGCATCGGCTACGGCAAGGAGCTGATGGCGCCGCACTCGCTGACCATGACCCTGATCGGCGCCGCGCTGCTCTGGGTCGGCTGGTTCGGCTTCAACGCCGGCTCGAACCTCGAAGCCAACGGCACCGCTGCGCTCGCCATGATCAACACCTTCGTCGCCACGGCGGCCGCCGCGCTGGGCTGGCTCTTCGTCGAATGGGCGATCAAGGGCAAGCCCTCGATGCTCGGCATGGTCTCTGGCGCGGTCGCCGGCCTCGTCGCCGTCACCCCGGCTGCTGGCTTCGCCGGTCCGATGGGCTCGATCATCCTCGGACTCGTCGTCGGTGTCGTCTGCTTCGTCTTCTGCACGACTGTGAAGAACGCGCTCGGCTATGACGACTCGCTCGATGTCTTCGGCATCCACTGCGTCGGCGGCATCATCGGCGCGATCGCGACCGGCATCCTGGTCAACACCGCACTCGGCGGCGGAGGCATCCCGGACTATTCGAGCAAGCCCGGCGAGCTCGTCGTCGCCGCCTACGAGTTCGGCCCGGCCGTCATGGCGCAGGTCAAGGCGGTGCTGTTCACGCTGGTGTTCAGCGGCGTCGGCTCGGCGATCCTCTACAAGATCGTCGACGTGATCGTCGGCCTGCGCGTCACCACCGACCAGGAGCGCGAGGGCCTCGACATCGCCGAACACGGCGAGCGCGCCTACAACATGTGACCTTCGAGAGGTTTCACGTGAATCCCGGACCCCGGCGGGCAACCGCCGGGGTTTTCTCTTGTTATCGCCGGTTCGGCACGCTCCGGCTCCTCGGCCTCCCGACATCCGGCGGCAGGAGACTGTGGGCGAGTTTCAAGGTTAAGCGGGTCTTAACCTCGCCTTCCTAACCTCTCGCTGATGGCCGGAATGATGCGGCCCGACAGTCCGGACACGACCTGAAGCCGCATGCGCACCATTCGCCGCTCCCAATCGCTCATGGACCGCCTGCCCGATCCGGTGCGGGAGTTCCTGTCGCGCCGCGCCTCGGAGCTGACCGGGCTCGGCGTGCTGGCCCTGATGGTCGCGATCGCCGTCGCGCTCGCGAGCTGGTCGGTCGATGATCCCAGCCTGAACAATGCCACCAGCGGCGCCGTCCGCAATTGGCTCGGGCGCCCCGGCGCCATGGTCGCCGATCTGCTGATGCAGCTCATCGGCCTCGGCGTCATCGCATTGCTGTTCCCACCGATGATCTGGGCGCTCAGGCTGATCCGGTTCCATCTCTTTGACCGCGGTGCGCTGAAGCTCGGCCTCTGGGTCGTCGGCGTCGCCGCCACCGCCGCCGTCGCAAGCGCCCTGCCGGCGACCCCGCGCTGGCCGCTTCCGACCGGCATGGGCGGCGTCATCGGCGACGGCCTGCTCTTCGGCACGCGCAACATCGCCGGCATCGCCGGCGGCGCTGTCGGCAGTCTCGTCGGCTTCCTCTATGCCGGCATCGCCATTCTCGCTGTCACTGCCGCCGCCGGCTTCGGCTTCGTCACCGACGACGATCCTGCGCTCGACGGCGACGAGGCGGAGGACAGCTGGTCGGACGGCGAGGAACGCCGCGACGACGAGCCCGGCATCACCGTCATCCTGATCGGCTGGCTGGCCCACGGCGCCATGGCCCTGCGCGCCGCCATCCTGCGCCGCCTGCCGCAACCGCCAGAGCCCGCCGTCGATACCGGCACGCTGCCGGCCGAAACCAGCAGCCGCGTCCGGCGTGAGCCGCAGTTCGGCGAAACGCCCACGGGCCGCCGCGGCCTTCCCGAGTTCGATCCCGAACCGCTTCCGGGCGCGCGTGCCGCCATCGCGAAGGGCCGGGCTCAGGATGACATCGACGCACCCTTTGATCTCGATGACGACCCGCAGGATCTTCGCGATCTCAACGCCCCGCGGGTGGCCATGCCGCGCGCGGCGCCCAAGCCCGGCAAGCGCATGCAGCGCGAGGCGCAACCCTCGCTCCTCGACCGGGAAGGCTTCGAGCTGCCGCCGCTGACCTACCTGGCCGAGCCCAAAAAGGCCGCGGCCAATGCCGTTTCGACGGATGCACTGGAGCAGAACGCGACGCTGCTCGAAGGCGTGCTCGAAGATTTCGGCGTGCGCGGCGAGATCACGCAAGTTCGCCCCGGCCCGGTCGTGACGCTGTACGAACTCGARCCSGCCCCCGGYAYCAAGAGCTCGCGGGTGATTTCRCTTGCCGACGACATCGCGCGCTCGATGAGCGCGGTCTCGGCCCGCGTSGCGGTGGTGCAGGGCAAGAACGCCATCGGCATCGAACTGCCCAACAGCAAGCGCGAGACCGTCTTCCTGCGCGAATTGCTCGCCAGCCAGGATTTCGAGGCGACCAAGCACAAGCTCGCGCTCTGCCTCGGCAAGACCATCGGCGGCGA
>NZ_JBFTOA010000022.1:0-60971 GCF_056397745.1 Allobosea sp. 05L423 | reverse complement strand
GTCGGAAGCGCTAGCTCGGGCGTGGCGTCGCTGATTTCTCAGAATGTCGATCCGCTCGCGATGGCACTCGACAACGTGATGCGCGCTAACGGCCAGCCGCCGACGGCCCAGGAACGCGACGAAGCCTCGCGGATTTTCGTCAACGCGCTGAAGAACGGTAAGATCGAGCAGAGCGACCGGGATTATCTCGCATCGCGGCTGGCCGCGCGGTCCGGCATTACCGAGCAGGACGCACAGAAGCGTATCGACGATGCCTATGCCCGACTGTCGCAGGCTAAGGAGACCGCCAAGCAGGCGGCCGAGCGGGCGCGCAAGGTTGCGGTGCTGACGGCATTTCTCACCGTTGCCGCGCTGCTCGTTGGGGCGGCGGCCGCGTCCTGGGCCGCGACCCTCGGCGGCGAACACCGGGACGAGAATCTGCGGAGCGATCCGGCCCTTTGACCGGCGGAAGGGGCTGGACTGCCGGCTGCGCCAGCGGCCGGGCAGGTTCTCGTGCACCTGAACCCACCAGAGAACCATCATGGTCAGTGATGCCCATCTGATGCGACCGTGATAGGCGCGCCCAGTCGTCTCGACCTTCCGAAAGCGGTCGACCAGCGGATAACCCCCTTTCCCACCCAGTCCATGCTATGATCAAGTATCAGACGCCTGGTATGACGATGTAATGAGCAACGATCGAACGCGCCGCCCGACAAGCGCTCGCGACAAGGCGGAAGCCCTTTTCGCCGCGCCGAAGGTGGCACCACCTACGCCAATCGCGAAGCGTACCGTTCTGCCGGGCGCCAAGGAGATGGTCACTCTTCGGATCGACAGCGAGGTGTTGGCGCACTTTCAGGATGGCGGCCCCGGCTGGCAGGACCGGATCAACGACGCACTCAGAAAGGCGATGCCAGCAGCCCTCGATGAAGGGCTGAGGCCAAACGAGTTCAACTCGTCGAACGACGGCTGACCATAAGCGCGCGAGTCGCGCTTTGTGACCGTGCAGTTCTGGCTGATAGCTCCGGCCAGAGTCGCGAGGCGCGATTCGGGCCTGGCGAACTGCGCCGCGGCGCGAGGCGCCGAGCCGGCGTCGTCTCTCCCAGGCCAGTCGGTTCGGCGTCAGCGGCACCCAGTGCGATCCAAGCTTCGGATTAACGCAGCAAACCGGAATCGCCGGGGCAGTTGTAACTCCGTGGCGGCCGGGTCACACGAGAGGAGAGTCTGACGCATTGCTTTTCATGGGGTTGCATCTGGGCGTGCTGGGTTCGAAGCTGCGCTTCGAGGGAGGCGAAGTTATGCGTACGCTTGGCAGCTCAGAAGCCTCCATGGCTCGGATCAACGGCATCCTCATGCAAGGTGCCATCGTCGTGGCGATCGCCGCCGCCACCGTTCTCCCGCTGCTGCGCTAATTACTGCAGGCTTCAGGGCGCGAGTTGAAGTCCGCGCCATCAGCAAGCCCGCAATCGAACAAATGCCACCAAGCTCGACCGAGCTGAAAGCCTTGAACGCGCTGGAGCTAGCACCACGCCTGATTGGCGTCGAGCTGCTCGTTGACGGCGTGGGAGAACGATCGTCGAAACCGAGGCCTATCTCCCCGACGATCCAGCTTCGCACAGCTTCCGAGGTCCGGCACCGCGAAATGCGGCCATGTTCGGTCCTTCTTGGCACGCTTACGTTTATCGGTCCTATGGGCTTCACTGGTGCTTGAATATCGTTGCTGCCCAAACCGGAACACGATGATGTTTTGGCCGGCGAGGAAGAGATGGATGCGGCGTACACCCCCATTGCCCTGTTGAATTGCCATTTCCAAGAACTGCCTGCCCAGTGCGCGCTGCTTGGCTTCTGATCAATGGCTATCGGGCACTCCGTCTTCGAGAAGCAACGTGACTTGCGGTAGGCCTGGAAGCTTGCGGGCAACGCCAGGGGCGTCGACCTGGTAGGAAATCGAGACCAGGAGGGCGGCTTCCTGGGTGCCGGCCAGGATTTCTTCAATTCCACTGGCGCGAAAGCGCTTCCCATCGTCTGCCGCGGTCAAGGTGCGCCAGCGCTGCTGATGGCGATCCCAATCCAGAATGGCCGTTGACGCTTCAGCATCCATCAAAATGCCGGTCAGGAAGGTGAGCGGGACAGGTGCCAGACCACCAAAGACGCGCTTGAGGTCGCTTCGATCCAAGCCCGATTCACGCCTTGCGAGATCGACCGGAAGCGACACGAGTTTGTCCACCGCGGCCTGCGGGCTGACGATCTTTCCGTCAACGACACCCTGGCGAACATCCAGATGCATCAGGTCTCGATGGCCCTCGATGTCACTCGGAACGGCGTGAGGGGTTGGCCAGGCCCATCGCGCAGTCGGCGGACTTCGACCACAATGGCCTTCTTCCGAGACAAGCGTTTCTGCTCAAAGCGATAGCGCTTCAGCTCCCAAACCAAGCCCACGATGATCAGCGCCCCTCCAAGAGTGCCGCGCCGTAGATGAGAACGCTCGGAGTTCCGTCACTGGTATTGAGCTGGAACGTCAGGAATGGGCTTGTGACGGCGATGACGAAGCCGGCGCTAAGCGCTGCGGTCAAGCACGCGAGTCCAATTCGCATTACCTGCAAGGCGGGCGATTTGCGCCGGAATATCCAATCAATCAGCGGCCGGTATCGAGCCCTCTGTCGGCAGCGTTGGCGATAGCTACGACAACGCTCTCGCCGAGACGATCAACGGCCTCTATAACGCGGAGCTGATCCACCGCCGCGGACCCTGGCGGAGCTTCGAGGCCGTCGAGTTCGCCACGCTGACCTGGGTGGACTGGTTCAACAACCGCTGGCTGCTGGAGCCTATCGGCAACATCCCGCCGGCCGAGGCTGAGGAACGCTACTTCGCGATGCTGGATGAGCCAGCCATGGCGGCGTGACTCAAACGAAATGGCCTCCGGGAAATCCGGCGCGGTTCACTGGGATGGTTGTCGCGATGGTTGAGCGAGCCTTTGCCAGCCTCGGCGGCTCCGAGCCAATCGATTTCCTGGACACAATGGAAGGGCAGGCCCTCGTGTCGCATACACATTCCCGGATCCAGAGAGGAGCCTATGCATAGTCAACCGCTCCGGCGAGACGTGTCATTGCGCGCGTCATGTAGAGCTTCGAATGACTGACGTGGGTACTGGAAGGACCAAAGGGATACACATCTGACTGCAACCACGGCTGTCTGCGGCTTCTAGATATGCTTGGTCGGTCGCGTCGGCGGTAGTTCTGCAGCGGGTTCGATCCGCCAGTCTGTTCCGCGTGCATTCGGCCGCCATTTCCCCTTGGACAGGCTACAGCGCTCAACACGTAGAAGGGGTTTGTCCGTGGGCGGCAGTCGCAATTCCAGATGATCCGCCTTTCCGGAATTGCGGATCCATTTCGGCATTTTCTCCCCGGGGAGATTGCCATCGCCTGGTGACATGAACAGCAGGTAGGGCCTGAGGCCACTGAATAACGAGTCGGGAAGATCGCAGAGCCGTGACAACTTGCTGGTCGTGCCTGAGCCTTTCCATGAACCCACCCCCTTGGCCTCAATCAGCACCAGGGTCGTTTCCCAAGCGATCAGCAGGTCGATATCCTGCTGGCTGCCTTTTACAATCGGGGGCTCGTTTGTTTTCGCGACGTCGATCGTGCTCTCGCCCTCGGCCAAGATCGTCAAACAACCTATCAGCCAGTCGATGTGGTAGTCGGTGGTCCACCAGGCGTCGGCCGGAATATCAGTTGCTGGATCGTGCTTTTGAAGGACGCTAGCCAGCCGTCCTCGGAAATCCGAACTCAGGGTTTTCGCCCCATCCCCCAAGGCGTCCCTGATAAGCCAATTGCGCTCCTTGCGATTGAACCGCTGCAAGGTCTTTACGAGCGTAGACATCCTGGCGGGCCCCGGAGTTATATCGAAACCGATCTTCCGGTCCATCTAGGCTCCGGCTCAGGCGGTTCCTCGCGACGCCTAAGGTGGCGCCGCGCGGCCGAGCGAATCGCGAAATTCCGGATGAGCGATCGCTACCATTTTCTTCAAGCGCTCTGCGAGCGACAAGCCGCGAAGGTCAGCAATCCCATATTCCGTGACAACAATTCCGGCGTCTGCTCTGCCGATGGTCGCCGGCCCGGATAGGTTGGCTACGATCCGGCTGCTCAGTTGCCCCTTCACTTCGGCGGTAGAGGGGAGGGCAAGGATCGGCACCCCTCCCTGCGATGCGCGCGCCCCGCGGACGAAATCAAGAGCGCCTCCGATTGCGCCGACATAGCGACCGCCGGCAATCTCGGTGTTGGCCTGGCCTGACAGATCCACCTCGAGGGCGGAATTAATCGCCGTGAAGCGGGGCAAAGCGGCGAGTTTCGAGAGCGAATGGGTTTTTGCGATCGGGCGAACCTCGATCGTTGGATTGAGATGCGCGAAGTCGAGCAGATCCTTGCTGCCGAGGAGGGTTCCGGTCACCGACAGGCCGCGGTCAACAGGTTTGGCTGCGTTGGTGATCGCGCCGGACTGGATCAACCGCATAGCCCCGTCACCAATCAGGCCCGAGTGCAAGCCGAGATCTCGTCGGTCAACGAGCAGGTCTGCGATGCAGTCGGGAAGCGCGCCGAGGCCGAGCTGCAGCGTTGCGCCATCCTCAACCAAGGAGGCGACATTGGCCGCAACAGCTCGGTCGACGGCGCTGGGCGTGCCGCGGGCGAGCGTAAGGACAGGGCGATCTGTCCGAATAGCGATATCGACATCGTCCGCATCGACCAATGCGCCGGTGAAGGGGGCCTGACGGTTGATTTCAGCCACCACGATGCGAGCAGTCTTCGTGAGACCCTCGACGTAGTCGCTGGTGCAAGAGAGGCTGAGTCTGCCGTCATCTGGGTGCTCTGCCAGCTGCAAAAGGAGCACGTCGACCTGGCCCGCCAACGTCTTCGGCAGGTCCGAGTAATGCACTGGCAGGATGTCGAGGGCTCCGACAGCGGCGAGTTTTCGATTGGTGCCCGTTCCGCAGAAGGACGTAAAGCGGACATGGTCAGCGTGAACGGGGTCGACCGCTTCCCCTAGGCCGATACCGACAAAGGCGGAAACGCCTCCGATCTGCGCGCGCTGCTCCATCAACCGACTAGTCAGCACGGTCGGTTCGCCACACGCCTGGCCCCAGCAAATCATTTCACCGGGGCGAACGATCGCGGCGAAGTCGAGAGCCTCGAGGGATACAGTGAGCGGTGCCATTGCCGGCTCAAGCTCGTTCGAACACCGCTGCCATACCTTGCCCGCCGCCAATGCACATGGTCTCAAGGCCATAGCGCACGTCGCGACGCTTCATTTCATGGAGGAGCGTCGTCATGATCCTGACGCCGGTGGCCCCAATCGGGTGCCCCAGGGAAATGCCGGACCCGTTGACGTTGACCCGCTCGGGATCGACACCGCGCCAGGTCTGCAGAACAGACAACACCTGGCAGGCGAACGCCTCGTTGATCTCGATGAGATCCATGTCCTTGACAGCAAGCCCGAGCCGCTTCATCAGCCGGGCCGTCGCGGGAACCGGGCCGATCCCCATTTCAGCCGGTTCGCAACCAGCTGCAGCCCAGCCCACGAGGAACGCATCCGGTGTCAAACCAAGCGCGGCCAGCCTATCCTCTGCCACCACGAGGCAGGCGGCCGCCGCATCGTTTTGCTGCGCAGCATTGCCGGCCGTCACGGTGCCCTCGCGCTGGATCGCGCGCAGCTTCGAAAGGCTCTCCAGCGTGGTGTCAGCGCGGATGCCCTCGTCCTGCGCAACGACATTTGCTTCACCGCGCTTTTGCTGGACGCTGACCGGAATGACCTCGGCGGCCATGCGGCCCTCGGACCAGGCCGCGGCAGCTCGGTGCTGGCTGCGCACGGCATATGCGTCAGCAGCTTCGCGCGATATCGAGTACTTCCGGGCGAGGTTCTCGGCCGTCTCGATCATGCCGGAAATGTGCCCGAAGCGATGCTCGGGCTGAGAGCGTTCGCGCCCGCGGTCGAGCCGATCATAGAGCACGGGCGACCCTGATCGCGTGCCCCAGCGCACACCTGTCGTGTAGTGCTCGATATTGCTCATGCTCTCGACGCCGCCAGCGATGACGACGTCGCAGGCGCCCGACTGTACCATCATGGCCGCGGTCGCGATCGATTGGAGGCCGCCGCCGCAGCGCCGGTCGAGCTGCATGCCTGGGACATGAACCGGCAGCCCCGCCTCCAGTGCGATCCAGCGACCAACACACGGCGTCTCGGAATTCGCATAGGATTGGGCGAAGACGACGTCGTCGACCAGCGCCGGGTCGAGGCCGGTCCGGTCGAGGACAGCATTGACGACAATAGCTCCAAGCCGTTCCACGGGAACGTCCTTGAGCGCGCCGCCGAAGCGGCCCACCGGCGTGCGGAGAGGGGTTACGATCGCGGCGCGACGCATGCGGCAGCTCCTTCGGCGTTAGGCCGGATCCCAGGTAAAAACGTCAGACGACACGTCGAGGCCGTGGAAGCTTGCGGACAGCGCCGGCATCGCGTGCTCGGCTATCTGCTCCGGCGTCCAACCACCCTCGCGCTGTACCGAGCGCACTGGGCGGGGCTGACTGAAAACAAGGATCTCGTTGTTGCGTACACAGAAAATCTGCCCGCTGACCGAGACCGCACGCTCCGACAGCAGGTAGACGGCAAGCGGCGCGATCTTGGCTGGGGTCATCTGCTGCAGGCGAGCGACACGTGCCTCCTGCTCCGGCGAGTCGACCTTGATCGAGCTGATCATGCGGCTCCATGCAAAGGGCGCGATGCAGTTCGAGCGGACACCGAAGCGCTGCATATCGAGCGCGATCGACTTCGATAGCCCCACGATGCCGAGCTTGGCTGCCGAATAGTTCGCCTGTGCGAGATTGCCAATGAGCCCCGAGGTCGAGGTCATGTGCACGAGGCTGCCCGACTGCTGCTGCTTGAAAACCGGGGCCGCAGCTCGGCTGACGTGAAAGCTGCCGTATAGATGCACCTTCACAACCCGATCCCACTCCTCCTCCGTCATCTTGTGGAAGAAGGTGTCGCGCAGGATGCCTGCGTTGTTGACGATGCCGTCGAGCCGACCAAAGGCGTCGAGCGCGGCCTGCACGATGCGCTGGGCACCCTCGGCGTTAGCGACGCTGTCGAGGCTGGCGACGGCCTCGCCGCCAGCCGTCTTGATCTCCGCCACCACGCGAGCCGCCGGCCCGTCATCCTGGCCACTGCCGTCGAGGCCGGCGCCAATGTCGTTGACCACGACTCGTGCTCCGTTCGCGCCAGCCATCAGGGCAATATCTCGCCCAATGCCCCCGCCTGCGCCGGTGACGACAACGACCTTGCCGTCGAGCATGTGATTCACGCTCATGATCAGGCCTCCTTCAGGATCTGGCGGGCGATGAGGAGCTGCTGGATCTGGCTGGTGCCCTCGTAGATCCGCATCAACCGCACGTCGCGATAGAAGCGCTCGACCGCGTACTCGCTCATGTAGCCGGCGCCGCCATGGACTTGCACGGCTCGGTCCGCGACCCGGCCCACGGCTTCGGTGGCGAAGTATTTCGCGGCCGAAGCTTCCGTCCGCGCAGCACCATCGCGGTCGTAGATCGCCGCGGTCTGCTCCACTAGCGCACGGGAGGCGAGATACTCGGTGTAGCTGTCGGCGATCATCGCCTGGATCAGCTGGTACTCGGCGATGGGCTTACCGAACTGCCGGCGTTCCTTGGCAAAGCCGGTCATCTCAGCAATGAGCCGCTTGCAGGCGCCAGTCGCGAGAGCAGCGATATGGATGCGGCCGCGATCGAGCACACGCATTGCGAGGCGAAAGCCTCGTCCAGGCTTGAGCCCGATGATTGCGCTGGCCGGAACACGGACATTGTCGAACATCACGTCCGACGTCGTTGTCCCGCGCTGGCCCATCTTTCGATCTTTTTTTCCAATCGTCAGGCCAGGTGAATCGCTCGGAACTAGGAAGGCCGAGATAGCGTCGGCGCCCGGCTTGTCGAACTCGGTTCGCGCCATGACAGTGAAGACGCCCGCGCGCTGTGCATTGGTGATGTAGCGCTTGGTCCCGCTGATCAGGTAGTCATCGCCGTCCCGTACGGCGCGCGTCGTCAAATTGGCGGGATCCGACCCCGTGTCCGGCTCGGTTAGGGCGAAGGCCGAGATCAGTTCACCGCTTGCCATTCGAGGCAAATAGGCCTGCTTCTGTTCCTCCGTCCCCTCGAAGATCAGTCCGCGCGCGCCAATACCGATGTTGGTCGCCAGCAGCGAACGAAACGCGAGCGCCGTCCCGCCGAAGATCATGGCGAGCTGGCTTTCTTGACTAGCGGTTAGTCCAATGCCGCCATACTCCGGCGGGATCGTCAGGCCGAATAGGCCGAGCTCACGCATTTCCGCGACGATCTCTTCAGGGACATCATCCTCAATCTCCAGCCGCATCTCGTTGGGCACGAGGCGTTCCGCGACGAAGCGCTCGACGGTCGCCTTGAGATGCTGGAAGGTTTCGTCGTCGACTGCCGGCTCACTCATGCGTCACGTCCCTTGCTGCAATGTTCTGCGGCAGGGATGACGGTGCAGGTTCCTTCGACTGCTCGTTCCCCTGCCATTGTCTCGACGAAAATGTCGTAGGTGCCCGCCGCGCCTTCCCTGAGGACGCCGCCTGCTCGGATGGATGAACCGACCGGCAGCGGTCGGATGAAGCGTGTATCGAGGGCCAGCCGTTCCGGGACCCCGCCGAACGTGCGCTCGATCGCCTCGATCACCAGGTTGAGACCGAGCGTGCCGTGCACGATCGGGTGGCCGAATGAGGTCTTGGCGGCAAAGTCTGGATCGAGATGAATCGGGTTGAAGTCGGCCGTCAGCGCGGCGTAGCGCGCAACCGTGTCCGGTCCCGTCATCATCTCTGCGATGGCTAGTTCACGCGGCAGCGCCGCAGTCTCCAGCGTTCCCATTCCGCATTATCTCCGTGGAGCGCGTGTTGCCCGGCCTTGTGTCATCGCGCCCAGATCGTCCGGATCTCGCCATTGAGAACGTCCTGCCCCTCGACGCTCAGGACGACGCCGAACGTCACCCAACCGCGTTCCTTGCGGCGTTCTTTCGAGAGGCAGCTGACCTGCGCTTCGAGTTTGTCGCCGGCCTTCGCCGAGCGACCGAAGACGAGCTTCTGGCTGGCGTGAATGTTGCCGGGCGGGCGAGGCTGGATGGTGTTCAGGTAGGCTTCCATCATCGCGGCGACGAGCATCCCGGCCGGCACATTTTCGCTCGATGGCCGGTCGCCATAGATCGCCGTCCAGTTGTCCAGATGCGCATCGTCGAGCGTGATGGCGAAATTCCCCAGTGGCTGGCCGGGATTGAAATCGTCGAAGACCCAAACAGGGAGATCGGTTTGCGCGCCGCTCACCGCTGTCCTCCCCGGCCGTGCGGCACCGCGCGCCCACCGGCCAGCCTCCGCTCGGACTGCCGCACGCCCCGAGAAACCCCGAAGAGCGCTTCACTGATCCAGTCAGCGGAATCGCGCAGGTCGACGCCAAGGCGCTCGATATCCTCACGGGAGAGTTGCCCCGCAATGCTGATCCCGCTGATACCGAGGCGCGGCCTGCCTTCCGCGTCGGTGATGACGGCAGCGGCGATCTCCAGCCCTTTGAACAGCTGCCCTAGGTCGAAGGCATAGCCGTCGCGCTTGGCCTTCTCGACGTCGGCCACATAGTCCTCAAAGCTCGGCGGGGCCTGCCACTGCAACGTGTCGAAGCGCAGCTTCAGTTCGTCGTGAGACAGGTTGCGCAACGCCGCATAGCAACGACCGACCGCGCCCACGAAAGTCGGAAGGCGCGAGCCGTCGGACATGTCGACTCTGACCGTCTTCGCCGTTGATACGCGATCGACCAGGACGATGCGCTCGCCATCAGTCACCTGCCAAAGGCAGAGCAGGCTCTTGTGCTCGCCGGAAAGCCGCGCGAGCTCCGGTCGGATCAGATCGGCCTGGTTAGCGCCTAGTAGTGGCAGCGACAGCTCCAACACACCCAGGCCGATCCGGTAGGTCTTAGCCTCGGCATCGAAGTCCACCAGCCGCTCCGTCGAGAGCGTTCGCAGGATGTTGAAACACGTGCTGACGCTCACGCCGGTATCACGCGCGATGACGGCGACACCCGCCGGCTCACTCATCTGAGCGAGCGATCGGAGGATGGAAACCGCGTTGGCGACGGCTCCGACGATTTTTGGCGAGAGGTCTTGATCAGGGCTGGCACTCATGTATGAATGGCTTTCAAGAAACTGTGAATGTCATTCAGCATAGAGAATGACTAACACGTCAAACCAAGCGATGGAAAGCCCCCTTCGCAGAAAATAAGGGTGAGGAAAGTGGTGGACGGGACCGAACTCCCGATAAGCGTGAACGACGCATCTGGGGTGGCAGCTGGCCTTTCGGGCCTGCGCGTCCTGGATCTCGGCCGCTATATCGCGGGCCCGTTCTGCGCAGCATTGTTGGCTGACCAGGGTGCGGAGGTTATCCGCATCGAGCCGCCAGCCGGCGCTCCCGATCGAGAGGTAATGCCGATCGGTCAACCGGGCCGAGGCGCGCTGTATCTCCAAATGAATCGAAACAAGAAGTCGCTTGCGCTCGACCTCGACAACGAGAGTGGACGGCTCGCATTTGAGAAGCTGGTCGCGACCTCGGATGCCGTCATAGTCAATCTGCCGGCGGCCGCCCTGCGCCGCGCACGTCTCGACTACGACAGCCTCAGGGCCATCCGCCCCGATATCGTGCTCTGCACGATCAGCGCCTATGGGCCCGATGCAGAGAGCCGCGACCGGATCGGCTTCGACGGCACCGGACAGGCGCTCAGCGGCGCGATGGCGTTGAGCGGCACAGGCGAGCGTCCGCTCCGAGCCGCCGTCTCCTATGTTGATTACGCTACGGGAATGTCGGCGGCGTTCGCGACCGTGTCGGCGCTTTATGAGCGGCGCTCCACCGGGCGGGGACAGCATGTCCAGGCATCGCTGCTCGGAACGGCGCTGACGATGACAAATCCCATGCTGATCGAAGAGGCGGCAGGCGCGCGTAGCCGCAAGCCGATCGGCAACCGCAGCCCCATCGCCGGCCCATCCGATCTTTTTCAGACCCGCGACGGCTGGCTGATGATCCAGGTCATTGGTGACGGCATGTTTCGCCGCTGGGCGCAGTTCGTCGGTCGCCCCGACCTTTTGGCGGACCCGCGCTTCGCCTCCGATATAGGCCGGGGTGAGAATGGCGAGGCCCTGAGTGCGGTCATGGCTGACTGGTGCTCGTCGCGCTCGTCCGATGAATGTCTGGCAGAGCTTGAGGCCGCCAAGATTCCGGCCTGCCGGGCCCTAACCCCGGCCGAGGCCCTCGTGGCTCCCGAAAATGCCAATGGCGGCTTCTTTTCATTGGAGCCGGCGCCGGACGGCGCGAGTCAGATACCGATCGTCGCAACCGCTGTCCGAACAGCTGCGCTGCGGCCCAAGCACCGGCCTGCACCGAAGCTTGGCGCCGATTCAGCCGAGCTCTTGGCATCGCTCGGCTACCAGCCCGACGAAATTGCCGGCCTCACGGGCTCAGCGACTGGCAGCACGACACATCGATAGCGGGCACGGAATCAACCGAAGCTCGGAAGTGGAGGAGAGGAAATGACGTTTACGGCACGGATGAAGCTTCTCGGACTGGGGACCTCTCTTGGGCTGCTCGCCAGCCTCGGCGGAGTGCAGGCTCAGGAGACGATAAAGCTTGGGCTTTCCGTTCCCCTGTCGGGTTCCGGCGCGATCTGGGGTAAGGGGTCGGAGTTCATGTGCAAGAAGGCGGCGCAGGAGATCGCGCAGGCCGGTGGCGTCAAAGTCGAGGGCAAGACCTACAACTTCGAATGCCTCGCCTATGACAACAAATACAACGCTGCCGAGGGTACGCGCGTCGCACAGACGCTCCTCAACCGTGACGGCGTGAAGTTCATTGGCGGGAGCCTTGGAACAGCTCCCGTACAGGCGCTGCAGTCGCTCGCCGAGCGGCAGGGCGTACTGATGTTCACGACCGCCTGGGGCTTCAGCATCAAGGGGCCGAAGTTCCCGCTGACCTACACCCAGATGAACACGGCGTTCGAGATCATTCCGCCGATGTTCAAGTACGTGCTTGAGCAGCATCCGCAGGCCAAGTCAGTCGTGATGCTCAACCCAAATGATGCGACCGGTCGCGAAACCGAAGGCGTGGCCAACAAGGCTTGGGCTGGCAACGACATCAAGATTCTGTCGAGCGACTTCTACGAGCGCGGGACGACCGAGTTCCAGCCGATCGCGGCTCGCATCGCCTCTCTCAAGCCTGACATGATCGATTTGGCCTCGATGCCGCCGGCCGATGCCGGGGCTGTCCTGCGCGAACTCGATGTTCTCGGCTGGAAGGGCGTCAAGATCATCGCCGTTGGCACTGGCATCGACGGGCTCAAGGCGACTGGCGGTAAGGCGATTGAAGACGTCTACATGGGCGCAGCCATCACCTTCGACAGCCCCGCCATGACCGGTCAGCAGAAGGCCACAAACGAAGAGGCTCGGGGTGTCCTTGGTGAGTCGCTTAACTCGATCCAGATCGGCTTCTACGACTCCGTCTACGCTCTGAAGGCGGGCATCGAGAAGGCGCAGTCGATCGATCCCAAGAAGGTCGCGGCTGTGATGGCCGATGTCTCGTTCACCTCGTTCTACGGCAGCAAGGTCGATTTCTACGGCACGGACACCTACGGGTCCCGCCAGCAGATGCGCCTGCCCGTGACTATCACCCAGGTGAAGGGCGGCAATCTGGTCGAGAAGACCCGTCTCGTGCCCTCGGGCAAGTGACCTCCAGACCAAGCCAGGCACGCCCACCATGCAAACCGCGATACAGCTCACCCTGACAAGCCTGCAGATCGGCGCCGTCTACATCCTGTTCTCGCTTGGCTTGACCCTGATCTTCGGGGTCATGCGGATCGTGAACTTTGCCCATGGGCATCTGTTCGCCGTCTCTGCGCTGGCAGTGGCTTGGGCCGTGCCTTGGCTGGCGGGCAACGGTCTCCCCATCCTGCCAGCCTATCTGCTTGCAGCGGTGGGGGGCATCACTGTGGCCCTGGCGCTGGGCCTGTTGATGTACGTCGCCGGCTTCCGGTTCTTCCAACGCGATATGGTTGGGTCTTTCATCCTGTCAATCGGCCTTGTTCTGCTGCTCGACGGCGTGCTGCTCAAAGTCTTCGGCGGGGCGGTGAGGCCCGTGCCGGAGATTTTCCCTGGCACCATCTCCATTTTCGGGGCGGCGATCACCAATCAGCGCTTCGCGCTGTGCATCGCCGCGATCCTGATCACCGCTTCGCTCTACTGGGCGCTCACGCGCACGCAGCTTGGCAAGGCCCTGAGAGCGGTCTCGATCGACCACGAAGCTGCCATGCTGCAAGGCGTTCCGTACAACCGCATGGCACTTGCGGGCTTCATGATCGCGTCCGGCCTCGCGGCGCTCGCGGGCGCGCTCATTGCCCCGGTTACCATCGTCTCGCCGGTCATCGGCGCCGACTATCTGATCAAGGGCTTCATCGCCGTTATCGTCGGAGGTCTTGGCAGCGTTCCCGGCGCCATCCTTGGCGGGCTGTTCGTCGCTGCCATCGAAACCTTCGGTAGCTTCTACTTCGACCCCAGCTCGGCCACGGTCGCCATTTTCTTCCTCGTCATCGCCGTCTTGCTGGTGCGGCCGAAGGGGCTTCTCGGCCATGGATGATGTGAAGCTGCCCTACTGGATTGGCGGGATCGCTATCGCCCTCGCGGGGACCGCGCTGGTCCGCGATGCCTACATCGCGAGCGTGGTGAACCTCATCGCCATCGGAGCGCTCACGGCCGTCAGCCTTCGCTTCGTCATGCTGATGGGCGAGCTGAACTTCGCCACCGCCGCTTTCGTCGGCATCGGCGCCTATACGACCGGTGCGACGTTGACGATCCTGAACTGGCCGTTCCTGCTCGCCCTGCTGGCGGGCGGGGCCATGGCTGGCCTCGTCTCGATCGTCTTCGGCTACATCACGCTGCGGACCAAGGGGCCATACTTTCTCCTGATCGGCTTCGCGTTCACCGAGGCAATTCGCATCCTCTATTCGAAAAGCGCCGCGCTCGGGGGTACTTCCGGCATGGTCGGCATCTTCCCGCCGATGGTGCTGGATGGCTGGATGCCGACCTTCATTGTGGCGGTGGCAGCCCTGCTTACCCTCGCGCTGTACGCTCTTGAGCGTTCCGATTTCGGAAAGATCCTGACCGCGATCCGCGACAACGAGAACGTTGCCAGGACGGTCGGCCTCAACATCCTGCTGGTGAAGATCGCCTGTTTCGCAGCGGCCTCGGTTGCAGCCGGTATGGCCGGAAGCCTGCACGCCTTCGCCAACAATGTGATCAGCCCGGGCGATTTCAGCTTCCTCGTCGCCGCATTTGCCCTTGCCTACGTCAAGGTGGGCGGTGAGGGCAGCATCGTCGGTCCGCTCCTTGGCACTGCGCTGCTTGTCGTGCTCGGCAGCTATGCGCTCGGGCTCGGCGGGGGGGAGCATATTTTCTACGGCGCTGCGATTGTGGTGGCGGTTCTGCTCCTGCCCCATGGCATCACGGGACTGGTCAGCGGTAAGCGGCCTCAAGCCGGAGGAGGGCACTGAGATGCTGGCAGAGCAACAGCCCTTGCTGCGCACAAAAGGCCTGACCCGACGCTTTGGTGGCCTGCTCGCGGTTTCCGATCTCGATCTTGAGATTAGACCCGGCGAGATCCTTGGGCTGATCGGCCCGAACGGAGCCGGCAAGAGCACGACCTTCAATTTGATCAGCGGCTTCTACAAGCCGTCAGCCGGCGAGCTCTTTGTCTTTGGCGAGAACTGCACTGGTCGGTCGCCGCTGGCAATCAGCCGCCTTGGCCTGGTGCGGACCTTTCAGCACGGCAGCCTCATGCGCAGCATGATGGTGGGCGACAACATTCTGCTGGGCACCATTCATGGCGTCCGCGGAAGCGCCCAACGGCGAGCGCGAGTGGCCGAAACAGCCGAGATGCTGGGGCTCACGCCTTATCTCACGGAAGAAGCCGGCAATCTTCCACATGGCCTGCAACGACTCGTTTCCATCGGCATCGCCTTTGCGGCACGCCCGAAGCTCCTCTGCCTCGACGAGCCGCTGACCGGTCTAAATCAGACAGAGGTCGCCAATACCCTGGTCGTATTGAAGCGGATCCGCGACGAATTCGGCTGCTCGGTCCTGCTCGTCGAACACAACATGAAGGCCGTGATGCGTGTCTGTGACCGCATTGTCGTGCTGCACCATGGCCAGCATCTCGCAACGGGGACGCCAGCGGAGATTCGCGCCGACCAAAAGGTGATCGAGGCCTATCTGGGGCATCGCCATGAGCACTGAAGCGCTTCCCCTCAAGGTCACGGGCCTCTCGGCTCGCTACGGCGTCGTACCCGCGCTGAACGATGTCAGCATCACTGTAGGCAGCGGCGAGATCGTCACGCTGATCGGCGCGAATGGTGCGGGCAAGTCGACCCTCATCAAGACAATCTGCGGCCTCGTGCGCCCCAGCGCTGGAAGCGTCCATCTCTTCGGAGAGAACGTCACCGGGATGTCCCCGGACCGTCTCGTGCGGAAGGGATTGTCGGTGGTGCCGGAGGGGCGGCGCCTCTTCGGCGAGATGACGATGCTTGAGAACCTTGAGCTCGGGTCCTACGCGCGCAGCGACACCGCGGCGGTGAAGCGTGATCTCGACCGCGTGATTTCGCTTTTCCCCGAACTGAGGGATCGGCTCTCGACGCAGGCGTCGACCTTCAGCGGCGGCCAGCAGCAGATGATCGCCGTGGCCCGTGCCTTGATGAGCGCCCCTCGCATCCTGCTCTTGGATGAGCCGACAATCGGGCTCGCACCGGCGATTGTCGACCGGATCGCAGCGATGGTCAAAACCGTCGCCGAGACCGGGGTGAACATCCTGCTCGTTGAGCAGAATGCGGAAACCGCGCTCGCCATCGCCGACCGCGCCTACATCCTCGAGGGCGGCGCAATCACGGCCGAGGACTCCGCGAGCGCGCTCGCGCAGAGCGCCGAGGTGCAACGGGCCTATTTGGGAATTTGACCATGGCGCTCGATAGCAACGACATCTGGCAGCCTACCGCCGACTATATCGACCGTGCTCAGGTGACCGCCCTATCCAAGCGCCTTGGCGCGAAGGACAGCGACGCGCTCTACGAATTGTCGCTGGCCGAACCGGAGCGCTATTGGCGCGAGGTTACGAGCTTCTGCAATATCCGCTGGAGCCGCGACTACGACCATTACTGCGATCTGTCACGGGGGGCTCCGTTCCCTGCCTGGTTCGTCGGCGGCGAGCTCAACTGGGTTGATACGATCCTGGACAATCCCGATTGGGCGGCCCGGACGGCAGTGATCGCGGAGCGCGAGGATGGCTCGGTCCGCGAGGTCACCTACCGAGAATTGAAGGATGAAGTCCGCAGCCTGGCTGCTGGCCTGCTCGGCCTCGGACTTAAGCGGGGCGACCGCATCGGTCTGCTCATGGAAAACGGGATTGAGGCCTCTGTCTCGCTGCTCGCCGTCTCGTATATCGGGGCAATCGTCGTGCCGCTCTTTAGCGGCTTCGGAACCGATGCCGTCGTGGCTCGGCTTGGATCCTGCGGAGCCAAAGCGCTGCTGGCCACGACCGGCTTTCAACGGCGGGGACGGTTCATCTCGACGCGAGATACCATCGCATCCGTCAGGAAGGAGCTTCCGGGTCTGGAACTCGTCGTGCTGAAGCGGTCCCCCGAGGATACTGGCCCAGCGGATGCAGACGCGGTTTGCCACGATTGGCAGTCGGTGAGGAAGAGCCCGGACAGCGCTCCGCCTTCAGCGCGGATGTCCCCGAATGACCCGTTCATGGTGATTTTCACCTCGGGAACGACTGGCAAGCCCAAGGGAGCCGTCCATGTGCATGGCGGCTTCCCCATCAAGATCGCGCACGACTCGGCCGTACACTTCGACGTTGGGGTTGGCGACGTCTTCTGCTGGCCGGCGGATATGGGCTGGATCGCCGGTTCTCTTATCCTTGGATCGGCGCTGCTGCGCGGCGCTACGCTCGTCTGCTACGACGGCGCCCCCGATTATCCCGACTGGTCGCGCATGGGCCGGCTCATCGAGACATATCGCGTCACTCATTATGGCTCAGCGCCAACACTGATCCGCGGCCTGTCTTCGAACGAAGCGGTCAGCACCGCGCCCGATCTGTCATCGTTGCGCCTGCTGATCACGGCCGGCGAAAGCATCGCCTCCGAACATTTCATCTGGTTCGAGCAGGCCTTCGGACGTGGTGAGTGCCCCCTGATCAATTATACCGGCGGAACTGAAGTCTCAGGCTGCCTGCTCTCCAGCGTTGTGACCAAGCCGATAGTGCCCGCCGGCTTCAACACACGCTCACCAGGCGTGGCGTGCGACGTGGTCGATCCCGCAGGGCGACCCCTCGTCGGCGCGATCGGTGAACTCGCGGTGCTCGCTCCCTTCGTGGGCATGACTGCCAGCTTCTGGCAGGACGAGCAGCGATATCTCGAAACCTATTGGAGCACCGTACCTGGCGTCTGGATCCACGGCGATCTCGCGATGCGCACCGAGGAGGGGCACTATTTCCTGCTCGGGCGTTCGGACGACACCATCAAGGTCGCGGGCAAGCGCGTCGGCCCAGCTGAGGTCGAGGAAATTCTCGTTGAGATTGATGGCGTCGTCGAAGCCGCGGTGATCGGCGCCGAGGATCCGGTTAAGGGCCAGGCGCTCGTTGCCTTCCTTACTTGCTCGGGTCCGACGGACGACATCCTCAAGCTCGCAACAGCACGGATCCAGGAGAGGCTGGGCAAGCCATTTGCGCCTCGCGCCGTTTTCGTTGTGCCGCAACTGCCGAAGACCCGCAGCTCCAAGATCATGCGCCGCGTGATCCGCAGCGTCTATTCCGGCTCCCCCGCGGGAGACCTTTCCTCCCTCGTCAATCCGGAAGCGATCGCCGACATCGAGCGCATCGTCCGCCAAGGAGCCTGAAGCCATGGATCTGCAATTGCGCGGCCAGAAAGTCGTCATCACCGGTGCCTCGCAGGGCATTGGCGAAGGGCTGGCCGAGGTCTTCGCAGAGGAGGGGTGCGACCTGCATCTCGTCGCGCGTTCGGGCGACAAGCTCACCCGGTTGGCTGAACGCCTGCGCGATCAGCACGGGATCACGGTGGTGGTTCAGGAACAGGACATTGCCGCGAAGGGCGCCGCTGAAGCGATCGGCAAGGCAGCTGGACGTGCCGATGTGCTGGTCAACAACGCCGGAGCCATTCCAGGCGGCGATCTCTGGCAGGTTGACGGAGAGCGCTGGCGCGAAGGCTGGGAGGTGAAGGTCTTCGGCTACATCGACCTTTGCCGGGAATTCTACGCAGCGATGAAGGCGGCCGGAGGCGGCGTCATCCTCAACAATATCGGCAATGGCGGCGAGAACACCGATTTCCGTTACATCGCAGGTTCGACCGGCAACGCCGCCCTGATGGCCTTCACCCGGGCGCTCGGTGGCCGCAGCCTCGATGACGGCATCCGCGTCCTCGGCATCAATCCGGGGCCCGTCGCCACCGACCGGATCGTCAACATCATGAAAAAGCGTGCCCGCGAGCAGTGGGACGACGAGGGCCGCTACGTCGAACTACTGGCTGCGTATCCGCTTGGCCGCGCGGCGAGTGTGCGCGAGGTGTCCGACCTCTTTGCCTTCCTCGCTTCGCCGCGCTCCGCCTACACGTCCGGCACCATCATCACCGTCGATGGCGGCATCACCTCGCGCCGCTCGATCTGACCGGAGGCAGCATGACACTCGAAGCCTATTCCGCTTTTCCCTCGATCCTCTGCGACCGGCCTGCTCCAGGCGTGCTGCGCCTGACGCTGAACCGCCCGGAAAGCTTGAACTCGCTCGGCGCCGACGCCCATCGCGAGCTGGCCGACATCTGGCGCGTTGTCGATCGAGATCGCGAAACGCTGGCCGTCCTGCTCTGCGCCAAGGGTAAGGCGTTCTCCGCCGGCGGCGACTTCGAGGTCGTGAAAAAGCTGACGCAAAGCTTCGATGAACGCGCCAACATGTGGCGGGAGGCGAGAGACCTCGTCTACAACATCGTCAACTGCTCGAAGCCGATCGTTTCGGCCATTCAAGGAGCGGCCGTCGGTGCCGGTCTCGCCGCGGCCCTGGTCTCCGACATTCCGATCGCTGCCAAGAACGCCAAGCTCGTGGACGGCCATGTTCGGCTTGGCGTTGCCGCGGGCGACCATGCTGCAATCATCTGGCCGTTGCTCTGCGGCATGGCCAAGGCCAAGTATCACCTCCTGCTCAACGAACCGGTGAGCGGCGAGAAGGCCGAGCAATTGGGCCTGGTCGCGCTCGCAGTCGACGAAGAAGAGTTGCAGGAGAAGGCGCTCGCCGTAGCCTCGAGGCTCGCCGCAGGCGCGCCTTCCGCCATCCAGTGGACCAAGTACGCGCTGAACAACTGGCTGCGGATGGCCGGCCCGACCTTCGATGCCTCGCTCGCATTGGAGATGCTTGGTTTCTCTGGTCCCGACCCGCAGGAAGGGCTCGATTCCTTCCGCGAGCGGAGAGCGCCCAACTTCCCGAAGAAGGCCCCGTTCTGAGATGCCCGTCACCGGCTACGAGAGGCTGTTGAGCCCGCTCGCTCTCGGCCACGTCACGTTGCGCAATCGCATTGCGATGATGCCGCATGCGGTGATGTTCGGCGCCGGCTACGGCTCCGCGATCGAACGGACGATCGCCTACCATGTTGAGCGTGCGAAGGGCGGCGCCGGCCTCATTGTCATGTCGAACTTCCTGATGCCGCCGTCCTGGCGCCATACGGCGAGCTGGGGCGGGGCGCTCGAAACGACCACACTCGGCGGGCTGGATCTGGCCAATGATCGCGGCCTGCAGCCGCATTATCAGCGTATGATCTCGGCGATTAAATCCGAGGGAGCCTGCTTCGTTTCGCAGCTCAACATGAGCGGCCGCCAATTGCGGTCACCGGGCACAACCCAGTTCGGCATCCCGCTCTTCGCTCCATCGCCGCTGCCGTGTCCGCGAACCGGCGAGATCCCGAAGGAGATGAGCGAAGAGGACATCGCTGAATACGTCGCGACCATGGTCGAGGCTGCCCTGAACATGCAGGAGGCAGGCGCCGACGGCGTCGAACTTTTTGCGGCTCAAGGCTATCTCCTGCACGAGTTTCTCTCGCCAGCGACCAACAAGCGGACAGACCGTTACGGCGGCTCCCTCGAAAATCGGATGCGCTTCCTACTCGAAGGGCTTCGCGCTATCCGAAGCGCGGTCGGCCCGAATTTCCTTATCGGCGCCCGGGTGAATGGCAGGGATGACGTCCCGGGAGGACTTCAGCTCGCCGATGCCACCGCGATCGCAGAGAGGCTCCGGACGGAAGGCATCAGCTATCTAAATGTCAGTGGGCTGACCTCCCTGCATTATCCGGGCTGGATCGCGGACATCACTGCTCCGGAAGCCCAATTTGCTGACGAAGCGGGAGCGATACGACAGGCCGTGGAGGGCCTCCCGGTTTGCGTCAGTTCCCGTATCGCGACACCGGAAGCGGCCGAGGCGGTGCTCGCATCCGGCCGCGCCGATTTCATCGGCATGGCGCGCGCGCTGATCTCTGATCCCGAGTTACCGCTCAAGGCTGCCAGAGGGGACCGCGAGAGCATCCGCATCTGCACCTACTCGAACCAGTCCTGCATCGTGGGCCTCGATCGCGGACGCGGCGTTGGCTGCGTCCACAACCCCGCGGTCGGCCGTGAAGCGCAGATTGGTATCGGAACTATGCGTCCTGCGCCGCGATCCAAACGTGTGGCGGTTGTGGGCGGTGGCCCTGCGGGACTCGCGGCGGCGCGTGTCGCGGCCGAGCGTGGCCACCGAGTAACGCTCTTCGAGCGCGGCACGCGCCTCGGAGGCCAGAACCTCATGACCTGCGAGATCACCTCGCGGCGCGGCTTCGCAGAGATTCACCGCTGGCAGATTGAAATGCTGGAGCGGCTTCAGGTCGACATCCGTTTGAATGCCGAGGCCGACCGGACGACCTTGGCGGGCGGAGCCTTCGACGCCGTTGTCCTTGCGACGGGCTCGTTGCCCCGCCGCGACGGGTACAGCTCGCTGCGACCCGGGGCCTCCGGCATTCCCGGCGCCGATCTTCCGCGCGTCCGAACCGTCTGGGATGCGTTTCTGCAACCGGAAAGCTTCGACGGCCCGGTCTTGGTGATCGAGGACGATCCACATCTCTCAGGAACAGCCGCGGCGGAGAAGTTGGCCGAGCGCGGGCATGCCGTAACCATCGTAACGCCGCACATGCATGCCGGCGCCGATTTGCCCGTCCATCATGCTCCCGCCCTCTACCGGCGTCTGGCTGCTCTCGCGATCGAGGTTCTGCCGACACGCTTCGTCACCGCGATCGAGGAACGGCGCCTGATCTGTGAGGATCGCTTCGGCGACGCGGTCAGTGAAATCGAGCACGCAGGCCCGATCATCCTCGCCATGGGCAATAGCGCGAACGCCAGCCTGGCTTCGGAGCTGGCCGGCAATGACCTGGAAATCCAGCTCGTCGGTGATGCCGTGGCCCCGCGTCAGGTGGACATCGCCATTCTCGATGGCGAACGCGCCGGCTGGATGGTCTGAACAGGAGGACGACATGGCAAGGCTGTCCGGCAAAGTTGCTTTCATTACCGGTGCTGCTGGCGGCATCGGCCGCTCGACTTGCGCCCGCTACATCGCCGAAGGCGCCCGCATCGTCGCAGCCGATATCAGCGGGCCTGCACTCGATGAAACCTTGGAAGAAGCCAAGGCGGGCGAAAATGGGCGGCCGCTTGTCTGCGACATCACCGATCCCGAACAGGTCAAAGCTGCGATGGCGAAGACCGTGTCGGAGTTCGGCAGGCTCGACATCCTTTGCAACATCGCTGGCGGATCCAGCTCAGCCGATGCGCGTGTGACGGAGGCGCCGGACGAGGAATTCTGGCGCGTCATCAAGCTCGATCTCTACGGCACGTTCCTGTGCTCCAAATATGCGATCCCCGAGATGGTCCGTTCGGGCGGCGGCTCGGTGGTCAATCTCTCGTCGATGGTCGCTCTGATGGCTCTGCCGGAGCGCGACTGTTACACCGCAGCAAAAGGCGGCGTCGCGGCGATGACCCGTTCGATGGCCGTCGAATACGCTCCTGACAACATTCGCGTGAACGCGATTGCGCCTGGCCTCGTTTTGACACCGCGTGCCGAGGCGCTGTTGCAGGAGCGAGAGGAGTTGCGGCGTCTCGCCGGCCAGCACCTTCTCGGCCCCTGTCGGCCGCTCGATATCGCAGACATGGCCGTCTACCTCGGCAGCGATGAAGCCCGCGTGGTCACGGGCCAGGTCATCTCTGTCGACAGTGGCGTGACCATTTCCTGAGGCGCAATCCATGATCAATTCAGTTGCCGTCGTTGGCGTCGGAGCCATGGGCGCTCCGATGGCCATGAACATCCATAAGGCGGGTTTCGAGCTCACCATCTGCGACCGGAGCGAAGCAGCGCGCGCGCCATTCGCCACGCTAGGCGTCAACTGCGTAGAGCGTGCCGCTGACTGTGCCGGCTGCGACGCTGTCATCGTCCTGGTCGCGACGCCTGAGCAGGCTCGCTCGGTCGTGCTGGGGGAAGGCGGCCTGCGCAGCGGGCTCAACGGTCGCACGCCGATCCTCGTCGTCATGGGAACCATTGCTCCCGAAACGATGCGGGAACTCGCGACCGAGCTCGAACCGGATAGCGTGCGGGTTGTTGATGCTCCCATCAGTGGCGGGGCCCTGAAGGCTCGCGACGGGACCCTCGCCATCATCATGGGCGGCCGCGCGGAGGACTGCGAGGAGCTGCGGCCGCTGATGGAGGCGATGGGCAGCACCATTTTCCATTGCGGGCCTCTTGGAGCTGGCCAGGCGACCAAGATCGTAAACAATCTCGTGGGCATCACCACACTGATGATCGCAGCCGAGGCCTACCGAATTGCCGGCGATAACGGCATCGCGCTTCCGGACGCCATTCCTGTCTTTGAGGCTAGTACAGGCCGCAACTTCTTCACCGTCCGCCCGAACGATGCGGGCGAGGCCTATGAAGCCTGGACGGCTACCCGAACCGACTTCGACTCCCTCCATGCGATCTTGCGCAAGGACATCGACCTCGCTCTCTCAATCGGGGAAGCGTCCGGCCCCTTACCGATGACAAGCGCCTTGCGCGCCGTGCTCGAAGGCGTCGGCGAAGAAACCTTTCAGACCTGGCGCTCGGTCGCCGCCGCTCCTCGACAGTCCTGAGGCACCATGCAGCACGCATCCGATCATTCCGAGATCCGCGACGCCGTCGCGAAACTCTGCTCCGTTTTTCCCGGTGAGTACTGGCGCAAGCACGACCGCGAGATGGCCTATCCGACGGAGTTCGTTTCGGCTCTGACGGAAAGCGGCTTCCTGTCGGCGCTCATCCCTGAGGAATATGGCGGGGCCGGTCTGCCGCTATCGGCCGCCGCCGTCATCATGGAGGAGATCCAGCGACAGGGCTGCAATGGCGCCGCCTGCCATGCCCAGATGTATGTGATGGGCACGGTGCTGCGACACGGCACCGAGGATCAGAAGCAGCGCTATCTCCCCAAGGTTGCCTCGGGCGAGCTTCGCCTTCAGGCGTTTGGCGTTACCGAGCCAACCAGTGGCACGGACACGACGGCACTGAGGACGACGGCCCGTCGCGAGGGCGACCACTACGTCGTGAATGGCCAGAAGATCTGGACGAGCCGCGCCGAGCAGTCTGACCTGATGCTGCTTCTGGCTCGCACCACGCCGCGCGACCAGGTGGCGAAGCGCACCGACGGGCTCTCGGTCTTCATTCTCGACATGCGTGAGGCGCTGAAGGACGGCCTGACCATCCGACCGATCCGCACGATGATGAATCACGCCACCACCGAGGTCTTCTTCGACAACGTGAAGGTCCCGGCGGCAAACCTCGTTGGCGAGGAGGGCAAGGGCTTCCGCTACATCCTGTCGGGCATGAATGCCGAGCGCATCTTGATTGCGTCGGAGTGCGTCGGCGACGCAAAATGGTTCATCGAGAAGGCATCTGCCTACGCCAAGGAGCGCCAGGTCTTCGGCCGGCCAATCGGCCAGAACCAGGGCATCCAGTTCCCGATCGCCAAGGCCTACGCCAACATGCGCGCCGCGGAGCTTATGGTGCGCGAGGCGATCCGGCTCTACGAGGCCGGCGCCAATCCGGGCGCGGAGGCCAACATGGCCAAGATGCTGGCGGCGGATGCATCCTTCGAGGCTGCCAATGCCTGCATCCAGACCCATGGCGGCTTCGGCTTCGCTGAAGAGTACGACGTCGAGCGCAAGTTCCGCGAGACGCGGCTCTATCAGGTCGCACCGATCTCGACCAATCTCGTCCTCTCATTTCTCGCAGAGCATGTGCTCGGCATGCCGAGGTCATACTGATGACCGCGGCCGAAGCGCTCACTGTCGATATCGACCATCTTCGAAGCTGGATCGACCGCGAGGATCTTGGCTCAGACGTCCTGACCGAGGACCTGGCGCGCAAATACCACGCGACCTTCGACCTTGCTGGCGAAGCGCCAAAGCGCGGCGAGATCGCGCCACGGATGATCCATGTCTGCCTGGCCCAGCCTGCGGTTCCGACTGCGCAGCTCGGACCGGACGGGCATCCCGAACGGGGCGGTTTCCTTCCTCCGGTACCCTTGCCGCGTCGCATGTGGGCAGGCAGCAGCCAAAGCTTCCACGGCGATCTGCGGGTTGGCGACGAGGTGAGGCGGATCTCGCGCATCGCGGACGTTGTCTACAAGGAAGGGCGGACAGGAGCGCTTTGCTTCGTCACCGTGCAGCATCAGATCGAGGCGAACGGACGGCCTGTGCTCGAAGAGCGGCAGGACATCGTCTATCGAAATCTTGAGGCTTCCGGAGGCACGCCGAAGACGCCGCCGCCCGCCGAAGCAGGCACCTATCGGCGCCCGATGACAATCGAGCCTCCTCTGCTGCTTCGCTATTCCGCGCTGACCTTCAATGCCCATCGCATCCATTACGACCGGCGCTACTCGATGGAGGTCGAGGGATATCCCGCTCTTGTCGTCCACGGGCCGATGCAGGCTGCGATGCTCCTGAACTACGCCACAGAGCTGCGCGGCTCGCCGCCGTGCCGCTTCCGCTTTCGCGGCCAGTCCCCGCTCTTTGACGACGCCGCCTTCGCACTCAACGCGCGTGACGAGGGCGATGGGTTGAAGCTCTGGACAGCCAGGCACGGCGGTCCGGAATGCATGGTAGCCGAGGCGTCGTGGCAATGACGGTGTTCCCGGACATCACCTTCGCGCTCTTCGTTCCGGGAGACCGGCCTGAGCGCTTTGTGAAAGCGGCTGCGACCGACGCCGATGCGGTCATCATTGACCTCGAGGACGCCGTCGCTGTCGACGGGAAGGACGAGGCGCGGGCCGCTCTGAAGCGCGACTTCACCGCCAAGCCGGTCCTGGTGCGGGTCAATGGGCTCGGTACGCCCTGGCATGAACGGGACATCGCGGCGCTAAGGGGGCATGGCTTCAGCGCGGTTGTCCTTCCGAAAGCGGAGTTTGGTCCCGAGTTTCAAGCGCTCTGTGCCGAGCTCGACCTGCCGGTCATAGCCCTGATCGAAAGCGTGCGGGGGCTGGCCGATGCGCGCCGGATCGCAACCACACGCAACGTCGCACGCATCGCTTTCGGCAGCATCGACTTCAGTGCCGATCTTGGATGCGCCCATACGCGGGAAGCGCTGCTCCTGGCCCGTTCCGAACTTGTCGTTGCCTCCCGGCTGGCCGGCTTGCCGCAGCCTATCGACGGAGTGACGACAGCAATAGATGACGTCCCGTTGATTGCGAGCGATGCGCGCCATGCGCGAGATCTCGGGTTCAGCGGAAAGCTCTGCATCCACCCTCGACAGATCGCCGCAATCCAGGCGGGCTTCGCGCCGGATGAGACGGAAGTTCTATGGGCTCGGAAGGTCCTGGCCAGTGGCGACGGCGCTGTGGCTATCGACGGCGCGATGGTCGACGAACCAGTTCGTATCCGAGCTCGATCGATCCTGAAGCGGGTGCATGGCGCAACTGCCGCAGCCCAGGGCAGCTCTCTTTCGACGTCTCATTAAGAGGTTCCGACATGAAAATCCTCGTGCCCGTAAAGCGGGTCGTCGACTACAACGTGAAGATCCGCGTGAAGGCGGACGGTTCGGGCGTCGAGCTCGCCAATGTGAAGATGTCGATGAACCCCTTCGACGAGATCGCGGTCGAGGAGGCGCTGTGCCTGAAGGAAGCGGGCAAGGCGACGGAGGTGGTTGTGGTTTCGATCGGCCCGGCCCAGGCCGCCGAGACGATCCGCACCGGCCTCGCCATGGGCGCCGATCGCGGCATCCTGGTGAAAGTCGACGGCACGGTCGAGCCGCTCGCCGTCGCCAAGCTCCTCAAGAAGGCCGTCGAACAGGAGAACCCTGGCCTCGTCATCCTCGGCAAGCAAGCGATCGACGACGACTGCAACCAGACGGGCCAGATGCTCGCCGCCCTTCTCGGCTGGCCGCAGGGCACCTTTGCCTCCAAGGTCGCCGTTGGCGACGGCTCAGTCGACGTCACCCGCGAGGTCGATGGCGGCCTGCAGACGGTCGCGCTGAAGCTGCCGGCGATCGTCACCACCGACCTGCGCCTCAACGAGCCGCGCTACGCCTCGCTGCCCAACATCATGAAGGCGAAGAAGAAGCCCCTCGACGAGACCACGGCCGAGACGCTCGGCGTCGACGTCACCCCGCGTCTCAAGGTGTTGAAGACGGTCGAGCCCGCCGGCCGCTCCGCCGGTGTCAAGGTGGCCAACGCCGCCGAACTCGTCTCCAAGCTCAACACCGCCGGGGTGATCTGATGACCACGCTGCTGATCGCCGAACACGACAACGCCTCCATCAAGGACGCCACCGCCAAGGCCCTGACCGCGGCGCAGGCGCTCGGCGCCCCCGTCCACATCCTCGTCGCCGGTGAAGGCGCCAAGGCTGCTGCCGATGCCGCCGCCAAGCTCACCGGTGTCGAGAAGGTGCTGCTGGCGGATGACGCCGCCTACGGCCATGCGCTGGCCGAGCCGCTCGCGGCGCTGATCGTCAAGCTGGCGGATGGCTACGACGCCATCGTCGCGCCCTCCACGACCACCGGCAAGAATGTCCTGCCGCGCGTCGCCGCCCTGCTCGACGTGATGCAGGTCTCGGACGTCACCAAGGTTGTCTCGCCCGACACCTTCGAGCGCCCGGTCTATGCCGGCAACGCGATCCAGACCGTGCAGTCCGCCGACGCCAAGAAGCTGCTCACCATCCGCACCGCCTCCTTCCAGGCTGTGCGCGAAGGCGGCTCGGCCTCGGTCGAGAGCGTCTCTGCCGGGGAGAACCCCGGCTCCTCCAGCTTCAAGGGCGAGGAGGTCGCGAAGTCCGACCGTCCGGAGCTGGCCTCGGCCAAGATCATCATCTCGGGCGGCCGTGCACTGGCCTCGGCCGAGAACTTCACCAAGGTGATCGAACCCGTCGCCGACAAGCTCGGCGCCGCCATGGGCGCCTCGCGCGCAGCGGTCGACGCCGGCTACGCCCCGAACGACTGGCAGGTCGGCCAGACCGGCAAGGTGGTCGCTCCCGAGCTCTACATTGCTGTCGGCATTTCCGGCGCGATCCAGCATCTCGCCGGCATGAAGGACTCGAAGGTCATCGTCGCGATCAACAAGGACGAAGAGGCGCCGATCTTCCAGATCGCCGATTACGGCCTCGTCGGCGACCTCTTCACCGTGCTGCCGGAATTCGAGCAAGAGCTCGCGCGGGGTTGAGGGGGGCAAGGACGACCGACCTCAAAGCGGGCGCTAGTCAGCGTATGGAGCACAGGATGTCTAAAGCGCCCCGCAGGCACATCGAAATGCTGCCGTTCGATGACGACGGCTGGCTGCCCTTGCCGGGATTTCCGGCGGGGCTTGAGGTGAAAATGCTGGCCGATGACCTGGACGAGGAGAACAAGACGGGGGCTCGAACACGCCTCGTCCGCTTTGCTCCAGGCGTCGCGACCTCCGAGCCCCTGGTCCACGACTATTGGGAGGAGGTCTTCGTCATCAAGGGGGCGGTCGGGCCGCTTGGTGGCGATGCATCGGGACCAGATGCGATGATGTATTCATGCCGGCCGCCAGGAACTCCCCATGGACCGTTCCGATCGGAACGTGGCTGCATCATGCTTGAAGTGCAGTATTACGTCGCCGAGGCGGTGTCATAACGACGGCGCGCAGCATCGCATATGTCACCGGCACGGCGTGTGGGAAGCGGACGCGCCGCAGTTCTTGTTGTCGTGGCGGGAGACAGGCGACGGAGCAGCCAACCAGAACGGGTCGTTCGGCACAGAGTTCGGCGCGCCTGAAGACGAAGCCCCCTACGACAGGAACGTTCACAGCGTTTCCTAACTCGATAGCAGTGTGGGTTGTTGTGGCACCTACCTGGAGCCTGCGTCATCTCAATGTCGGGGCCTGCGTCGCATCATCAGATCCTCGCCGGCCATTCAACCCGATGAGCTCTGCGGCTTTCGAGCGCGCAGACGACTCGCTGCGCCCTTCAAACTCACTCCTGACGATAGCTCGACGGTCTGCTTGGGGACATCATCCAATGCTCTGGATGGCGCCACGCCGATCAATCGCGATGAGCGCCTGGCCGAGTATCGCGCCGCCGGCTGGAGCCGCTTCGACGAGACCGCAGATCCCTATCAGCGTCCTCTCATCTAATGGAAAACGAGGGTCCAAAGGGGTGCGGGCCCGAGGCCATCCGCGGGCCTGCACCTCGCGCTGAGAGCCGGCGAACCTAGCTGTCGCCCTCGGCGATCGCAGCAGCCTTACTATCCACTGTGGCGGAGCACCTTTAAAAGGTTGCCATACGGGGCGCGGGTTGTTCGATCTCCGGGCGATCGTCTAAGGGCGTGCTGAGCAGCACGGTGCTGCGACATACCAGGCTCCTGAGAATAACCTTGCGAAACGGGGCGAGGCTCGAACTGTTCCAGCCTTTCACTGCGATTGCGGTTATGGCTCTGGGGCGGCCGATATTGAGTGAGCGCTCCCGTCACGGACGGGAGCGCTTGCGAAGTTAGGCGGCCTTGCGATTGATCCCGCCGGTCGCGAGCTTCGTCAGTTTTTTATCGGCGGCGGCCTCTTCATCGAGATTTTGCTGAAGCAATGCCGCGCAGTCATCGCGTCCAAGCTGTTTGGCCCAGGCCACGAGYGTGCCATATCGTGTGATCTCGTAGTGCTCCACCGCCTGCGCAGCGGCGATTAGAGCGGCATCAAGCACCTGCTTGTCTTCGACCTCGCCCGCAACCTCGTTTGCTTCCTTGATAATCCCGTCGATCGCGGGACAGGTTACACCCTTTTCCTCGACGCCGTGCTGCTTGAATACCTGCTTCAGCCGCTGAATATGCCCCTCGGTTTCCCCGAGATGGGTTTCGAAGCCGGACTTCAATTCCGGGCTCGTCGCCTTCTCGATCATATCAGGCAGTGCCTTCTTGATCTGGTGCTCGGCATAATAGATGTCGCGCAGCGTATGGACGAACAGATCGTCCATCGTGGCGATGTCCTTGGAGAACCAACCCATGGTCGTTTCCTTTCGGTGAGGAGTGGATAGCCCCTCAACGGGCTGGGCCTGATGGCGTTCCCTCGAAATGGTAGCCTTCTGCGGTGCGTCAGGGCGAAGCGATCGGCAGCTTAAACTTCATCTCGACGAGATTCCAGAAATGACCGCCAAAACAAGCCGAGATGCTCGCTTGGAACCCAGCCCACCTCGCTGGGCTGCCGAAGCGCCATAACTATCCGGGTTATTAAGCCAAATCCGATATCGTCGATGCTGGCTCTGCCGACGGCGATCTCAAATTTCACTCGACCAGCTTTGCCCGCCGCTTTCGCCAAGTCGCAGAGGTCTGCGGCTTCACGAAAACCGAGGCAATGTCGGAGCGGCGCTTTCGGAGCCTCGATTCGATGCGTTCAACGCACGCTTCGATGTCCTCGGTTGACCGATCGTCCTTGAATTCAAGGCTCAGCGCCACGACGATCTGATCCGGACCCAGATGGACTGTCGTCATGCCGTTGACACGCTCGACGTCTGGATCTCCATCGACCGCCGACCTGATCTCTTCCTGCACGTGGGGCAAAGCCGCTTCCCCGATGAGCAGTGCCTTGCTCTCCCGCGCGAGAAGCACCGCGGTGGCTGCGAGAATGACGCCGATCAGGATAGACGCTACGCCATCAAGCTCGGGGCGCTCAAAATAGACCGCGGCCGTAATGCCGATGAAAGCAATGAGCAAGCCGAGCAGGGCTGCGGTGTCTTCGAACAGCACCGTAAAGACACTGGGATCCTTGCTTTGCCGCACGGCGGCGAAATAGCTCAGCGAGCCTTTGGCCGCCTTGAACTCCTTAAGCGCGACCCGCCAGGAGTAGCCTTCGAACAAGGCTGAAAGACCCAAGACGACGTAGTTCGTGGTCAGGCTCGTTGCCGGATGCGGGGCGATGACATGAGCGATGCCTTCGTAAAGAGAGACGCCGGCGCCGACCGCGAAGACCAGAAGCGCGACGATGAAACTCCAGAAATAAAGCTCACGGCCGTGGCCGAAGGGATGCGTGAGATCGGGTGGCCGCGCGGCCCGGTTGAGGCCATAGAGCAAGAGTGCGCCATTGCCAGTGTCGACTAGGGAGTGAACGCCCTCGGACAGCATCGCGGAGCTTCCGGTCCAGGCTGCCGCGACTAATTTAGTTGTCGCGATAAGCAGATTCCCTGCTAGCGCCGCATAGATGACTTTCCGTGATCCCGAATGTGCCGCCATCTAGCTCCCCGCCTGGGCGCAACGGGGTTTAGCGGTACGTGTTCCCTAATTCCGACTCTCGACGGGGTTGAAGCAGGAGAATGGAGAACGGGCGGTGCGGTACCGGTGTTACAGGCGTCGAGGCGCTGCGCTGACACTCTCAACATGCGCAGACTCGGAAGCCTCCCAGCCGAAGACACTGCGGCCGCCATACTCCGCCGATCGGCAGCGCTCTTCCGCGACATATTCGACAAGTGTCGGGCCTGTGGCGCTCCGCTCCAGCCGACGGCTCTCACTGTCCAGCCGCGCAATGGCGGCAAGGCGGTCGTCCTGGCCGATCTTTGCCCGATTGACGGCCGACCGCAGGACAGCGATGGTCTGGTCGTAGACCTTGGTTGGCACTGCGAACGGCTGTCGGTCCTTGCCGCCATGGGCGAGCGAAAAGCGCGCTGGATCACTAAAACGGCAGGGCGCGCCATGCAGGACTTCCGCGACCATCGCGAGTGACCGCACGGTGCGCGCGCCGATTCCGGGAACAAGCAGCAGCTCGGAAAAGTCCTGGGGTCCCCGATCGGCTGCTGCAGCCAATGCGCCATGCAGTCGTCGCGTTACGACGTCCTTGGGCCTGACGTCGTGGTGCGCCGGCATCACGAGATGCGGGAGGGTTAGCTGCGGGGCGTTTTCATCCGCAATGGGGCGCGCCGGCTGGAGCGCCGCCAACTCCTTGACGATCCTGTCCGGTCCCTGATCGCGCAGCATCGTGACCTGCGCTTCACGGGCGCGCTCGGCGCGCGCATCGGTCAGGTTGACGATGTTGCCGGCGCTTCGCCCCTCGATTGCGGCATGCGGAGTTTCGACGTAGCTGCCAAGGCCCTCGGAATGCCAATGATACCTGCGCGCCAGACCGCCGTCGCCCTTCATGCCCTGCTGCACGACCGTCCAATGGCCGTCATCGGTTACGAAAAAGCCGTGCAGATAGAGGTCGAAGCCGTCCTGCACCGCCGCGCTGTCGACCTTGGCGACGAGCCTGCTTGCCTGCGCAAAGGCGGTCCCGTCGAAACCTACGTTCGCGCCGATCTGTTCCAGCTCGGCGGGTGTTCGACGGGAATGATTGCCTCGCCCTCCGCAGACATGCAGCCCTAACTCACCGGCTATCGGCTTCAGACCACGTTTCAACGCCCCGATGACGCTCGTCGTAATGCCGGACGAGTGCCAATCCATCCCCATGATTGCGCCGAACGACTGGAACCAGAAGGGATGCGCCAGTGGCCGCAGTAGCTCGTCGCGCCCGTACTGCTGGATAATGGCTTCGCAGATCACGCTACCTAGCCGGGCCATGCGCTCGCCAAGCCAGAGCGGCACACGCCCGTAATGTAGGGGAAGATCGGCACTTCCCGATCGCCTTGTCATAGTTCACCGGAACGAAATAGGAACATCTGAATATATACCCCGGTCCCTGACCCTTGACCATACCGAGCGAACGGCGCCGGAACTTAGAACGGTTCCACTTCGTTCAGAGAGCGTCCGAGGGCGCGGAAACCGAAACTTTCCCCTCTCCAAACCGGTCCAAGTGAGCCTTTAGCGCCACCCAACTGCTGCTCGCGTCAAGAACAAGGATGATGACCCATGGCCCGCTCGCCCCGCGATGTCCCAGCAAATGCCAAAGCCACCGTGGGAGAGGGCGGCGAGCTGCACAGTCGACGTCGGCGGCGGAGGTTCGCATCACGACCAATCATGGGGTTCCGGTCAGCGATAATCAGAATTCGCTGAAGGCTGGCGGTCGCGGTCCGACGCTGCTGGAAGATTTCGTCCTTCGTGAGAAAATCCAGCATTTCGACCATGAGCGCATCCCGGAGCGCATCGTCCATGCGCGTGGTTCGGCCGCTCACGGATTCTTCGAACTGACGGAGTCGCTCGGCGAATTCACCCGCGCGAAAGTGCTGACCGAGGTCGGCGTCAAGACCGAGGTCTTCACCCGATTTTCGACGGTCGCCGGTGGCGCCGGTTCGGTCGACACGCCTCGGGACGTTCGAGGCTTCGCGGTCAAGTTCTACACCAAAGAAGGGAACTGGGATCTCGTCGGCAACAACATCCCGGTCTTCTTCATTCAAGATGCCATCAAATTTCCCGACTTGATCCATGCCGTGAAGATGGAGGCCGATCGCGGCTATCCGCAGGCGGCCAGCGCCCACGACACGTTCTGGGACTTCGTTGGGCTGATGCCTGAATCGACCCATATGATCATGTGGGCGATGTCCGACCGAGCCATTCCGCGCTCGCTGCGGATGATCGAAGGGTTCGGCGTCAACACCTTCCGCCTGCTCAACGACAAGGACGAGCCGACCTTCGTCAAGTTCCACTGGCGGCCCAAGCTCGGCACGCAGTCGACCTGCTGGGACGAGGCGGTGAAGATCGCCGGGGCCGATCCGGACTATCATCGCCGCGATCTGCATGAGGCCATCGCCAAGGGCGATTTTCCGGAATGGGAATTCGGCGTGCAGTTGCTGAGCCAGGGCGAGGCCGACGCGCTGCCCTTCGACATCCTCGACGCGACCAAGGTGATCCCGGAGGAGCTGGTGCCGATCCGCATGATCGGCCGCATGGTGCTGAACCGCAACCCGGACAATTTCTTCGCCGAGACCGAGCAGGCCGCGTTCCTGCCAACCAATATGCCGCCCGGCATCGACGTCTCGGAAGACCCGCTCCTGCAAGGCCGGCTGTTCTCCTACCAGGACACGCAACTCTCACGGCTCGGGACCGTGAACTTCTACCAAATCCCGATCAACAGAGCCAAGGGCTGCCCCTTCCAGAACCTGCAGCGCGACGGACATATGCAGACGCAAGTCTTCACCGGCCGCGCGAACTACGAACCGAACAGCCTTGCCGAGGCTGGCGAGGACGGCGGCCCGCGCGAGGATCCTGTCGGCGGCTTCCGGACGGCGGCGATCCCGGTCGAGCAGGATAAGGTTCGCCTGCGCGCGGAGAGCTTCGCGGATCATTACAGCCATGCGCGGCTGTTCTTCCGCTCGCA
This sequence comes from Allobosea sp. 05L423, assembly GCF_056397745.1. Taxonomy (NCBI): domain Bacteria; kingdom Pseudomonadati; phylum Pseudomonadota; class Alphaproteobacteria; order Hyphomicrobiales; family Alloboseaceae; genus Allobosea; species Allobosea sp. 05L423. The sequence goes on along the minus strand of NZ_JBFTOA010000022.1, from coordinate 27,099 downwards.
GAGTGAGATCGAGCAGGCCCACCTCGCGAGCGCACTCGTCTTCGAGCTGTCGAAGGTCACGCTGGAGCATGTCCGCAACCGCGTGATGTCGAACCTCGTCAATGTCGACGAGGCCTTGGCGCAGCGCGTTGCAGACGGACTCGCCATGACTCTCCCGAAGGGTTCGAAGCCCGCAGCGATCCCGATGGACATGGAGCCATCGCCGGCACTCCGCATCGTCGGCAAGTACCCCGAGACCCTGAAGGGCCGGACTGTCGGCATACTTGTCTCGGATGGGGCGGACGGAGCCCGGATCACGGCCGTCAAGGCTGCCGTCGAAGGCGATGGCGGAGCCGTCAAGATCGTCGCGCCGAAGATCGGCGGCGTGAAACTCAAGGATGGGAAGACGCTCAAGGCCGACGGCCAACTCGCGGGCACACCGTCCGTGCTCTTCGACGCGGTCGCTATCATTCTGTCCGAAGCTGGCTGCGCCGCATTGATGAAGGAAGGTGCGGCAATCGATTTCGCCAAGGATGCCTTCGGGCATCTCAAGGCGATCGGCTACAGTGCCGAAGCCAGGCCGCTGCTCGACAAGGCCGGAGTCGAGCCGGATGATGGGATCGTGGCGTTGGACAAGAAGGTCGACGCCTTCCTGAAACCAGCGCGTACACGCCAGTGGGCACGCGAAAGCAAGGTTCGCATGCTGGCGTGATTGGCTTGTTGCCAGCTGGGTGCAGCCAGCGGCACTTCACTCGGCTTTGCCTGACAAAGTACGGCGCGGCTTTTTTTGGGAGATCGGGCTCCTCTTCAACTCTGCGCATTTTAGCGCGCAGCCGAGGAATCTCGCTTTTGGCATCCAGCCACTCGTTCGTTGCTACTCGGATTTGTCGGGGAAGCGAGCTTGACCCACTTGTAAAGGCTGTGTGCCTAGACGCCCAGGCGCGCCGCGACATCGGGCACGGAGTACCCCGCTCAGCGACGTGTCTGATCCACGAAGCGATCCGATTGCTTCCTGGAGCCCTCTCTCCTCGCGGAGAGAGGGCTTCACTGCGTTCATGTGCGACCAGTTGCAGTATCCGGTAGCTGCCCGGACGCGCCACGAACGCGCAAATCCGAAACCGCCGGTTTTGAGCGAGAAAACTTCGTCTCGCGCAAGCTCTCTTCAGCCCTCGAGGAAAAAGCGGACCATTTCGCGTGAAGCATCGGGGCCCGTCGCATCGGTATAGCTTCCGCCCCGGTCACCGCCCGACCAGGCATGGCCGCCGCCGTGGATCAGCCAGTGCTCGGCGCGTGCACGAGCATCGCCATGTCGGATCAGCGAGCGCGTCACGCGTTTGCCATTGATCACCGAAACGGTCTGAAACTCCGCTGGCTTCCCTTGCGCGGACCCCGCCAGATCGAAAACAGCCTTGCCGTTCGATGGATGAACCGTGGCGTCGGCGGTTCCGTGGAATACGATCTTCCTGACGGGCGAATGGCCTTTTACTGTGGCTTGCGTATTTCCCTTCATGGCGGCGAACGCGGACATGACGTCGTGCGCCACGCCGTGAGGCAGGCCGGAATGGATGCCCGCTGCGGAAAAGACTTCGGGATAGGCCGAGGCCAGGACATCGGCCATGGCGCCCCCCGCCGACAGGCCGGCAACGAAGACCCGCTTGCGATCGATCTTGAATTCCTCAGCCAGTTCTTGAGCGAGCCCGGCCAGAACGGCCGGTTCGCCTGCGCCCCGCCGCTGATGGCGAGGGTCGAACCAGTTCCAGCACCCCTGCGCATTGGCCGATTTCGGCTGCAGCGGGTAGGCGACGATCAGGCCGAACTCGTCGGCCAAGGCATTCATCCGGGTCCCGCGCGCGAAATCATCCGGGTTCTGTGTGCAGCCATGCAGCATCATCACCAGCATAAGCTCACGATCGGCCTGCTCGGGCGGCACGTAAAGCTTGTAGGCCACCAAGCCGACGGCTGATTTGAATCTGCGTGCCTGGAAGTTTTCACTGTCCCGCGCATCGTCCGTGACCGTGTCGCCATGGCTCGGCGCGTGGACGAAGCTCGCCTGCTCCTGTCGAAGCTTCTGCAGCATCGCCCGGAGACCACGCGCGGGCGTTGCTTCGGGACCGTCCCCGCTTCGTATGCCGCTATCGGGATCGGCTGGGCGTATCGCGCTGCGTCCGGCCAGAGCATGCTGTATCGCAGCCGTTGCACCCGTAACGTCCGATGTTCGCAGGCGGCTCAGGGCTTCGCCGATGGCGGCGTGAAAGCGCGGATTCATGGCGAAGGACCTTTGGGTCATGTCAGTCGATCGGCCAGGGCGGCCCTGATCTCGGGGGAGGCGTGAAGAGCCCCGAGGATGGTGAGGGAGGCGATGGCCTGTCGCGCCAGTTCCGGGGAGACGTCGCCATCGATCACGGCCAGGCCGAGGACACGGATTTCGAGCTGCTCGCCGGCGGCGACCACGGCTTCCAGGTCCCGGCGCGTGAAGGTCCGCAGTCCCAGTTCGAGCGACAGGCGCGTCGTCGCCTTCGCGGCGACATCGGAATGGGTCGAAAGCTGGTTGCGGATCGCGGTGCGGATGAAGTCCGACCGGTTGGAGTAGAAGCCGTCCCGGACCAGCAGGTCGATGCGGCCGAGATCCACGAAACCGAGGTTTAGCGTTAGCTTCTCGCTGTCAGGAGTTTTCATTTTCAATCCATATACCATCTCTACAGATGGTATATGGATGTCTCAGCGCGTCTATCAAGAGGCTTTCTGCTCTGCACGAGTGGTTCCCGACCATCAACGGCTCAGCCACAGATCTCGCAGACACAGACTTCCGATGGGAATCGTCGGTTGTTCCGCCCGGGATGGCGCGCTGGTGCCGAGCTCGTTGCGCATCGTTAAAGGGCCAAGCCTACTTCGTCGGCTGAGAGCGCGCGGTGAGCTTGTTCCCATCGGGGTCGCGAAGGTATGCGACGAAAGCACCATTGGGACGCTCGCTCGGCGGGGTTTCGATGGACTTTCCGCCATGTGTCGTTCCGGCATCGTGCCAGGCTTGGACATGCTCTCGGCTAGCCGCAGCGATGCCGATTGTCCCGCCGTTGGCAAAGGTCGCCGGATGCATACGGTCGAAGAAATTCTGGAGGTCATTGAGGGGCAGGCCGAGATCCGCATCGAGGACGAGGTTATGTCGGTCCTGCCCAACCAGTCGGTCATCGTGCCCGCTGGCAGCCGTCATGGATTCACGAACAGCGGAGCCGGGACACTGAAAGTTCGAGCCACTCTCGCTTCGCCGGTTTTCGAGGCCAGCTACGACGACAGCGGAGAGCTGAAACGGAGGTACAGCCCGAACGCCTCATAGAGATATTTGGGACGCCACCTGCCGATCGAGTCGGCACACGCGTCATGCAGAGCGAGATGTCGAGCAATGCGCGCACGCACTTGCCCGGGAAACGCGCTTGGCGGATCTCTGCTGTAGTGATTTTACTGTCTTGAGGATTCGGCATGTCCCTGGCGAATGGTCGGCCGCTTCTCGCGATGCCAGGCCCCACTAATATTCCCGATCGCGTGCTCCAGGCGATGATGCGGCCGGCTGAAGAACTCAGTTCCGACAGCATCGTGAGCCTGACCGAAACGGTTCTCTACGATCTCAAGCGCGTCTTCCGGACTGACGGCGAAGCCTTCGTATATGCCGCCAACGGCCATGGTGGATGGGAGGCGGCCTTCACCAATGTTCTGTCGCGAGGCGACAGGTTCTCGTGCTCGAAAGCGGCCGCTTCGCCGTCGGCTGGGGTGAGATGGCCCGCTTCATGGGCGTCGATGTCGAGATGCTCCCCGGCAGCTGGTGCCGGGCCGTCGATCCCGCAGCAGTCGAGGCTCGCCTGCGCGACGATACGCAGCACACGATCAAGGCCGTGATGGTCGTTCAGATTGATACCGCAGCCGGCATCGTCAACGATATCCCGGCCATTCGCAGGGCCATCGACGCCGCCGGTCACCCCGCTCTGTTCATGGTCGATGCCATTGCCTCCCTTGGTTGCATGGAATTCGAGATGGATGCCTGGGGCATCGATGTCGCTGTTTCGGCCTCGCAAAAGGGACTGATGTCATCGCCCGGCTTGGCCTTCGTCGCAGCCAACAAGAAGGCATTGGCAGCCCACAAACGGGCTGACATGCGTAGCGGGTATTGGGATTGGAGCGGCCGCATGAACGTGCTGGCCTACATGAAGCATTGCGGCACTGCGCCTGAGCACTTGCTATTCGGACAGCGCGCAGCGCTCGATATGATCTTCGAGGAAGGACTGGAAGAGATCTGGCGCCGACATGGCTTGCTCGCGAAGGCGACGCATGCCGCAGTGGAGACCTGGGCGAGCGGCCAAGCGTGGCCTTCGGCGTCACCGAGCCGCGGGAGCGCGCGGCCTCCGTGGCGACGATCCTGACGCCCGGCTTCGACGTCGCCACGATAACCGATTTCACGCGCGACATCTGCGGCGTCACGCTGGGCCTAGGCATCGGCGATTATTCCGGCAAGGCCTTTCGGATCGCGCATATGGGCCACTTCAACGCAGCTTCGTTGCTAGGGACGCTCGGAGCAATAGAGAGGGCGCTACAGGCCAAGGAGATACCGCACGGTTCAGGCGGTGTTGCAGCGGCGGTAGCGAGCTTGGCTGCCGTCGCTGGTTGAAGCCCGTCCAAGCTGATAATCGGAGCCTGCAGATGAGCGATCTGTGGACGTGCGTAGCAGACCGTCTCAAAACTGCGGCTCTGCATGGACAAAGCGCAGCACGTAGTTCCAAAACTGCTCGGTGCGATGTCGACCCGTGCCAATGGTGCTCGGATGTTAGACATCGGCATAATGAACTGGTTTGGAGAGATGTATGACCAAGAATGAAATGATTGCGGCGATCGCGGAAGACACATCCAAGTCCAAGGCCGACGTTTCGGCGATCCTGGCCTCGCTTGCAGACGTAGTATCGAAGTCGTTGAAGTCAGGCGGGGATGTCACGCTCGGTGGAATCGGCAAGCTGTCGTCGGCCAAGCGCGAGGCCCGTCAGGCCCGTAATCCGTCGACCGGCGCCATGATCGACGTTCCTGCAAAGACTGTCGTGAAGTTCAAGGTCGCGAAGGATCTGGCGGACGCCGTCGCCTAAGATATCCCGCGCCGAGTGCGCTACCCGGCGAGGCCGCCGCCGATTGTACGGACGGGCTGAGTTGGCGGCGTGTTGGCAGCGACCTCTCATGCGGAAGTAGCCTCCAAATGCAAAATGCCCGCCGATGGCGGGCATTCGCTCTTCGACCGAAGCTCAAGGGGAGGGAACACGAGCTTCGGGAGAAACTACTTGGAACTGGCCGCGTCCGGTGACGCGGTTCTATTCAGAGCTTCACGCCGCAGCGTGCGAGCGAGCGACGAAGTCAATCTCTGAGCGCGACAGGCCGAGATCGTCGAGCTCACGGTTGGTCAGACGGGAGAGCTCGCGAACGGTCTCGCGATAGCGGAGGAACGCGCGGATCTTAGCGGCGATCATGGTGACGAACATGGTGATCTTCCCTAGCGAATATTCCGGACCGGGGCGGTGCCCACAGCGACAATCTCGTTGTGCAGTGCATTTAGGGTGGTCACCGTACGGCAGGTAGCCTCCGGAGGGCAGTTCTGATATGCGTTTTATGCATGAATTTTCCTGTTTTGCGCCGATCTAGGCATTTGTTATGCGCTCATTGCAAGCCTGGTTGCAGGTGAAACCGAACGCAGTCAGCGGCGCGAAAATGCATCCGAGTCAGAAAGCTACCGATGCAGACGCATCTCTGCTAGTTCCGCATCGATCAGCTTCGTCTGCAACTCATCGACGAAGATTGAGCGGCCCATCACCCACGGGCCGCGCCAATGTTGAATCCAACCCGAGTAAAGCAAGTGCACAGCGTCTCGGGCTCGCGTTAGTCCGACGTAAAATACACGCCGGTCCTCGGCTAGCTGGCCTGGAGTGGCGTTATTCCAGGGCAATGTGCCTTGGTCCAATCCCAGCATGATAACCACGTCGAACTCGCTGCCCTTTGAGGAGTGGAATGTGAGCAGATTCAGATGGTCGGGCGATCCGTCCTGTCTTCCGAGCTCCCCAGTCGTGAAACCAGTGAGAGCCCCTCCTGACTTCAGCGCCTCGGCTAGCTTCGTATCAAACGGCGCTTCTCACGATGTAAAAGGCGTTCGACGACGGAGAACCGCAGATGGTCACTTCTGCTGGCGACCGCTAGGCGAAGAGCGTCCTCTAGCGGCAGTGGGCTGAGCAGCAAGTGGCTATAAAACCAGCTGTTGCTCCCGTCGCCGGTAATAGCCGGTCGGATTGGTTCCTGGCGCTGATCGAGCGCTTCCCGACGCCCTGCAGCATCACCGCACTGGGGCGAGAGGCCTTCGCACTCGAGGCCTGGCCTCTGGTCGGCCGCAAGGTCTCCAAGGCACGGCTGATCAACGACATCTACGAAACGGCATGCACATCGATCGCATTGCCCGTGCCGGAGGAGAGCGCGGCGATCTCGATGTTCCGCATGATCATTGTCCAGGCGCGAGGGCTGATCCGGGAGCGCAACCGGATCGAGGAGATCGCGCAGGCCACGCTGGCCGATCATCACGATTACCAGTTGCTGCGGCAGATCCCGGGGATCGGACCGATCAACGCCCTGACCATTCTGGCTGAAGCCGGCGATCTGCGGCGGTTCGGCCACCACCGCCAGTTTCTGAAGTTCTGCGGTCTTGACCTCGCCACCTGCCAGTCCGGCACATTCCGCGGCCGGACCAAGCTGTCGAAGTACGGCAACGCCCGTCTGCGCCGAACCTTCTGGATGGCGGCGCAGGTCGCCGCTCGGCAGCCCAACAACAGCTTCCGCGATAAGCTCGGCCGCTACGTCGCCGGTCACGCGGACGATGCCGATCGCCGTCGCAAGGCGATGACTGCGCTCACCGCCAAGATGGCCCGGGTGGCGCATGCCGTCGTCAAGACGGGGACAGAATACCGACCGTTCCTGGAGCGGTCGGATGCCAGGTGGAAGGACCCCTCTCTGCAAGTGCCGTGAGGGCGCGACAAGCGACCCTGTAGATAATGTTCGGGCCTTCCACCTGGGTGCGTATCTCGTCTTGAGGACGGTGAGGACCACGGCCGCATAGGCGCCGCTGGATCCTGTGTTTGCTATGGCTGGGAGCGATCCCGTTGACGGTGGAAACCATCTGGATCAGCTTACTGCCGACGTCGGCGCTCTGCCGGCGCGACGAGACCTGTTGGCCAAAGCCCAAAGCCGCGTCCCGACATAGGACGTTGTCTGAACGCACATGACCCGGCACACCGCGCAGGATGAAGAGGTCCGAGAGGACGTCGATGACATCGGTCGACCTGAGCCGCCGATCGATGCGGATCGCCAGGCATTCCCGGGTGAACTCGTCGATCACGTTCAGCATGCGGAACTTCCGGCCGTTGTGGGTGCGGTCCTCGACAAAGTCATAGGACCAGACGTGGTTGGGATGCTCTGGCCGCAGCCGCACGCAAGATCCGTCGTTCAGCCAGAGACGCCCCTTCTTCGGCTGCCGCCGAGGTACTTTGAGCCCCTCTCGCCGCCAGATCCGTTCGACGCGCTTGACGTTCACGGCCCAGCCCGCCGTGTGCAGCAGGGCCGCGATCCGCCGATAGCCGTAGCGCCCATAGTGGGTGGCGAGCTCGACGATATCAGCCGTCAACGCCGCTTCGTCAGCTCGCCCCATTGGCTGCTTTCGCTGTGTCGAACGATGCTGCCCCAGAACCCGGCACGCCAATCGCTCCGAAATCCGCGCCGCGTCTCGATCGCGTTCATCTGGACCAGATCATTCCGGTCGTGCTCGATCTTCTTCAGGGCGAATTCGCACGCAACGGCGTGGTCGCCAAAGCCGAGTTCGGCGACCACGGCATCGCCATCCAGGGCGACAGCACCCAGTTGCAGCAGGTCGTCCTGAATCTCGTCATGAACGCAGTCGAAGCGATGGCCAGCACAGCCGACAGCTCCCGACGCCTGATCGTGCGCGCCGAGATCGGCGACAGCGACGCGCGCGTGACGGTCGCCGACACCGGGCCAGGCCTCGGCGGCACCGATCCGGATCGCCTGTTCGAGGCCKTCTTCAGCACGAAGACCGAGGGCATCGGCATGGGTCTTTCAATCTGTCGCTCGATCATCGAAGCCCATGGAGGACAAATCTGGGCATGCAATGGTGAGCCGAGCGGCAGCGTCTTCAGCTTCACCTTGCCCCTGGCGGAAGGATACCGCGTTGAACGCTCAAACGGCTAAAGGAGACGGGGCCAGAAACGTCGTCGTCGTCATCGACGACGACGAAAGCGTGCGCGAGGCGCTGCGCGGCCTCTTTCAATCGGTGGGCCTGGTCACCGAGATCTACGGTTCGGTGCAGGCGTTCCTTGACGCCGGTCGGCTGGAGCGGACGGGATGCATCGTTCTGGACATTCGCCTGCCGGGCCGCAGCGGTTTGGAGTTCCAGGAGGCGCTGGCCAGAAGTGGCGCGGCTCACTCGGTCGTGCTGATCAGCGGCCACGTCGATGTTCAGATGGCGGTTCGGGCGATGAAGGCAGGCGCTGTCGATGTTCTGACCAAACCAGTGCGCGAACAGGACCTTCTGGAGGCTGTCAACAGGGCGTTGGCTGCGGATAAGCAACGCCGCGAGGAAGCCAAGGGCGAGGATGCGCTCCGCGCGCGATACGATACGCTATCCGAACGTGAGCGGCAGGTGTTCGCTCTGGTGGCGACTGGTTTGTTGAACAAGCAGATCGCTGATCGCGTCGGCATCACCGAGGCGACGGTGAAGCTTCATCGCAGCCAGGTTATGAAGAAGATGGAGGCCCTATCTCTTCCCGACTTGGTACGGATGGCTGACCGACTAGCCAAGGCCGGGAACAGCCCGGAGCTCTGAGCCGGACTGTTCCGCTGGTGACCAAGCGCGCCGCCGCCGGTGACGGAATTGGCTAGACGCGCCATGTGTGGATGGCTCTCCGTTGGCAAGGGTTATGTTGGACTGCGGCAGAGCTGGTCGGTGCGGCCATGTGTTCGACCTGTTGATGCGGCACATAGAGCCGCTGGCCATAATGCCTTCCGCGAGGACCGGTCCCTACCAATTACACGCGCTTGGAGGCGCAGTGGCGCAAAGGGGTTTTCCTGTCCTTCGGTATTGACCGGCTGAATGCGTTAGTCCGTCAGAGCTCTTTGCCTGTGCGCTCGAAGAACAAATCGAGCGCTTCCGAATGTGCCTCTGGGCTTCGTACGAAATGAGCGAGTCCCCCCGTCTCACTATCGATCGATAAATCGACGATGCGGAACTACACCGCGCGATTATATGGGCTAAACGACGCCTAATCGGGCTACACGCCAGGGGTGCGACCTTTCTAATGGGGTGCTACAGCCATGATTCGCATAAGCTATCTTATGGAACTTCCGGGCAGATCGAATACTCCTAGGAGATATTGCGAATTCGCTTCCGGCCTTCGACTTACCTTTCATATGGACTGCGGAGGATTGGCTTTTGCGCAGCCGTCATCGACCGATTATTCCGCTGGGTGGTGGGTAGGTCCATAAGGGCGGAGATGACCGCCGGGCTCGTGACCTATGGGCTGATGATTGCGGTCTGACGCCGGGGATCGTCGGATGAGAAGCTCATGAACGACAAGGGCGTCACCTACTCGGTGAGCCGCTAGGGTGATGTCCGGGAGAATGCCGCGATGGAGAGCTTCTTCTCATCATTGAAGACCCGTTCAGATCAGAGGCAGAGTTTGCCGGACACAGGACGGTGCTTGTGCCGACGTGGTCGATTACATTGAGCGGTTCGACAACGTCGCTCGCAAGCGCTCGACTGTCGGCTCCATGGCCCCGTCGAGTTCGAAAACAAGGTGGGGTTAGCCTACCCAATTCTCCACGAAACCGGCAGCAGCAGGCCATCGCTGGGTCGCTGCGTGCTCTTATGGGGCTGGCCGGTCCACGCCAAGCGTAGATGTGTAGCAAAAGAACTTCACTATCCAGGCAAATTCGCTTTGTTGCTAACCAGACGAGGCGCGAGCTTGCCAGGTCCCCGCGTGCGGGGATAGGCTATACTGCGAAGGGCCGCCCGCGTCTCGTCACTCGCTAGCCGGGGGCGAAGCAAAGTGGTTTTGCAGGAAGCGGATTCAATTAGCGAGCGCGAAGTGATCGCCCTGACGGGCAAATCTAACCAGTCGGAGCAGCGGGTTACGACTGAATGAAGAGCGAGGACGCGTTGCCGGATTGCTAATCAGGCACGATCTTCGCCACGAGGCGTCTCCTCATATCGCGCTCGGCGAGCTCGCGGTCTTCGCCCTCCAATGTATCAAATTGCTCGATCCAAGGGAAGCCGCGCGACAAAACCATCTGATCAGTCACGCCCAGCTGCGCGATACCGATCTGAACGGCGCCGCAGTATTGGTTTGGGTCCCCTTTCCTGTAAGCAAAAAGCCAATCGCCAATAAGATCCGCGCGCATATTCCCGCCGTCCAAGGTCTTTAGTGCTAGCTTGCAGAGCCGCCAGCGATCATCGCTCCATCTGCTCAGTGGAGTCTTGTGAGGGCGTCGCGGGTCTTCACAAGCGAGATCAATGATCTTTTCCAGGTCGTTGGCGCGCTGCTTCAGCAGAGAATTGCCGTAGAACATCGCATCGAACTCGGCCGATGCCACGATCGTCGCTCCCGTCTTCGCCCGGCAGATGCCGTTCAGGAACGAGATGAAGGGAGGCGCCGCCACCTTAGCGGGGTCCGACCAACCAGCCGGCATGTGAACAATCACATGCTGGGCCTCCGACCCTTGCGCCAAATTGGCTTGGTAGGCTCGAACCCCTGCGGCGGTCAGCTGCTCCTGCAGATCCTGCGACCACACAATCGCGATGCAGTCCTTATGCTTGGCCGCCTCTGCGTAAATCGCGTGGAAATCCTCACCCTCTCGGCATTTCTGAAGTCTTACGGCCTTCTCTGGCACGACGCGCTCGATCTCGGGAATGAACGGTTTCTGCGTTGACGAAACAAACTGCCCCAGAAGCCTGATCGCCGGACTTGATGTCCGCCAGGACTCCGTCAACTCGATTAGGGGCGCGCCAAGAGCCGCGAGCGCGCCAAGCAAAGACTCACCTGGCTTAGCCGCGCTCTGGCCAGCGTCCCCAGTCAGATAGAGCTCTGTCGCATCCCGGACGTAATGCAGGATGCCTGGCTTCACCAATGAGGCTTCGTCAATCAGGACGCGCGAGCGCCGCCGCAAATCACCGATCTTTTCAACGACCTTCACCCGGTCGATGATTCCCAGTTTGTCGACCAGCTGTCTGATCTGTTCGCGGGACCCCGGCGTCGGCGAGAAGGCGTAGATTCGCCCTTTTTTTTGGCTCATCATTTGAAGCGCGCGATGGGTTTTTCCAGCACCTGGTACGCCGATGAAGATGTGGATGGGCTCGTCTGTATGATCGCGTGGCGCCAGAGCGGGCAGCACGCCCTCGGCCGTCTGGATGCCCTCCGCCATTTTTGCGCCACCGCTATAAAGAGGCCCGGAGAACTGAAGAAAATCCACGGAGAAAGTCGATGTGTCCGGAGGGATTGGTTCCAAAGATGCTATTCGGGTCTCAATCCAGGCGTGGATACCATCAATAGACTGTCCTGCCGAGGTCTGTTTCTCTGGGGTATGCTTCGTGCTGTTCCGTGAACGTTTGTCGTCTGGGTCAATGGACGTTTTCAGGAATGGAAACCGAATGGTTCCCTTCAACAGGCCTTTATCAAACTCATGCTTGAATACGGACGCTTTTACGGCAGCCAGTGGTGGTAGCTCGTCCGTTTCGCCCGACATAACATGGGGCAGATCAAGAGCTTGCCGCATCGTTGCTTCAAGCAAGTTCACCGACGATTGATAATCAAGAAGCCGGGGAAGGAGTGCCTCGAGCGTCAATCGCCTTCTTGAAACAAATGCAAGCTGTTTGACCAGGCGATCGCGGTCTATCCGGGCGCCAAAGCGTTGAGCCGCCTTATCACGCCGAGCCCGCATGCGCTCGCGATCGCGCTCGCGTTTCCTAAGCGCTGATGTGCTCAATTCTTCCGAACTCTGGGCCACACAACCACTCCTTTCACCCTGATTCATCACATATGACGCGATCGAACCTTTTCAATTTGATCACTCGACGTGTTTGATGCGCAGCGATTGCGCGTAGTTTGTTTCTGCGGGAGGTTGTAGTCGCCGCCCCGGTACCGCCGATGACACACTTGCGGTGCTCAATTCGGCGCGAGGCCGAGTAGCATCCCTCATGGGATGCCTGAAACCAAAAGCGCGCCTATCTTTCACGAGAAATTTTCCTGTGCTATTCCTTCATGGGAAAGGAGCTAGTATGTCAATGCTACCCGGTCACGCTTCCCGGCCCGAGGCCGGTCCGGTTATTACGAAGGCCACCATTCGCGCGGCTGATCAGCTTCAGGTCACGGCACGAACATTGGCCGCGATCATAGGCATTAGCGAAAGCACTGTATCGCGCATGAAGCGTGGTGCTTTCGGCCTGGAGCTCGGCACCAAGCCGTACGAGCTCGCCATCCTTTTCGTGCGGCTTTTCCGCTCTCTCGACGCAATCGTTGGAGGCGACGATCAGGTCGCAGCGATTTGGCTTGCTAATCCCAATACCGCTCTCGGTGCGCGGCCGATTGAGAAGCTGCAAACTGTGAGTGGACTCGTCGATGTCATCGCCTACCTGGACGCGCGTCGCGCTCTCGTCTGAGCTTCAGCCCTTCGAGGGCTCGTGCTGGCGCCTCGTCGAGGCCCAGCACCGGATTTCATCGCTGAAACTTACCGACACCCTCGCCGAGCAGGCATTGCTGGAGAACCTAGTTGAGGAATCGAAGCCGCGAGTTCCCGCGGACTGCCGTCACCTCGACTTCCTCCTCGCAACGCCGTTCCGATACGGCGCGGTCTATCCACACGGATCGCGCTTCCGGCGCGGCGGGCGGACCGCCGGCGTCTACTATGCTGCCGAACGCGTGACGACGGCGATCGCTGAAATGGCCTTTTACCGGCTGCTATTCTTCTCCGAATCTCCCGCGACGGCCTGGCCGTCCAACGCCGCCGAGTACACGGCTTTCTCGGCTTCTGTCGGAACACCGTCCCTCCTCGATCTTACTCAGGAGCCGCTTTCCAAGGACCCAGACATTTGGTCTGACCTCATTGCTTATGAGGGCTGTCAGGCGTTCGCGGAGGCGGCTCGGAATGCGGATGCCGATGTGATCCGCTACCAGTCGGTTCGCGACCCCGCTAAAGGCAGCAATCTCGCGATCCTGTTCTGTCGCGCATTTGCGACGAACGGGCCGGTTGAACGGCAAACTTGGCGTATACGTCTCAGCGCATCGGGCGTCCGTGCCCTATGCGAATTCCCACGGCAAGCACTCGAATTTGGACGCGAGGCTTTTGTCGCTGATCCGCGCATCGCGGGGCTGAACTGGGATCGTGGGTAGGAAGGTCTTCCCCCAGGTGGCTGCGCGCCATCACCGGGTTGGATGTGGCGGCTGACCACCCGCTAAGGGTTTATGACGCGAAGGTAAATGGCGATCTCAACCTCGCGGAAGACGAATTCGACGCGCGCGCGCCACCTGCCTTATCGAACGGTCTGCCCTAAGAGAACCGGTTTAGCCGGCGTTAGCAACCGGGCCGGTGCAGCTTCCCTTTTCGCCACAAGGCCAATACCGATTTGTGATAAATCTCCGATTTTGACCACAAATTTGACTTGTGTTCATATTGCGGAAATTACAACAAGTGGAAAGGGCCGCCGTGAAGAAGGTCTCTACGGTGGAGGGCATCCTGTTCGCCGAACTCGCCGAGCGTGCCTATGACGCCGAGTTCGATAATCAGTTCCCCCTGAACGGGCAGTTCTCCAAGGAGAAGCGTTCCACCCGGGAGGGCGCGATGAAGGAATACTGGTACTATCAGGGCTATCGGAAGGCCACTTATGAAGGCCCCGGCGCGCGCTATCGCATATATGCGGGTCCGGCCGGCGATCCAAACCTGGAGAAGCGGATCGAGACCTTCAAGACCCTGAAGATTGATGCGCGCGACCGATCGAGGATGGTCAGCCAGCTGAAGTCCATGCGCAATCCGGCGCCCGGTCCGCTCGAAGGAGGCATCGTCAAGGTCCTGGCCGAAGAGGGCATCTTCCGCATGCGCGCCCTCGTCGTCGGTTCCATGGCTTACCAGACCTATGGCTCTCTCATCGGCGTGAAACTCCCCCTCGCCCAGAGGATGACGCAGGACATCGACTTGGCCCAGGATCACGGGATCTCGATCAGCATCGACGATAGGACAGGCGATCTGCTCAAGGCGCTTCAGCGCTATGACGAGACCTTCCGTCCTGTCACGCACATCAGCGACAGGACGAACTGCACCAGCTACGCCAACGCTCAGAATTTCCGTGTCGACTTCATCACCTCCCATCGGGCTTCCGACGAGGTCGGCGATCGCGTCACCACCCTGCCCTCCTTGGGCTGTGTCGGCGCAATTCCGCTGCGCCACATCGACTATCTGATCAAGGATCCGGTCAGCGCCGTCATCCTGCACGAGTCCGGCGTCTCCGTCCGAGTCCCTCAGCCGGCGCGCTACGCTGTGTATAAGATGATCGTTTCCGGCATGAGGCACGAAAGCGGCCGCAAGAATGCAGCCAAGGATCTGCGGCAAGCTGAAGACCTGATCCAAGCTCATGAGGTCGCGCGTCGCGGTCACGACATCGCAGAGGCCTGGATGGAGGCCTGGGAGCGCGGACCCCACTGGCGCGAGGAACTCGCCAGGGCAGCGCTGCGGTTGGAGCCCGGAGCCCGGGAGATCCTCAGCCGCAATGTGATGCGCGTCAGCGAGAGTCATGGCTTTCTGACGTGCGCCGAGCCCACTCCGGCGGTCAGTTCCGTTCTCAAGCCGCGATCGACGGCTCAGCCCGCCAAGGCGACCGGCGACTTGGTGAGCGTTACCGTCGCCCGGACAGATGTCGGCGACGCGCTGAGCGCGATCCGTACCGGCACAGCCACGAAGACGCCCAATGCGCGGCTGCTGATCAGATTCAAGGACGCGATCGTGCAGCCTGAGCGGAGCCGGGACGCCCGAGGCAAGATCGTCGAGACAGGCGGAATCCTCAGCGGCGGCGAGGCGCTCGCAAACCTGATCGCCATCTTCGGCCACGTCGAAAACATGAAGATCTTCCTGCATCCGGATAAATCGGAGCAGGCCCTCGCCATGGCCGATCCTGACATTGCAGACCTCTATCAGGCGGCCAGTACCGATCCACAGCCCTAGCCAATGTTCCGGGGAAGCAGACACCTGGCACTTCACCCTTTACTGCAGTGCCTCCGACGAGGGTCCACTCCCGCTGCACGATGGCGTCCTTGAAGGTGACCAGAAGCCGCGCGTAGGGCGTCTTCGCGGCCGTGCCGCTGCGGATCGAGTTCAGCGCGTCGGCGACGTCCTCCCGGGCGACAACGACGCCGATCAGGTCGCTGGTCGCCTTTGCGGGCTGAGCCGTCGATCGTGGCTTGAGGACGGAGCTGATCGCCCGAGAGGGCGCGGCATCCGTCCGGAAGCCATGGGTCTCGCTCACGCGCGTCACGTGGCGGCTGAGGATGTCCAGCGCGCCGGGCTCCAGACACATCAAGACCGACGAACAGCTCCATGGCAGTGGCCTCCTGACCGGTTGAACGGTGGAGCCTGCCCGGAATACTATCCTCCCGTCACGCCCAGATCGGGGGAG
This sequence comes from Allobosea sp. 05L423, assembly GCF_056397745.1. Lineage (NCBI taxonomy): Bacteria > Pseudomonadati > Pseudomonadota > Alphaproteobacteria > Hyphomicrobiales > Alloboseaceae > Allobosea > Allobosea sp. 05L423. The sequence goes on along the minus strand of NZ_JBFTOA010000022.1, from coordinate 11,387 downwards.
AGGCCGGTGCCCCAATGATCCGATCTCTTTTTTTTGGCCGCCGCAGCTATGGAACGCGGCCAACCTGGCCCCCGCCACGACAAGGCTTTGCCGCGTTGTGCGTCGGCCGTGAGGACGGCGCGCGGGCTGCCTTGACGCTGTTCGGCGAGATCTCTCGGCTGTGCCCGAGAGCACGAGATCAGACCGCACCAGCGTCATGTCGGGATGTTTCCTGGCCTCCTCACACAGGCCGCCGTAAGCAGCCTGTGCGACCCGATTTCGGGGAGCGCGGAGACAGATCCCGATTTTTCCAAGGTGCCCTCCAGGGCCCTGAAAAAGGCGTCTGGCGTATAGCCGGAACGCAACCAAATCGAGCCTGAGAACACGGTTTTGCCGAGGCCGGAAACTTTTTCCGGACCGGTAAATTCGCGTGGCAGCAGGCAGGCTCGATTGGGTCGGAAAACGGGGCTTGTCCCAGGTTTTTCCATCCTTACCAATTTGGGAAGGATAAGCCTCGCAGAGCCCACAGCTGAAGGCAGTAAAGACTGGAGCCCCGCTCCAGCTTTACGGTATTGGGCCCATACCTGATTACGTCTAGGGTATAGCCTTCCAGCAAGCCCTGGAAAAGCGCGACACACGATAGGTGGGGGAGCGTGTGTCGCTATGGTGCGGAAGGGTAGGAAAAAGGGCCCTAAAAGTGCGCCGAAAATAGGATGGTAAAGAGCGACACACGATGGTGGGGAGAGGGTGTGTCGCTCGGGTGAATCAGCTCTGAATCGAAACGGCCCGACACCGCTGAAGGAGAGCCCGGAAAAGTGCGACGCGCGGTACGCGGGGATCGTGTGTCGCTCCGGGCGAAAGCTTCTCGTTGTCGGGCATAAATCCGTAGCGCTGAATCAGCGGGGATAGCGGCGGGCGAGAGGGCGCGCGGCGCTGATAGATGACTTCCGCAGGCCTGAGGGCTGCGGCGTCTTATGTCATGATTTGCGGAAGGGAACCCGCCGCCGCCCGATGCGCATCCGTGACGGATCAAACGCCGAGAACATGCCGTTACAGCGTTCAAGCTCAGCGCGGGCAATGGCGCTAGAAGCCTGGCGCGCATTATCCTCGTCCCGTGCGAGCTGCTTGGCGCGCTGGAGCTCATCGAAGTTAAAGGATGCAATTTCCGGAGCCATTGGGGCGTCTCTGTGCCTCGTCCATTTACGCCGCTAGACCAGTTTGATCAACAGGAACGGGTTTTGGTTCCCGCGTTCCGGCAGCTATACGAGCCGGCGCTCTTGCGCGCGCGCATCGTGACGTTGCGTACCGACGGTGATCACGGTCGCGGAGTTGCCAGCGCAGATGATTTCGGAGAGCCGCGACACCCAAGGCAAGATCACCAAGACAGGCAAGATTCTCGGCGGCGACGAGGCCCTCGCAAGCCTGATCGCTGTCTTCGGCCACGTCGAAAACATGAAGGTCTTCCTGCATCCGGATAAATCGGAGCAGGCCCTCGCCATGGCCGATCCGGACATTGCAGACCGATATCAGGCTGTCAGTTCCGATCCACAGCCATAACCACTGCTCGCCAGCCGCGCCGATCGCGCGGCAGCTCCCGGTTCTGATCGACGAAAAAATCTGGGCGAAACCTAGATTTATCAGAATCCCCAGGGAGAGATCCGTCGCGCTGCTGCGACGCTCGATCAGGCCTCCAAATACGAAGGCGACCTCTAAGCCGGATCAGCCAAGAAACCCCCTCCCCTCTCCGGGCGGGGTTTTCTCTTGGTCGTCCGACCCATCCTGGAGGACGGCGCGCGCTGCATAGACGTCGAGTAAACCCGCTAGGGTGATCAGGGCAAAAACGCTGGGAGCATAATCCCCGGCGGAGCGGATAAATCGGCAACGGCAGAGTGGCAGTAACGGGAGAGGCCAGCGCTGCGAAACCGCACGTCAAAAGCCGCTTCCGCACGTCGAAAGATGCTTATGGCGCGAGGCCCAGGTCGAAATTCGACTACGGTCCCCTCCGCGCAGATCGCCGCAACAGCGGCATCGCGCAGGCCTGATCGTCAACACCCCCTCAGGCCAAACCCCGCTCATTCCGCGCGGGGTTTTCCTATGGCCGATTGGCCAATCCCCTCCTCCGACCTTGCGCAAGCGCATCCTCGGGATTGAGCTACAGAGCAGCCGGGCCGCCTGATTCATAACGCCCCGCAACCGACCGACCCGGTCGTCTCTCATGCCTAACGGCACCTCGATTTTCCGATTCAACGAGGGCGCTGACGCGGCGCCGGTACCACCGATTCATACCGGCGGAAGCGCCTGACGGCTGCCCCTCTCATGCATCAATCCGTTCGACGCTCCGCTGCGGTTCACCGCTGATTCAGCGCTACGGACTCATGCCCGACGACGAGGGGCTTTCGCCCGGGGCGACCCACCCAACCACAGTACAATGGGTCGCACTTCTCCGGGCTCACTTTCAGTTCTAAATCCAGCCATCGATTCAGCGTCGATTCAACAACGCTACCCCTCCAATCCGCCTTCGTTGGGTAGCTCATTTCCATGAGCTGCTTCGGTCTCGATTCGGGGCTGACTTTTCTCCCCTTTTCGACCCCCGCTACCCATTCACCCTCAATACATTGGGTAGCTATTTTCCAGGCAGCGCTGAAAGACTGTACTTCAGACGAATACAGCTATGGGCCCAATACCGTAAACGTTACGCGTGCCGCGTATCCTTTACTGCCTTCGGCTTTGGGCTCTGCGAGGCTAATCCTCCCCAACTTGGGGAGGATGGAAAAACCTGGGACAGGCCCGGTTTTCCGACCCAATCAAACCTACCGCTGATGTCGCGTTTTCACCGGTCCGGAAAAAATTTCCGGCCTCGGGAAAAGCGCGATCTCAGGCTCGATTGGGTTGCGTTCCGGCTATCCGCCGGACGCCTTTTCCAGGGCTCTCAGAGGCTCCTTGGAAAAATCGTGCTGCTGTCTCCGCGCGCCCCGAAATCGGGTCGCACAGGCTGCCAAAAGGCGGCCTGTGTGCGGAGGTCAGGTGGCATCCCGATATGCCGCTGCCCAGTGCGGATCACAGCGCTCTCGGCCTTGGCCAAGAGACCTCCCTGGTCAGCGTCAAGGCACCCCGCGCGCCGCTCTTACGAGCGCCGCACAACGCGGCAAAGCCTTGTCGTGGTGGGGTGCCAGGTTGGCCGATTTCAATTGCTGCTGCGGCCAAAAGAAAAGGCCCGGGAAACCCGGGCCTCATTCGTCTCTGCCACCTTCCTCATTGCATCAGTGCAAGGTATGCCCACCTGACTGTGCCTTGCGCTGATCCGCCTTGATCTGCATCAGCTCGCGGAAGGCTGGGGGCCGGCGTAGCCAGCGCGCTCCTATGCAGCATTCACGAACGTGGCTTCTGCCAAACTGTCAAAACCTTCGGCAGTTGCGTTTTAGTTCTGCGCCGACAAATCCGTTAGACGGATTGCATGGCTGTCATTTCCCAGATTTCTGACGTGGCACATCCCGAGCCTGTGTGAGCAGCTGCATCAATTCTGCGTTCTGCTTCCGAAGTTGTGCAAGCTCGGCCTCTAGCTGACTTATTTTCAACTGGTCCGGCTGCCCCATCGGCAGATTTTCCAATCCTATCCACCTCACCAGAAAGTCGACGATCGGGTGATAGCCGTGAAGCGTTACCTTTGCTTCCGTTCGATTCGTTCGGTTGTTGCCGCGCTTGAACTTCGGCGCGTGGCCTTGGGCGGCGCACCAGCCATCGAAAATTTCCTGCCAACTATCGCGGTTTGTCAAACTTCCGAACACGTCTACCACGAGAAGATATTTGACCCGGTCGCTATCGATTAGCACCCACTCGATTTCAAGCCTGAGTTTGGAAAAGCCGCGCGCTGGGGCAGGAAAGCGTTCCATCAAAATTCGCACCACCTGCGCGCTCATGATCAGTTCGGCGGTCATAACCTCAATGTGCGATATAGCGCAACGCGGTATATCGCGTCGCGATAAAAGGCTCGCCGCCGATAAATGCGGAAATGGATATTAGACAGGTGATCGCCGCAAACGCGCGAGCTGCCAGGCTCACCAAAGGTCTCACCCAAGCTCAAGTCGCGCAGCGTCTCGGCGTCGACAGAGCGCATGTGAGCGCCCTAGAGATGGGCCAGCGAAACCCGACCGCGACCAGCCTCTGGCAAATTTCTCAGGCTTTAGAAGTTAGGGTCCGCGACCTCGTTGATGACGGCCATCCTTTCGGAAATCCAAGTTCGGTGGACAAGCTGTGACGGGCTGGGCATGGCCTCAACAACAGCAAACTGGTGCCGCCACGCAGGCTTTCAGATGACCTCCACCGATCCGCCGAGTTCTGAGAGGTTCAGGGGGATCCTCCCGTTGGATTGGTCTGTTCTGAACTATGGCCTTTGGCGGACAGAGGACCGCAATACCAAGAAGTGCCATAGGCCCGAAGATATGTGGCATCGGCGGACGGTCGGAAACGATCGCCCAGTCGCCCTCCCCTCAGTTCGAGGGCTCCGAGCCAAGTAAGATCCTCCGCCCCAAAAGGGCTTCGATGCTGGCTCCAAGGTTATGGATCACGCGTGAGGGAGCTAGGGTCTGGACTTCGGTAACGGGCCCCTCTCAGTCAACTGGATTCTGGCGCAGATCATCGTTCGGCCGCCCTGATCGCGCGGTCGCGTGGCGATCCACATTGGCCGACACCGTCCAGCCTGGCTGGCTACGCGCCCTCCACCGGATCGAAGGGGAATCGCCTCACGCGGTTGATCTTGTTGGGGATCACCGCGAGCGTGCCCCCGGAGGTCTTCGGCATCGAGGACATCAGCATTGTTCCGGCCCAGACTTACTGGTCGGTTGACGGGGGACGTAGCCTCGACGTCGCTTTCGCTCGAGCCAGATCTCCAGGGCTTCCCTGGCTGAAGCGTGGTCGCAATGCAGGTCGACGCGGCTGCGCCCTCGCCTACCAATCCTGCCCCAGTGGCGAACGAGGCTGAGCTCGCCCCACAAGGTTGGCTCTATTGAGAGCACATAAAACCGATGCATATCGCGCGTCGGGTCAATTCTATCCAAGACAACAAGGTTGAGCATGACCCGCGCCGCTGATTGACAGGCACGGCAGAATCGTCGGTTCCTCCCTTCATGGTCCAACGCATTTTGAGAATCGATCAACGGCAAACGATTCCAAATCGGAATGCGAGACAGCTTCGAACTGCGAAGCTTTTCAAAGAACGTGGCTGTCGGCCGATGCTGCAGTTCGATTGACAGCTGTACGGAAGCTCAAATTATCCCGACTTATAAATATGTTACGCCTCTCTAAGCCCGATGCTTTAACCGGGCGTTCCGCGGAATTTTGCGTTTACTTCTCGTTAACTCAAAATCGGTTGCCGCCTCGGTCGAATCAGGCATAATTCACGCTTGCAATTCCCGTTGCTCCGGAAAAGCGTCACTGCACCGGAAAAGCGTTATTCCGATAGGCGGCCACTGGATGAACTTCGCGAACATCAGCGATGATGCCGGCAAGCTTTTTCATGAGATCATCCTCCAGCAGGGGGAGTTGATCTCGGAGAAGCTCAACCTGCTGCGAATCCAGCATTACCCACCCAACGCGAAGAAGGGACTGCGGTCGTTCTCGCTTAGTGAAGTCGCCTATTTCCTCGGAGTTACCCCGTCGAACGTCAAAAAACTTCACTTGGAAGGTAAGGGGCCGACGCCTACCACGACCTCCTCAGGGCGACGCACCTACACTGCCGAACAGATGCTTGAGCTTCGGCAGTATCTAGACCGCCACGGACGGTCGGGTGTGAAGAAGTATGTGCCGCACCGGCGACCCGGCGAGCCACTTCAGGTGATCTCTGTCGTGAACTTCAAAGGCGGCAGCGGTAAGACGACAACGGCCGCACATCTCGCGCAATACCTCGCCCTCACCGGCCATCGGGTTCTTGCAATCGATCTGGATCCGCAGGCATCTCTATCGGCACTCCATGGCATTCAGCCGGAGCTCGACAAGAATCCTTCACTCTATGACTGTCTGAAGTACACGGCCGATCGGGTACCGATCTCAGACGTGATCTGGCCCACCAATTTCCCTGGTCTCGACATCGTACCCGCGAACCTGGAACTCCAGGAATACGAGTACGATACGCCGATGGCGGCGCAGCGCTCGATTGAGGGGAAGCAATTCTTCTTGCGGCTGAGCGCGGTGCTGAAGGAGGTAGATGATCGATACGACGTTATCGTTGTCGATTGCCCGCCCCAGCTTGGCTATCTCACGCTCACGGCGCTCACCGCCTCGACGTCTGTGATCATCACCATCCACCCGCAGATGCTGGACGTGATGTCGATGAGCCAGTTCCTCTTGATGCTCGGCGGGATCCTGGGCTCCATCGTGGGGCATGGTGCCGACGTCAGGCTCAAATGGTTCCGCTATCTCGTGACAAGGTACGAGCCGACTGATGGGCCCCAGGCTCAGATGGTTGGGTTCATGCAGGCCATGTTCCCGAAGTTCATGCTGTCAAACCCGATGCTGAAGTCGACGGCCATCGCCGACGCGGGCATCACGAACCAGTCACTGTACGAGCTCGATCGGTCCCAGTTTACCCGTCAAACCTACGACCGAGCGATCGAGTCATTAAACGCGGTGAACGAAGAAATCCGTTCCCTGATGCATGACGCTTGGGGCCGGAAATGACGACCGAATTGACAGCTGTACGGGAAGTCAAATCGCTTCAACAGTTCAACACGTTACGCGGAGCTACGGGCAAAAATGGCGCGTAAAGGTCTGCTAATGAGGGCGATCGAGGCCCCGGCCGAAGGCGTTTCGGGGCCTCTGTCTCCAATCCAGGAGGCGCGGGCACTGTACGCGAACCGCGGGGCGTCTCGCGCCATGAAGCAGTCAATCGAGGAGATGGCAGATAAGGTGAGGCTCATCGCCGACGGAGAAGTCGTCGTTGAGCTGGACCCCGATCTCGTTGACAGTTCATTCGTCGCAGATCGCGTCCACGACGATGAGGAGGCTTTCGCTCTTCTCAAAGAGGGAATTGCGAAGCAGGGGCAGCTTCAGCCGATCCTGGTGCGCCCCCATCCTGAGGTTGCCGGCCGGCACATGATCGTCTTCGGCCACCGCCGCCATCGTGTTGCGAAGGAACTCGGAAAACGCGTCAGAGCCGTCATCCGTTCCTTGGACGATGTCGCGCACATTGTCGCTCAGGGCCAAGAGAACGCGCGGCGGGCCAACCTGTCCTACATCGAGAAGGCGCGCTTCGCAGACAGCCTGCGCAAACTTGGGCATGATAGGGCGATCATTATGGCTGCCGTCAGCGTTGATGACACCGTTGTCGCGAGGATGCTCACGCTCATTGAGATGATTCCGCATGTTGTTCTCGAAGCGCTCGGGGCTGCCAGAGGCATCGGTCGGCCGCGCTGGGAGGACCTAAAGCAGCTGATCGCCCATCCGACAAAGCGTGAAACAGCGATCGCTATCGTTAATTCCGCCGAGTTCGATCAGACGCCGATCGCTGACAGGTTCAACTTCCTCGTCGATCGGCTCAAGAAGGCGCACAGGGCGCCCAAAAAGGCGAGGGCCGCAGAAGGCCAATGGACGCCCCCTGACAATCGTGTCGCCGCGAACTTCAAGAACACGGGCCGAACGTTCAGCCTCTCCCTCAAGTCTAAGGATGCGGGCGAGTTCGGCAATTTCATTTCGAGCAACCTGGAGAAGCTCTATCGCGACTTCAGGGAGACGAAAGATCGCAATCAAGGAGACTGACCGCAAAAGAAAACGCCCCCGAAACGGCTGTTCCGAGAGCGCTCTCTGTCTTAAGCAAACCGAGAATCGCACTTCCTCGAATCACCGTCAAGAGTCTCGTGAGAGATTTGCGCCATTCGGCGAGCGGCTTTCTTTTGCCTGAATAGGGCAAGGGACATGGAAACTCGACTCTCGACGACGCCCTTTGGGCGGCGGCCGCTGACGCTTGCACTTGTGGCAAGCCAGGCCGAAGCAAAAGCACGCCCGCCCGAGAAAGCGGTTCATAAATGGGAGGCCTTTCGCGCCATCTGCACCGCGAAGGAATTGCTAGGCGTCTCTGAACGCGCTCTGGCCGTTCTGGATGCGCTCCTAACTTTCCACCCCGAGTCCGTCCTTACGGGAGAGGGCCTCATCGTCTTCCCTTCGAACCAGCAGCTCTGCCTGCGGGCTCACGGGATGGCGCCGGCGACGCTACGGCGGCATCTGGGCGCGCTCGTTGAGGCTGGCCTCATCATCCGACGCGACAGTCCGAATGGTAAGCGCTATGCGCGGAAGGATCGCGCGGGTGACATCGAGCTCGCGTTTGGTTTCGACCTGGCGCCACTCGTCACGCGGGTCGAGGAATTTGAGCGACTGGCCGATGAGGTCCGTGCCGAGGACCGAGCGCTGAAGCTCGTGCGAGAGCGGATCACGATCTGTCGGCGAGACATCTGCAAGATGATCGCAACCGGGATGGAGGAGGGCGTTCCAACGCGGCGCCGAGGTGCCGGCCCTGCGGATTGGGCCGAGCTCCATGAGCTTTATCAGAGCATCGTCGGACGGATTTCACGCTCCGCAACGCGCCAAGTGCTCGAGCCGATTGCCGTGGAGCTGGGCCTCCTTGCGGACGAGATCCTCAACCTACTGGAAGATCACGTAAAAACGCAAAATCTTAGCACCAATGAGTCTCAAACTGAGCGTCACATACAAAATTCAAATCCAGACTCTTTCATTGATCTTGAACCACGCTCTCCAGAGAGCTGGGGGGCAGGGGATGGGATTTCTTCCGAACCGGCGCGGATGCCGGATCGGGCGTTCCCGCTTGGGATGGTTCTCGACGCTTGCCCCGACATTATCGACTACAGCAAGGGTGGCGTCGCGAATTGGCGCGACTTCCAGGCGGCCGCTACACTGGTGAGGCCCATGTTGGGGATCAGCCCGAGCGCCTGGCTCGAAGCTCAAAGCGTGATGGGCGAGATCGACGCCGCAATTGTCATCGCCAGCATTTTGCAAAAGGGCGAGAGCGTTTCCAGTGCCGGCGGTTATCTCCGCGCACTCACCCGGCGGGCAGAAAGCGGGGAATTCTCGGTCGGACCGATGCTCATGGCGCTGATCGGCACCAGAAGGCGAGAAAAACAACGGGCATAGGCGTTCGGCGAAGAGGCGGGGATAGGTGACGAAGAATGCCTCAGCAAATTCCCGAGCAAGGAGTGGACATGCCGCGGATTGTGTTTCGCCCATATCGCGGCGAGGACCGTGAAGAGCGGATCGAAAGCGATGCCGCGCAGAACGCGCTCGCGGAGCTGCTGGCAGGGGAGGGGGGCTGTCACGGTGAGTTCGTTGCCATCCATCCGGCGATCACGCGGCGCGAAGCACTCGGCCACCCCTTTTGCCTGACAACCGGTGGGAACGGAATCCCCAAGGATCTATCCACGCCGATTCTGCTGTAGTTTCGGGCCCATTCGAAGGACCGCCTATCATCATGACGCGGAAGCTCCGCCGGCTGCGGCAATGCGAAAAGTGCCCGTGGAAGGCCTCAACCGATCCCCACGAGATCCCCGACGGCTATAGCGAGGGGCAGCACCTCGCGCTCGCGCGCACGATCGCGAAGCCTGCGTCCGCGAACTCGACGGCCCCGTGGTGGCCATGGCCTGCCCCGAGCACGCGCTTGGAGAAGAAGCGCACTGCGTCTGAATGCGAGCGGCTATTTCGCCCTGAGGACTTTGAGCTTCTTGAAGGCGACAGCCTCCTCATCTCTCACGACCAGTGACGAAAACGTCCCGTCGGGTCGTGAAGTTGCGCCGCACTGGCGCCGAGGCCATTGGTGGCGGCAACCCTTCGGAGTCGGGAAAGTCTAACGTAAGCTTCTCGGGATACAGCCTGTCCCTGTGCGCGCAGATCGCGGGCAACCACAACAAGGGCATCTCTACTCGGTCTAGCAGCGCCCGGCCGCGGTATCTTTGGGGGAAGGACGGCGCTGGCGACTGTTCGGGCTCGAACCTTGTCGATGGCCTCAATTGAGACTATATCCGGTATCAAGTGGTATGGAGGCTATGATGCTAGCATTCGCAGATATTGCCGACGTGCTCGGTCTTCCCGCTAAGGAGGCTGCGGCCCGTTCCCCCTTCGGGTTGATCTCCCGGATCGAAGATGGTCTGCCGTTTGGCTCGCTTGAGCGTGTGGCGCGGCTTATCGCGCCCAGCGATGCCCAGTTCAAGTACAGGCTCATCCCAAAGGCCACCTACGAACGGCGCAAAAGCGCGCATCGCCTCTCATCGGACGAGGGGATTCGCCTGGCGCGGGTCGCGCGCGTCTGGGGCCTCGCGCTCGATGTCTGGCAGAATGAGGACGATGCACGGGACTTCCTATTCAGGCCGCACCCGATGCTGGAAGATCGGCGTCCGATCGAGGTGGTCATTCATAGTGAGTTCGGCTCCGAGCTCGTCCTCGACGTTCTCGGTCGCCTGAAATATGGCACCGCTGCGTGACCGCGCAGATTCTCGACCGCACCCTGTCGGGCTTTCGGATCGGAGACCCGACAGGCACTTACCCCATTTTCGATGCGACCGGATCCACCATTGCGCCTGGGCGCTGGAATACGACGGGGAGCCCGCTGATCTATACCAGCGAGCATTTCTCGACGGCACTGCTCGAGAAGTTGGTGCATGGCAGTGGGCGTCTGCCGCCGAACCAGCACTTCGTCCAGATCACCTTTCCGAAGGGGCTGAGCTACGAGACCTTCTCGTCGGCGGCGCTCCCCCGATGGGACGAGATGCCTGCGACAGTAAGCAAGGCATTTGGGGAACGCTGGTTTGCGGATAAGCGCAGCGCCATCCTCCTTGTCCCGAGCGTCGTCGCACGCCTCGACCGAAACATCCTCATCAATCCGACGCATCCCGAATTCCGGATGATCCAGGCGAGTCTACATGAGCCCGTCTACTGGGATCGCCGCCTGTTCGGCGCGTAGTTCGTGCGGGCCGAAAAAACGACCTCGTCAGTTGCCCAATGAGGCGGCTTTACTCCGAATTCCAGGGCGAGGGTTAGCAAAGTCCTAATGGCCGCCTACGGGCTTCCTTGGGCCTTTGCGCGAGCGATGCGCCGGCCCTGTCGTAGCCCATTGCACTGTGCTTTAAGGGACGAGTAGCCACGGAGGTACGCGCTGCCGAAATCGGCCACCTGCCGCTGCCTAGTCCGGCCGCGCTGCCCGACCATCCGCTCATTCCGCCCATTATCGCCGAAAAATTGAAGTTCCGAGGCGCGTCGTTTTTACGCCCGATAATGCAAGATTATCGGTCATTATTCGTTTTCGACGCAGTGTGCGCTTTGACTTAAAAATCATGGTACCAAGCGCACAGTCGGTCTATCCTTCGCTCGATGCTCGGTCCCGATTCAACGCCCTCCGCCGTCTGGAGGCCGCCTGC
>NZ_JBFTOA010000021.1:0-72715 GCF_056397745.1 Allobosea sp. 05L423 | reverse complement strand
ACGCGGCCTTGGCGGCGGCCACGGCGCTGTTGAGGTCCTCGACCGAGCCCTGGACGTATTCGCCGACCACGTCGTTGGTGTTGGAGGGATTGATGTTGCGCGAGGCATTGGCCCCGCCGGCCCACTCGCCGGCGATCAGGTTCTTGAAGAATTCAGCCATGGCTATGTACTCGCTAGTGCCGTAGTGGAGAGACTGACGAAGTCAGCCTGCTTTCAAGTTCGAGGCATGTAATGAAATCCGGCGGCACCCTGGCCGTTGGCCAATCTGCAAGCAATCGCCGATCATGCCGAAGAGGGCCTGTAGCTGATCGCGGGGCCGCCACCGAGGCCCTGCGCCGTTTTGCTGGCGCCCGCCGGTTGGGCGCATTCCTTGGCTATTCGCTTAGCGGACCGGCGGAGCGTATTGCAGGCCGCCCTTTGACCAAAGGCCGTTCTGACCGCGGACGATCTTGAGGGGGGAGCCCTGTCCGAAGTTCCGCTCGAAGGACTCTCCGTAGTTGCCGACATGCTTGACGATACGCGCAACCCAGTCAGGCGTCAGACCAATCTGCTCGCCAAACTTGCCCTCGGCCCCTAGCAAACGCTTGACCTCCGGATTGTCCGACTTGAGCTGCTGATCGACGTTTGCCTGCGTGACGCCAAGCTCTTCGGCGTTCAGCATCGCGAAGTGTGTCCACTTCACGAGATTAAACCATTGCGGATCGCTGCTGCGGACGGCCGGACCAAGCGGCTCTTTCGAGATGATCTCCGGGAGCACGAGGTGCTCATCCGGAGCAGCCAGCTTTAGACGGATTGAATAGAGACTCGACGCATCGTTCGTGATCGCGTCGCAACGACCCGCCTCGTAAGCAGTCATCGCCTCGTCCGAGCCGGCGAACGAGACGACCTCATACTTCAGATTGTTTGCCCGGAAATAGTCGGCGACGTTGAGCTCGCTTGTGGTGCCTTGCAGCGTGCAGACGGATGCGCCGGAGAGCTGGAGCGCGGAGTTCACGCCGAGCTTCTTGCGAACCATAAAGCTCTGGCCATCATAGTAGTTGACGCCGGTGAAAAGCACGCCGAGCGAAGCGTCGCGAGACATCGTCCAGGTCGTGTTGCGGATCAGCACATCGACTTCGCCCGATTGGACCACCGTGAAGCGATCCTTCGATACGAGGGGGATGTATCTGACCTTGCTCGGATCGTTGAAGATCGCCGAGGCAATGGCACGGCAATAATCGACGTCGAGCCCTGTCCAGTTTCCTTGCGCGTCCGGGACACCAAAGCCGGCAAGGCCGGTATGAACACCACAATTGAGAGCACCGCGCTGCTTGACCTGTCCCAAAATGGTCTGCGCGGAGACAGTGCTTGCAGCAGTCATGAGGCCGATAGCTGCGAGCAGAGTCGCGCCTGCGAACTTCTTCATCAATATTCCCCTGTAATATATCGATTCAGTTGCTCGGATTAATGAGCCTACCCATGCTGTCGAGCCCACACGTCCGCGCCCCTCGAGACGCAAGAGCGGGCCGCGCAGCAGCCCGCTCTGCTTCGGAATGATCGTCTGGCCTCACTCCGACTTGGCGATGAGCTCCGCCAGGATCTTTTCTTCTTCCGGCGTGAGGTCGACGAGCGGCGGCCGAACTGGACCAGCTTCAAACCCCTTCTGACGAACGCCAGCCTTGATCGCCGAGACCGCATAGCCCTTGTTGCGGCTGCGCAGCGCCATGAACGGGTAGAAGAAATCGCGCAGGATCTCCTCGCACCGCGCGCGGTTGCCGCCTCGCAGTGCCTTGTAAAATTCCACGGCCAAGGCGGGGACGAAATTGAACACCGCCGACGAGTAGGTGGTAAAGCCCGCGCCCAGGTAAGCTTCGGCGAAGAGCTCCGCGGTCGGCATGCCACCGAGATAGGTCAGCCGATCCCCAAGTGTCGCAGTGATCTGGCGCACCAGGCCGATATCGCCCGACCCATCCTTGAAGCCGATCAGGTTCGGGCAGGCTTCCGCGAGCCGGGCGATCGTATCCGGGTGCAGGATCGAGTTGTCGCGATTATAGACCATCACGCCAATTCCGATGCTGTCGCAGACGGCCTTCACATGCGCGTAAAGACCGGCTTGCGGTGCATCGATCAGGTAGTGCGGCAGCAGCAGGATGCCGTCGGCGCCGGCCTTTTCCGCTGAGCGGGCGATATCCACCGCGATGCGCGTCCCATAGCCGCAACCTGCGACGATGGGGGTCTTACCCGCAGCTTCCTTCGCCGCCGATACGATCGACGGGATTTCCGAGGGAGCGAGCGAGAAGAATTCGCCCGTGCCACCGGCCGCAAACAGTGCCGCCGCCTCGAAGCCGGAGAGCCACTCGACATGGCGGCGATAGGGCTCGGCGGCGAAATCCCCCGAAGCATCGAAGGCGGTCACAGGGAAAGAAAGCAGTCCTGCGCCCAGCGCCGACTTCAATTCGATTGGATTCATATCGCAGCCCTCAGCCGATCGATGGATTGGATCTGGCTCATCCGTACTGGGGCTGAGAGCGTCAGTCAACAACTTGTATGATAAATCTTATAACTGTCTGAGAAGTTTCCGATACCGCTGCTGACTTCCGTTGAGGTGGACCCGCATTGCCTCGCGGGCGTCCTCGACATCGCCGTTCGAAATCGCTGCCACGATTCGCCCGTGCTCCTCGACGAGGCGCTGGAGGTACTCGCTGCTGGTCCGTTCGGAGTTCGGTTCCCGCAGGGCCGAGCGCGGGATCATTCCCTCCCCCATGATCCGCAGAAATTCGACAAAGCGAGGGTTGTTGGTCGCTTCGGCAATGGCGAGATGGAGATCGAAATCCGCCTCGATTGTCGGCTGCTGGTTCTGGATGCAGGCGATGATGGCGTGATGCCGCTCAATGATCGCCTCCTCCTGCGCTGGAGAGCGTCGCTGAGCAGCGAGCGCTGCGGCCTCCATTTCGACGGGTGCGCGGAGCTCCAGCAGCTCGATGACCGAGGAAATGCGGGCATTATCGACATTCTGGAATGGCAGGACGGGAGCGGAGAGCGGCTCCAGGACGAAGACGCCGGCCCCTTGCCTGGGATCCACGAGGCCGTCCGCGCGCAACGCGGAGATCGCCTCCCGAATGACGGTGCGGCTGACATTGTGCTCGACCGTCAATTTGGCTTCGCTCGGGAGCTTTTCGCCCGGCCGATACCGGCCTGACCGAATGGCCTCGCGGAGGGCTTGGCTTACCGAGGATGCAAGCGTGCTGCTCCCCCGCCTTGTATCCGCAGCCGCTTCGCGTCGCCCCGACATTTTACCCTCGAATCCTGCCAGCCAATCCTGTCGGCTCGCTGCATGATAGGCGATCAGAATATATCTTGTCTGATGTTTATTTAGTCATTTGACAAGATCCTCCAACTTGTCATACGACATGAGCGTCGCTAGCAGTGATCGGGCGACGGCTGCCGCCCGGCGGAGGCCGCCCGAGCTCAGCGATCGCGCCAAGGCATTTCAAAGGCCGGCGCAAAGAGGGAGGCGTTCAACCATGACCGACATGGCAATCGAAATGGCCGGCGTCGACAAGTGGTTCGGCAGTCATCAGGTTCTGACCCAGATCGACCTGTCGGTGGCCCGCGGCGAGCACATCGTCCTCTGCGGTCCGTCCGGTTCGGGAAAGTCGACACTGATCCGCTGCATCAACCATCTCGAAGGCACCCAGGCAGGTTCTATCCGCGTTGGCGGTATCGAGCTCGGCCGGGACGGATCCAACGTCGATCAGATTCGGCGCAATGTCGGGATGGTCTTCCAGCAGTTCAATTTGTTTCCCCATCTCACGGTTCTGGAGAATTGCACTCTGGCGCAGCGTCGCGTTCGGAAAACCAGTCCGGCCGACGCCAAGGCCCGCGCCATGCAGTATCTGGAGCGCGTCCGGATCGCCGAACAGGCTGCCAAGTATCCCGCCCAGCTCTCCGGCGGGCAGCAGCAACGCGTTGCCATTGCGCGCGCGCTCTGCCTGGGGCCGGACATCATGCTTTTTGACGAGCCGACATCTGCCCTCGACCCGGAGATGGTCAAGGAGGTGCTCGATACGATGATCTCTCTGGCCGATGACGGGATCACCATGATCTGCGTCACGCATGAGATGGGCTTCGCCAGGGCCGTCGCTCATCGCGTCGTCTTCATGGATCAGGGGCGGATCATCGAGAGCGCTCCGCCAGGGGAATTCTTTGATTCTCCCAAGCACGAACGCACCCGCGCATTCCTCGGCCAGATCCTGAACCACTAGCGCTTTCCGAACCGCACACCGCGCTGCGCGGTCCCGCTCAGTCCAAGCAGAGATATGGCCGAACCTCTCCCATGAAATATGCGATCGACTTCGGCCCCGTCCTCGCGGCCTGGCCAGAGCTCCTGAACGGCACATTCAGCACGCTGAAGATCTCGGCGATATCGATCGTGCTGGGTCTGGTCATGGGCATCGGCCTGATGCTGCTGCGCGCAGCCGACTGGGCGGCGTTGAAGGCATTCGCCCTTGGCTACATCGAGATCGTTCGAAACACCCCGTTCCTGGTCCAGGTGTTCTTCATCTTCTTCGGCCTGCCAGCGCTGGGGTATCGCCTGGGAACCGAGCAGGCCGCGATCCTGGCATTGTCGCTCAACTGTGCGGCCTACACAGCCGAGATCATCCGCGGCGGTCTCGATTCCATTCACAAAGGACAGTTCGAGGCGGGGCGCGCCCTCGGACTGAGCCGCATCGACATCTTTCGTTTCGTTATCTTTCGGCCGGCGGTTCGGGCGGTCTACCCGGCATTGTGCAGCCAGTTCATCCTGTTGATGCTTACATCGAGCATCGTGGCTTCGATCTCGGCCGAGGACCTCACCTACGCGGCTCAGACCATCGACGCTCAGACTTTTCGCTCCACGGAAGTCTATTTCGTCGTCGGCGCGATCTATCTCGCGCTCTCCCAGCTGCTGTCGCTTGTCCTGCAGGGGATCGGCCGCGTCTATTTTTCCTACCCGGTGAAGTGAGGCTCGAATGATCCGCCCGTTCGGCTTCAACGAATTCCTTTTTGTCCTCTCCCACGCGCAGTGGACCATTCTGCTGTCGCTCGTCTCTTTTGTGGTCGGAGGCATCGCAGGGCTTGGTGTGGCGCTCGCCCGGACGAGCAATTCTCCGTGGCTGAGGCGCGTAACGACCGTCTACATCCAGGTTTTCCAGGGCACGCCGCTGCTGGTGCAGCTGTTCTTCTTCTACTTCGGCCTGCAACTGGCAGGGCTTTCATTGGGTATCTGGGGCGCGCTCATCGTCGGCTTTTCGCTGCACACGAGCGCGTTCCTCGGTGAAATCTGGCGCGGCAGCATCGAGGCCGTGCCGAAGGGGCAGACCGAGGCGGCGAATGCTCTCGGCATCGGCTACGCCTCGCGAATGGTCGATATCGTGCTCCCGCAAGCGTTCCGGATCGCGATGCCGGCCACGGTGGGCTTCCTGGTCAATCTGATCAAGGGCACCGCGCTGGCGGCTCTCGTCGGCCTGACCGAGCTCACACGCTCGGGCCAGCTCATGGCGAACATCACCTTTCAGCCGCTGCAAACCTACGCCGCGGTCGCGCTGATCTACTTCCTGATTTGCTTCCCGCTGACGCTCGCTAGCGCTCGGATCGAGAAGCGGCTTCACGCCGGTCGGTAACGCAAGATCCGCCGGGGTCGGCCCGGCTGAACAACGAGGGGAAAAGCGATGAAGAAGTTCGGTTTTACGCGCGCGGAAGTGCTTGCTCTGGCAGGCGGCGCAGTCGCGGCGCTGACGCTGGGAATTGCTCCCGCGAAGGCGATCACACCCGATGAGATCAAGGCCAAGGGCAAGATCGTCATCGGCGTGCAGATGGACCAGTTTCCCTGGGGCTTCATCAACGCCGCGGGCAAGAACGAGGGCTTCGATATCGAGATCTCGGAGCTGATCGCCAAGGAGCTGGGCGTCAAGCCCGAGTTCGCCCGCATCACCGGCCAGAATCGCATTCCGCTGCTCACCAGCGGCACTGCTGACATCCTCGTCCCGTCGATGACGATCACCGAGGAACGCGCCAAGGTCATTCAGTTCGTGCTGCCTTATTCGGCCAACGACATCACCCTGTGGGCGAAGAAGGACGCGCCGATCAAAGGCAATGAAGACCTCGGCAAATACGTCATCGGCGTCAATCGCGGCAGCGTGTTCGATCCGATCCTCGTCAAGGCTGCTCCGGCCGGCACGCAGATCCGCCGCTTCGACGACGATGCATCGACGGTCCAGGCGCTTCTCGCCGGCCAGGTCGACGCCATCCTGGGCAGCGTGACCTACGGGCTCGTCATCAAGAGCACGGGTAACGATGGCAAGTACGAGCGGAAGTTCAAGGTCGCGGACAATTACCAGGGCATGGCGGTCCGCCAGGGCGACAAGCAGATGCTCGACTGGCTGAACGACTTCGTGAAGCGCCGGACCGCCGATGGCACGCTCGATGCGCTCTACAAGAAGTGGATCGGCGCCGATCGGCCGACGCTGCCGACCTCTCTTCCCGGTGTGAACTTCACCGGTCAATAACGAGGAGCGGTTTCGCCGCGCCTTCCTCCAGATCGCTGTTTCCCGCCCGGGCCGAAATGGCCCGGGACCGGATAATTGCGCCCCGAACAAGTGTTCCAGAACGAGTGCACGGACATGACGACAGACGGCAAGCAGATCAGGGTCGGCGTCGATATCGGCGGAACCTTCACGGACGTCGCCATGGAAGTGGGCGCGGCTTTGTTTTCCACCAAGGTCCTGACCAACTACGCCTTCCCGGAGCAGGCGATCGTTGACGGCATCCGCCAGGTGGCGGAGCTGGCCAATGTCTCTTTGGATCAGGTCGATACCGTCATCCACGGCACGACCCTGGCCACCAATGCCCTGATCGAGCGGCGCGGCGCCCGCACGGCCTTCATCACGACCAAAGGCTTTCGAGACGTCATCGAGATGCGGACCGAAAGCCGGTTCGAGCAGTATGACCTCAATATCGTGCTTCCTGCCCCGTTGGTGCCACGCGATGAGCGCTTCGTTCTCGACGAACGGATTTCGGCCGAGGGCACCGTGCTGAAGGCTATCGACGACGCTGAACTCGACGCGCTCTGTGACCGCATCGCGGCCGGCGGCTTCGAAAGCGTCGCCGTCGGCTTGATCCACTCCTACATCGACGGCCGCCACGAGAGGCAAGTGCGCGACCGGCTTCTCGCTCGCCTGCCCAATGTCGCCGTCTCGATCTCCTCGGAAGTCTCGCCGCAGATGCGGGAGTTCCAGCGCTTCAATACGGTCTGCGCCAACGCCTATGTGAAGCCGCTGATGGCTTCCTATCTCAACCGGCTCGTCGGCCGCCTGCGCGACGAAGGGCTCACCTGCCCGGTCTTCATGATCCACTCGGGCGGCGGCATCATCAGCGTCGAAAGCGCGATCGAGTTTCCGGTCCGTCTGCTCGAGTCTGGCCCGGCCGGCGGCGCGATCTTTGCCGCGCACATTGCCGCGCGCTACGGCCTCGACAAGGTCCTGTCCTACGACATGGGCGGCACGACCGCGAAAATCTGCCTGATCGAGGGACAGGTTCCCAAGACCGCGAAGACCTTCGAGGTCGCCCGGACCTATCGCTTCAAGAAGGGCTCGGGCATGCCGATTTCGATCCCCGTGATCGAAATGGTCGAAATCGGAGCCGGCGGCGGCTCGATCGCAAGCGTCGACTCCATGCGGCAGATCCGGGTCGGCCCCCATAGCGCCGGTTCCGAGCCCGGGCCCGCCTGCTACGGCCGCGGCGGCGACCGGCCGACCGTCACGGATGGCGACCTGGTTCTCGGCCGCCTCGATCCGAACGAGTTTGCTGGCGGTGCCATCAAGCTCTCGACCGAGGCGTCGCAGAGCGCGCTCGATCGCGAGATTTCCGGCAAGCTGTCGATCGACACCGCGACCGCCGCTTTCGGCCTCAGCGAAGTCGTCGACGAGAACATGAGCAATGCGGCACGCATGCACGCCGTGGAGAACGGCAAGGAGCTGGCCGAATTCACCATGATCGCCTTCGGCGGCGCGGCGCCCATCCACGCTGCACGTCTCTGCGAGAAACTCGGCGTCGATGAACTGATCATTCCGCCCGGTGCCGGCGTCGGATCCGCTATCGGCTTCCTGCGCGCTCCCTTCGGTTTCGAGTCGGTGCGCAGCGCCTATCTCCGTCTGAACCGCTTCGATGCTCAATCGGTCAACACGCTCATTCGCGAGCTTTCCGAGGAGGCGACGTCCTTCGTCCGCAGCGGTGCGCCCGATGCGGTGCCGACGCTCGAATGCACGGCTTACATGCGCTACGTCGGTCAAGGCTGGGAGGTTCCGGTCACGGTCGAGGTTCGCGACTACGCCCAGGCAGACGGAGCGCATTTCCGTGGCCTGTTCGATGAGGCGTATGAGCGCTTCTTCGGGCGCCTCATCGACGGTCTCGATGTCGAGATCGTCAGCTGGTCGCTGCGCGCCACCTCCGAGGTTCCGCCGGTGGACCACGTCGCCTGGGCCAGCGAGCCGAGGACGATCGCCGCGCCGGCCAAGCGCCCGATCTTCGACAGTCAGATCGCAGCATTCCTCGAGGCCGGCATCGTAGCGAGAGCCGACATGAAGACCGGAGATCTGGTCTCGGGTCCGGCCGTCATCACCGAGCGCGAAACCTCCACCATCGTCACAGCCAGCCGCGAGGCGATCATGCAGGCCGATGGCTGCCTGCTCCTGCGCAATAAGCGCACCGTCTGAGGGAGATCGGCATGAGCAACAACGCGCTTTCCAACGTCCACATGCAGATCATGTGGAACCGCCTGATCTCCGTCGTCGAGGAGCAGGCCGTCACCTTGATCCGCACCGCCTTCTCGACCTCGGTGCGTGAATCCGGCGACCTTTCGGCGGGTGTTTTCAATCAGGCCGGTCAGATGATCGCCCAGGCAGTGACCGGCACGCCCGGCCACGTGAATGCGATGGCCGAGGCCGTCGGGCACTTCATCAACGACATCGGCCGCGAGAACATCTTCGAGGGCGACGTATACATCACCAACGATCCGTGGAAGGGCACAGGGCACCTGCATGATTTCACGGTCGTCTCGCCCTCGTTCCGCAACGGTTCGCTGATCGGCTTCTTCGCCTGTACCGCCCATGTGGTCGATGTCGGCGGCCGTGGCTTCGGCCCCGACGCCAACGAGGTGTACGAAGAGGGCATCTTCATCCCGATCATGAAGTTCGCCGAGCGTGGCACGGTGAACAAGGATCTCGTCAACATCCTGCGCAACAACGTTCGTGAGGCGCACCAGGTCGTCGGCGACGTCTATTCGCTCGCGGCCTGCAACGAGATCGGCCATCGCCGTCTCATGGACATGATGGACGAGTTCAAGCTCATCGATCTCGAAGGGTTGAGCGAGTTCATCTTCGAACGGAGTCTGCAGGCAACCCTCGAACGCCTCGCGGCGCTCCCGCACGGCAGCTACGACAATGTCATGCGGGTCGATGGCTACGGTTCCCCCATCGATATCGCGGTCCGCATGGATGTCGCCTCCGATCACATCCTGGTGGATTTCGCCGGCACATCGGCTCCGAGCCCGCTCGGCATCAACTGCCCGGTCATCTACTCGGCCGCCTATGCCTGCTACGCCCTGAAGTGTTCGCTGGCGCCCGAGATTCCGAACAACTACGCATCGCTGCTGCCTTTCAAGGTCGCGGCTCCGGTCGACTGCATCCTCAATGCGCAGCGCCCGGCTCCGGTGGCCGTTCGCCACGTCCTCGGCCATCTGGTCCCGGATGCGGTCCTGGGCGCCGTGCACAAGATGTTGCCCGGCACCGTCCCCGCCGAAGGCTCCGGCGCGCTCTGGAACCTGCATGTCAGCGTCCGTCCGCTGAAGGGCGCGAATGCCCCCGCCGACGGCGGTCAGCGTGCCGAAGTGCTGCTCTTCAACTCCGGAGGCGCGGGCGCTCGCCCGGCACTCGACGGTCTTTCTGCCACGGCTTTCCCGAGCGGCGTGCACTCCATGTCGATCGAAGCCACCGAGCATGTCGGACCGGTCGTGTTCTGGCGCAAGGAACTGCGGGACGGCTCGGGCGGCAATGGCCGTTATCGTGGTGGCCTGGGACAGGTGGTCGAGATCGCTCCCAAGCCGGGCCATGAGATTTCGTTCAATGCCATGTTCGACCGCATCGAACATCCTCCGCGCGGCCGCGAGGGGGGCGAGAACGGCGCACCGGGTTCCGTTCATCTCGACGACGGCACGGTATTGCGAGCCAAGGGGCGCCAGCACGTGCCGGCGGGACGCCGCCTCGTGCTCGAATTGCCCGGCGGTGGCGGCTATGGCCGTCCGTCCGAGCGCGAGGCTGAGGCCAGCTCTCGCGATCGTCGCCTCGACTACGTAACCGCCTGAATGCCGCTCGCAGGACATTCGACGATGAACTACGAAAACAGCATCATTCGGCAGGTGAAGCCATCGCCCTCGATGGCGATCTCGCTCCAGGCCCGAAAAATGACGGCCGAGGGGCGCCCGGTCATCGATTTGAGTCTCGGTGAGCCGGACTTCAACACGCCGGACCACATCATCGAAGCTGCCTACGCCGCGGCGCGCGCCGGGCAGACGCGATACACCGCCGCGGACGGGACGCCAGAGCTCAAGAAGGCGATTGCCGAAAAGTTCGCCCGCGAAAACGGGCTCGACTACAAGCCAACGGAGATCTCGGTCGCGAACGGGGCCAAGCAGATCATCTTCAACGCGCTGATGGTGACGCTCGAAGAAGGCGACGAAGTCCTGGTGCCGGCTCCCTATTGGGTGTCCTACACCGACATGGTTCTGCTGATGCGCGGCGTGCCGAAGGTCGTCGCGTGCACCGCGGAGACCGGCTTCAAGATCACGCCGCAGGTTCTGCGCGCCTCGCTCACGCCGAAGACGCGTTGGCTCATCCTCAACGCCCCTTCCAACCCAAGTGGCGCAATCTACGATGAGGCGGAGCTCAAGGCGCTGGGCGGCGTGCTCGCCGATTTCCCCAATGTGTTGGTCATGTCGGACGAGATCTACGAGCACATTCTCTATGATGGGCGTCGTTTCACATCCTTCGCCAAGGCATGCCCGGAGCTTCGTGACCGCACGCTGATCGTCAATGGCGTCTCCAAGGCCTATGCGATGACAGGGTGGCGGATCGGCTATGCCGCCGGTCCTGAAGGCCTCATCAAGGCGATCGGAAAGCTGCAGTCGCAAAGTTCGAGCAACCCCTCGTCGATCTCGCAGGCCGCAGCCCTGGCGGCTTTGACCGGCCCGCAGGATTTCGTAGGCAAGGCGGGTGCGGAATACGCAAAACGCCGCGATCTGGTCGTGGCCGCGCTGGTTGCCGTGCCCGGCCTGCGGATCGTTCGCCCCGAGGGCGCATTCTACGTCTTCGTCGACGTCTCCGCCCTGATCGGGAGGTCTACACCTCAAGGGAAGCGGATCGAAAATGACGCTGACATGTCGTCCTACCTGCTGGAGCAGGGGGAGGTGGCCAGTGTGCCAGGGAGCGCTTTCGGCCTGGACGGACACGTCCGGATTTCCTTCGCTGCTTCCGAGCAATCGCTGAAAGAAGCATGTCGGCGGATCGGAGCCGCAGTCGCCAGCCTTTGACCGGATCAAGCGCCGATGGACGCGGTCGAGCAGAGGCGCGGTGTCGGGAAATGGCGCAGCGCGCTCTCGGACATCGAGCCGGCCGAGCTGCCGACCTGGGAGGCAAGCCGACGACGGCCTTCCGGCCGCAAGCGGACCTTCGGAGCGAGAAGGCGGCACGCCGGCAATCGACCTGTTCCGAAAGCTCAGCTTCTTCGGAGCATTGGAACAAGCCGCTTCGAGGCTGCGGCTCGCCGGCTCGGGCTTTGCCCGGTCTGCTCGCACGTCTTCATGCCGGGCAAGCATCCGCGAGTGACCGACGCCGTGGTAGCTGGATCGGGTCGGTCCGACGCGGATGAAAGGTTGCCAGCGCGTTTGGCGTAAAATGGCAAGACCGGGTGACCTGCCTATGCACGAAATGATCCGAGCAAAGTTCGTCCGCCAATCCTGCTGCAATCGGTTGGGCGGCGGTTTCGACTATCTGGCGGCGCCGACAGATCAAAGCCCAGAACGACGTTCGCCCGGATCTGGTTGCTGGAGGATCGATGGAGCGTGATATGGCTGAGATCGCGATCGTCGCAGTGGGAACGGTTGTCTATACACTGACTTGCTGGGTCACTCTTGCCCATTTCGGTGTTCATCGCTGAGCCTCGCCATAGGCGAGCGCCCGGTGCTTGGTGGGATGGCCCGTTATTGCCCGGACAAGGCTGCCGCCTCGGCAGCGCAGCCGGGCGTCGGGGTGACCTGCTTCGCCTTCGCAGCCTTTACTTCCGCTTTCGCGGCTTTGAGGTCCGCGAGGAAAGCCGGGTCGGTTTGCAGCCGCGCAACCGTCGCCGCGCCCATGATGCGCCCCGCATCGACATCGCTCTGCCAATGGGCGTCGCAGATCACGCGGCTCTGCCCGAATTCGATGCCGCGCTTGAGCAGCGCATCCGCGCGCTCGGGATTGATCTGCGCGAAGACGAGAGCCCAGCCCCAGCCGGCGGCCGTGTGGCCGGACGGGTAGGAGCCGTCACCCCGCAGGATCGCCTCCTGATCAGCCCGGCAGGTCGCTTCGTTGTGAACCACGAAGGGGCGGGTCCGGTTGTACTTGTTCTTCACGCCATAGGTGGAGAGGCCGAAATCCGACAGCATCTTCTGCATCATCGCGTAGAGGCGCGGGGTCTGCTTGCTGTCGATCCTGACCCCCATAGCGCAGGAGAAATTGTCGGCGGCCTGCGGAAAGGCGAGATCGGCGTCGGTATAGGCGAGCTTCCAGCGCGCGGTGTTGCGCAAGGGGAGCGTCGCCTTGCGTGCTTCTTCGTCCCGGGCCAGCGCAGCCGAATTCGCCTCGGGCGGCGGGCCGAGCAGGACCAGGCTGTCCGGCAGGTCGGTGCGCTTGAGATAGCCCGGTGCAATCTTGAAATGCGGGTCGGTGACCTTCGTCTGCGTTTCGCCCGTCTGCGCGAACGCCTGTCCGCAGAACGCGAATAGCGCCAGCAGAGAAACATGGGCGGCCCTCGCAGCAGTCCCGGTCATCGACATTCCCATTCCTTTCGACATGGCTGAACTCATGAAGGCCCGGTCAGAACCGGTATGTTGCCGCGACCGCAGGCCCGTGCTGCGTCACGTCGTAGGGATTGGGCGCCCTGTCCGCCGTGCGAGCGCCGCTCCCGCGAGTGCGATCTCCTCGCGCCGCCCGTGCCTGCGAGAGCGCTTAGGGGCGCTGCAGGCACGATCGCCCCGATCAACCTGCGAATTCCGTTGCGCGCATTTCGTGCATGGGCAGCCTGCCCGTCTTGCCATTTCACGCCAGTCGGGACCGGCTATGCTCCGTCTCCGCCGGTCGCGAATCCCCCGACATTCGGCCCTGTGAAAAGCGTCGATCCGGTGATCGCAGCGAGGTCCGATGGCTGATATCCCTTTGACGCGCGGCCAGTTCCTGCTGCCCTTCGTCAGCATCCTCGACGATATCGGGGCTCCGACGGAGACGCTTCTGGAGAGGTCGCGGCTGCCATCGTCCCTGGCCGAAAAGAGCGATCTCTACCTGCCGCTCCTGCCGGCGCTGCGCTTCGTCGAGACCGCCCAGAGAAGCCAGGGCATCGAGGATTTCGGCTTTCTCGCGGCCCAGCTGCTGCATTTCTCCCATATGAGAGAAAGGACGCGGGCCCTGATCGCGCATTCTCCGACGCTGCTCGTCGCGCTCCGGCACGCCTGCCACGAGGCAGCGCGGGAAGACACCATCCTAAGCATGTGGATCGAACATCACGCCGATCATGTCCGGGTCTGCAGCCGGCTCGCCGGGCCCGGGCACCTGCATCTGAAATACGCGCAATGGATCCAGAACATCTTTCCGATCCACATCATCCGGCAATTCGCCGGGGCCGACTGGATGCCGACGGCGATCGCTTTCGAATCGTCCTATGCGCCGAGCCCGGCGACGCGATCCTGCTGGCCGAATGTGCGGTTCCTGTCGGGGCAGCATGCCGCCTGGATCAGTCTGCCGATCGCGCTGCTCGGCCTCCCCAACCGCATGCCCGCCGCCTTTGCACCGCCGCGCGACAATGAGGACGGCCCTTCCCCCTACGACATCGTCGAACTGCTCAAGCTGATGCTGCCGGCCTATCTCGACGAGGGAACCACCGCTCTGGCGGACGTCGCCGAGATCGCGGGCGTCAGCAGGCGGACGCTGCAGCGCAAGCTCGCCCATGTCGGCCTGTCCTATTCGGACATCCTCGACACGGTCCGCTACGAGAATGCGAGCCGGCTGCTGCGCGACACCGATTGCAGGATCATCGACGTCGCCTTTTCCTCCGGCTACACCGATCCGGCGCATTTCAGCCGCGCTTTCCGCCGGATGACGGGCGTCACGCCGCGCCAGTTCCGCGAGCAAGCGCGGCTCTGCTGAAAGGCGTTTTTCCCT
Source organism: Allobosea sp. 05L423 (assembly GCF_056397745.1). Classification (NCBI taxonomy): domain Bacteria; kingdom Pseudomonadati; phylum Pseudomonadota; class Alphaproteobacteria; order Hyphomicrobiales; family Alloboseaceae; genus Allobosea; species Allobosea sp. 05L423. The sequence continues at coordinate 58,232 of NZ_JBFTOA010000021.1, read as the reverse complement.
GGGGCGTCTTGCCGATCGGGCGATCGCCGCCGCCCTTGACGCAACGGCCGAAAGGGCAGGCGTCTCAGTATCGACAAGCGTCCGGGTTCCGCTTCCTTCAGGTGCCGGGCCCGGACATTGCGGACGTCCGGAACGGGGCAGTTTCGCGCGTTGGCTGGTGCCTGGCGTCTCGCGCCGCGCCCCCCGGTTGAACCTCGCGCCCCCGGGATCGAATTCCCTGAGACAAAATCAATCCAGATGAGGCCTGAGACGGGTGGAGGCCGGCAGGCTTGACGGCGGCCGGTTTTGCTCTCAATTTGAATTTGAATTCAGGTTCAATTTTGAGAAAGCTCATGCCTGATATGGCGCCGAGACAGCCGCGCAAGGCCGGGAAGCGGGAGGCGATCCTCGCCGCCGCGCGCGGCATTGTTTCGGAGGTTGGCTTCCACGAAACCTCGATTGCCGCAGTGGCCTCCGCCAGCGGCGTCTCCACCGGCAGCGTCTATTCCTATTTCTCGTCCAAGGCCGAGCTGATGGCCGAGATCGTCGCGGCGGTGTCCTCTCGCGAACTGTCCGTGCTGCGCGAGATCGCCGCAAGCGATGCCCCGGTCGCTGAGCGGCTGACCGCCGCGGTCGAGGCCTTCGCCCGTCGCGCCTTCGCCAATCGCCGCCTGGCATGGTCGATGATTGCGGAGCCCGCCGACCCGGCTGTCGACGCGACGCGCCTCGACTATCGCCGCGAGATCGCCGGCATCTTCCGCGCACTCGTCGTGGAAGGCGAAGGGCAGGGCGCTTTCCGTGCCGTCGATCCCGATGCCGCGGCAGCGATGATCGTCGGCGGCTTCATGGAGGCGCTGATCGGCCCGCTCTCGCCCGAACGGCCGATCACCTCGGAACGCGGCCGCGAGATTGCCGCCGCGCTTGCAGATCTCTCCCTCGCAGCGCTGATTTCCCGTGAAGGACAGTCCGCATGACCACGCTCGACGCTTACGGTTACGACACGCATGAGGTGCTGAACCAGGCCCCGGCGCTGGCGGATTACGATACCTTTGCCGCCGATCCGGCGCTCGGACGCATCCTCGACACCTTCGGCGCCGGCTGGTTCCGCGAGCAGGCGAGCGTCGTCGGAGGCCATGTCGGTTCGCAACGCGTGCAGGATCTTGCCCGGCAGGCCAATCGCAGCCTGCCGGAACTGCGCACGCATGATCGCTGGGGCCGACGCGTCGACCAGATCGAGTTCCATCCCGCCTGGCACGAACTGATGGGGCTCGCCATGCGCGACGAGTTCCATTCGCTGTGCTGGACCAGACCGCGAGCCGGCGCGCAAGTGGCGCGTGCTGCCGTCTCCTATCTCTGGAACCAGGGCGAGAACGGCATCTGCTGCCCGCTCGGCATGACCTATTCGGCAATCCCCGTCCTGCAGCGCGATCCCGCGCGCTGGGCCGAGTTCGGCAGGCTGATCACCTCCTCCGACTACGACGGGCGCCCGCTGCCGGCCGCGCAGAAGCGCGGCGGCACGGTCGGCATGGCGATGACCGAGAAGCAGGGCGGCTCGGATCTGCGCCAGACCCAGACCGTGGCGTCGCGCAATGCCGACGGCACCTATTCGCTCACCGGCCATAAATGGTTCTTCTCCGTCCCGCATTCCGACGTGTTCCTGACGCTGGCCCGGACGGAGGAGGGCGTCTCCTGCTTCGTCGTGCCGGGCTGGCTGCCCGACGGCTCGCGCAACCGGCTGCAGATCCAGCGGCTCAAGGACAAATGCGGCAACAAGTCGAACGCCTCCTCGGAAGTCGAATTCCGCGGCGTCATCGCCCATCTGATCGGCGAGCCCGGCCATGGCATCCGCGCCGGGCTGGAAATGAACCATTATACGCGGCTCGATTTCGCCGTCGGCTCGGCCGGGCTGATGCGCCATGCTGTAGCGCAGGCGGCGCACCACACCGCGCATCGCCGCGCCTTCCAGAAGGCTCTGATCGACCAGCCGATCATGGCGAATGTCATCGCCGACCTCGCTCTCGAAGCCGAAGCCTCCGCCTGGCTCGCCTTCCGCTTCGTCCATGCGCTCGACCGCGAGGGCGAAAACGAGGCGGAGAAACTCATCGGCCGCATCGGCGCGCCGATCGCCAAATACTGGAACTGCAAGCGCGCCACGCCAGTGGTGATCGAAGCGCTGGAATGCCATGGCGGCAACGGCTTCATCGAGGACCATCTGATGGCGCGGCTCTATCGCGAAGCGCCGCTCAACGGCATCTGGGAGGGCACCGGCAACGTCGTCTGCCTCGACGTTCTCCGCTCGATCCGCCGCTATCCGGATTGCGTGCCGGCGCTGCTCGACGAATTGCGCGCGGCGCGCGGCAGCGACCCACGCTACGACGCGTTCCTGAACGAGCTGGAGACCGATCTCGTCGACGTTCTCCGCCACGAGCATCTGGCGCGGCGCTTCGTCGAGCGCATGGCGCTGGCGCTGTCGGCCTCGCTGCTGATCCGCCACGCGCCGCATGCGGTGTCCGATGCCTTCATCGCCTCGCGTCTGGCGGGCGGCTGGTCTGGCCATTTCGGCTCGCTGCCGCTGGGAGCCGATCTGCAGGCGATCGCGCGGCGGGCAGTGCCGGACCCGAACTGAGACTTCGACCCGAGACGCATCTTAGGCGTCATGCTCGGGCTTGACCCGAGCATCTCATGCCGAAGGAGGCCCCGGCGCCTTCTCGTCCAGAGATTCTCGGGTCTGCGCTTCGCTCCGCCCGAGAATGACGTGCGGGCGAAGGTCAAAGCAGCGTCATAGCCGCCAGCACTGCCGCCAGTCCCCACAGCAACCCGCAGGCGCGCCGGTAGAGCCTGAGCGCCCGGCGGATGTCGGCGGCGTTCGCTTCGGCCCGGCCATCGCCCATCCAATGGTCCTCGACACGGGTTTTGCCATAGATGCGCGGCCCGGCGAGGCGGAGCCCCAGCGCCCCGGCCATCGCCGCTTCGGGCCAGCCGGCATTGGGCGAGCGATGCTTGTCGGCATCGCGGCGCAGGGCTCGCCAGGCGCCGCCTGCATCGGCCGACCGGTCGAGCGCGGCCGAGGCGACCAGCAGCAGCGCCGTCAGCCGCGAAGCCGGCAGGTTGACGAGGTCGTCGAGCCGAGCCGCCGCCCAGCCGAAGGCGAGATGGCGCGGCGTGCGGTGGCCGATCATCGAATCGGCGGTGTTGATCGCCTTGTAGGCGGCGATACCAGGCAGGCCGCCCGCACCAAGCCAGAAGGCGGGCGCAACGATGCCGTCCGAGAAATTCTCGCCGAGGCTTTCGATCGCCGCGCGCGCAACCCCGGCTTCATCCAGCGTCTGCGGATTACGCCCGACGATCATCGAGACGGCTCGGCGGCCGCCTTCCAGCCCCTCGCGTTCCAATCCTTCGGCGACGCGGGCGACATGCTCGTAGAGGCTGCGCTGTGCGATCAGAGTCGAGGCGATCAGCGCGAGCGGGATGAGGCCGAGCGGCCCGAAGAACAGGCACAGACGCTGGACCAATGCGGACAATGCGATGGTGACGGCGAGCAACAGCGCCAGCGCCAGCACGCCCATGACCTTTCGCGTGACGAAGGACGAAGCCTCGCGGTTGAGAGCCCGGTCGAGCACGCCGATCAGTTTGCCAATCCAGGTGACGGGATGGCCGATTGCGGCATAGAAGCGCGAGGGATAGCCGAAGGCCGCCTCGATCGCGAGGGCGAGCATGAGTAGCGGCAGGCTGGCGGAGAGGTTCATGCGGGGCGCGGGCGCAATCGTGGCTGAGGACAGCATCTGGCATGGCGGCGATCTCGCCACAGCCCGTGCGCTCTTTCCGGATGCGCCCGGACCCTGGATCGATCTCTCCACCGGGATCAATCCGATCCCCTATCCGCTTCCGGAGCTGCCGTTAAGCCTGTGGACGCGCCTGCCCGGCGCCGATGACGAGGCGGCGCTGATCGCCGCCGCACGCGCGGCCTACCGCGTGCCGGATCACGTCGGCATCGTCGCCGCGCCCGGCACGCAGATCCTCATCGAGCTGCTGCCGCGCCTTGCGCCGTCGGGGCCCGTCGCCATCCTCGGGCCGACCTATGCCGAGCACGGCCATGCCTGGCGCAAGGCGGGCTTCGCGGTCGCCGAGGCGGCCGCGCTGGAAGAGGCCGCGACCATCGTCGTGGTCAATCCGAACAATCCCGATGGGCGCGCGCTGTCGCGGGCAGAACTCGCGGATCTGGCGGCGCTCTGCGCCGCGCGCGGCGGTCTGCTGGTCGTCGACGAAGCCTTCGCCGATTTCACGCCCGAGACCAGCACCGTGCCGGAACTGCCGCCCGGTGCGATCGTGCTGCGCTCCTTCGGCAAGACTTATGGACTCGCCGGCCTGCGCCTCGGCTTCGCGATCGGCGCGGCCGAACTGATGGCACGGCTCAAGGCGGCACTCGGCCCCTGGTCGGTCGCCGGCCCCGCCCTTCATGTCGGTGCCCAGGCTTTGGCGGATGCCGAATGGCTGGTCAGCGCCGGCCGAGAGCGCGCACGGGATGCCGCGCGTCTCGACGCGTTGCTCGCGCCCCATGGCCGCATCCTCGGCGGCACCAGCCTGTTCCGCCTGCTCGAGACGCCCGCGGCGGCGGCGCTCTTCACGCGCCTCGGCCGACACGGCATCTATGTCCGCCGTTTCCAGAACGCGCCGGATCGTTTGCGCTTCGGTCTGCCGGGCGACGCCGCCGGCTGGTCGCGCCTGCAGACGGCGCTCACCGTCGATGCGCGGGAGGCATCGGCGTCAGCGTGAAGCTTGCATGCGGCGGATGCGGGGACAGGAGCCGGCGCGCCAGCTAACGTCCACCGAAAAGGATTCGGGGAGAGAAAACGCATGGCATTCCTGCCGCCGGAAGGTGAACTGACGATCGGCTTCGCCCACGCCGCCTACCAGCTGGGTGACGAGTTCGCGACGCGCGGACGAGCGGCAGGAAGTTTCGAGGTCCGCAATCTCGACGAATTGCGAGAGCGCGCGCCGGAGGCGGATGTGCTCGTCGTCTCCGGCCTTTGGCGTAACGACCTTCTGCCGCGCCTGCCGAAGCTGCGCTTCATCCAGTCGATCAGCGCCGGCACCGACCAGTTCGACAAGGCGGCGATTGGGGCAGCCGGCATCCGCCTCGCAAGCGCGCAGGGCAGCAATGAACGGGCGGTCGCCGAGCATGCGATGTCGCTGATCCTCGCGCTCACGCGTCAGATACATTTCGCCCGCGACAACCAGGCGAAGCAGCACTGGCGCCCGATGATCGGCGACCGTGCGCTGCGTGAGGACGAGCTTGGCGGCAAGACGCTGGTCGTCGTCGGGCTCGGCCGCATCGGGCTGCGGCTGGCGAAGCTCGCCGCCGCCTTCGACATGCGCGTCATCGGAGTCCGGCGCAGCTCCGAGCCTCAGCCTCATGTCGAGGCCGTCGTCCATCCCGACAAGCTCGCCGAGACGGTCGCGCAAGCCGATTTCGTCACGCTGACCTGCCCGCTGACGCCAGAGACCGAAGGGTTGATCGACGCCCGCATCCTCGCGGCGATGAAGCCTTCGGCCTTCCTGATCAATGTCGCGCGCGGCCGTGTCGTCGACGAGGCGGCGCTGCTCGATGCCCTCGGCAACGGCGGGATCGCGGGTGCCGGGCTCGACTGCGTCCATGAGGAGCCGCTGCCGGCCGCCTCGCCGCTCTGGCGCCTGCCGCAGGTCATCGTCACGCCGCACAGCGCCGGCGAGACCCGCGCCTATGAAGGCAATGTGGTCGATATCCTGCTCGACAATCTCGATCGCCTCGGCCGAGGCGAGACGGCGTTGCGCAACCAGGTCGTCTGACCGGAACAGGGGGCGGCCATGCCCTGGCCCAAGTTCGGACGGCCCGGCGGGCCGTCGCTCATCCTTGCGCTCGGTGTGACGCAGGTCTTCGGCTACGGCGCGCTCTACTACGCCTTCACCGTGCTGGCGCCCCGCATCACCGCGAGCTTCGGCTGGGCGCCGGAATGGACCTATGGCGGCTTCGCGGTCGGTCTCTTCCTCGGTGGCGCGGTCGCGCCCGTCACCGGCAGCCTGATCGACCGCTACGGCACGCGACTGGTGATGACCGCCGGCTCCGCGCTGGCCGGTCTCGCTTTGCTGGCGCTGGCCGAGGCGCGCGGCATGGTCGGGTACGTCCTTGCGATGGTGGCCTTGCAGGCCGTCACCACCGCCGTCTTCTACGATGCCGCCTTCGCGGCGTTGACGCAGGCACGCGGAAGCCAGGCGCGCCGCGCCATCAGCCAGCTCACCTTGATCGGTGGCTTCGCCTCGACCTTGTTCTGGCCGCTCACCAGCAGTCTGCTCGCGATCCTCGACTGGCGTGGCGTGTACCGGCTCTACGGCCTTTCGCAGATCCTCGTCTGCATGCCGCTGCACTTCGTCTTCCTGCCGGGGCGGGTGAAACGGCCGGTCGTCGCGCCGGCCGCTCATGCCGCATCGCCCGTGCCGCAGGAACCGGAAGTGACCTATCTCACGGGCGATGCCCGTCGCCGCGCCTTCCTGCTGCTGGCGCTGGCCTTTTCGCTGCAGGGTTTCGTGGTCTCGGCCATGGCCGTGCATATGCTGGCGCTGCTGCAGGGCTTCGGGCTCAGCGCCGCCGTCGCGGTCGGCCTCGGCGCGATGCTCGGGCCGTCTCAGGTCGCCGGGCGCCTCGCCGAGATGCTGTTCGGCCGCGCGGTCTCGCCGATCACCACCGCCTGGGTCTCGGCCTGGCTGATGCCGTTGGGCCTTGTGCTGCTCCTGATCGGCGGCTCTCTGCCGGTGGCCGCGGGCCTGTTCGCCATCGCCTTCGGCATCAGCATGGGGCTGAGCTCGATCGTGCGCGGCACCGTTCCGCTCCAGCTCTTCGGCCCGGTCGGCTTCGGCGCGACGATGGGCAAGCTCTCGGCGCCCGGCCTCGTCATCAAGGCGGCGGCGCCGCTCGTCTTCGCCGTTTCGCTGCAACGCGGCGGCGTCATGGTCTCGACGCTGCTGCTGATCGCCGTCTCGGCGCTCGCCGCCATCGCGCTTGTCCTGCTGGCGCGCAGCCGGCGCTAGCAGCGGTGCTTGAAAATTCTCGGCCCTCAGGATGGGGGCTCGCAAAGTTGCTCGCCTATGAAAGGCTCAGGCGAGAAGGCCCTGCCACCAGCGCCGGGCGGTGTCACGGGTGCGAATGGCGAAGCCATAGGCGGCCGAGGCGCGTACCCAGCCCAGCACCTGATCGCGCACGCGCACCACCTGTCCCATGATCCAGGCGAACCAGCGATAGCTCAACAGCTTCTCGCGGCCGGCATGATAGATGCGCTCAACGAAGACGAAGCTCATGAGATGCGCGAAGGCCGTCACGACGAGCCCGGCCCAGAACTGCCCGCGCGCGAACAGCAGCAGGCCGAAGAGCTTCAGCGGTTCGGCGATGGCGAACGGGATCGCCAGCGCCAGCAGGACGAGCGGGCGGGGCAGGCCAGAGACCGTTTCCTCAAGCCTGCGCATGACACGCAGGCCCGCGAGCCGGCGGATCAGCGGCCGGTAGAGCGGCCGCAGCAGCTCATCGAGGACGATGAAGACGGTGAGGACGGCGCGCAGTGCCGCGAGCAGCCCGCGCTTCAGCGGGCCGCGCTCCGGGGCGGGCGGGGGCGGGAGGTTGTCGGACATCGCAGCCGGATTCATTGGCCCGGATTTATGGCATTTCCGTGCCGCTCGATATCCGCCATGGCGAGAAGCGATGCGACGAAGCAATCTGGCGGCGGCAGAACTCCCGGTCTCCCGGATTGCATAGCTGCACCTGCAATGAGGTTCCGTTCCGCCCGGTCTAACGGCGCGCATCCTCTTTCAGCATGGCCACGCCCTTCTCGGCGATCATCATCGTCGGGTTGGCGGTATTGCCGGAGGTGATCGTCGGCATCACCGAGGCATCGATGACGCGCAGGCCCGAGACGCCGCGCACGCGCAGCCTTTTGTCCAGCACGGCGCCCGGATCGTCGTCGCCGCCCATCTTCGCCGTGCCGACCGGATGGAAGATCGTGGTGCCGAGCTTGGCGGCGGCTTCGAGCAGGGCTTCGTCCGACTGGGCGCCTTCGCCCGGCAGGTACTCCTCTGGCCGGAAGCGCGCCAGCGGTGCCTGCGCCACGATCCGGCGCGTCAGCTTCAGCGCGTCGATCGCGACCTGCCGGTCTTCCTCGGTATCGAGGTAGTTCGGCGAGATCACGGGGGGGCCGAACGGATCGGCGGAGCGCAGATGGACGTTGCCGCGGCTCGTCGGCCGCAGATTGCAGACGCTGGCGGTGAAGGCGTCGAAGGGGTGCAGGCCCGAGCCCCAGCTGTCGAGCGAGAGCGGCTGGAAATGATACTGCAGGTTCGCGGTCGCATAATGAGGCGCGGATTTCGCGAAGGCGCCGACCTGCGAGGGCGCCATCGTCAGCGGGCCGGAACGCAGAGCCGCCCATTGCAGCGCCATCAGCGGCCGGCGCCAGATCCTGGCATAGTCGCTGTTCAGCGTCTTGACGCCGTGGACCTTGTAGACCGGCCGGATCTGCAGATGGTCCTGCAGGTTCTCGCCGACGCCGGGCGCGTCGACCAGTGTCTCGATGCCCAGGCTCTGCAGCCGTGCCCCGCCGCCGATGCCGGAGCGTTCGAGCAGGAGAGGGGAGGCGACGGCGCCCGCCGACAGCACGACTTCGCCGCGGACCTCGACCCTGAGCTTCTCCTCGCTCGGAGTGCCCTGGCCATGGGTGAACTCGATCGCCTTCGCCCGGCCGTCCTCGAAGACGATGCGCTCGACATGAACGCGCGTCTCGAGCCTGAGATTGGTCCGGTCGCGCTGTTCGAGCAGCGGCTTCAGGAAGGCGCGATAGGCGCTCAGGCGTCGCCCGCGCCGCTGGTTCACCTGGAAATAGGAGGAGCCTTCGTTGTCGCCGGTATTGAAGTCCGGGATCTTGGCGATGCCGGCGGCCTCGGCCGCGTTGCGGATGGCATCGAGGATAGCCCAGCGCACGCGCGGATGCTCGACGCGCCATTCTCCGCCCGCCTTGTGCATCCCGCCGGGCGGCGGCGCGATATGGTCTTCGTGCTTGAGGAAATAGGGCAGCACGTCGTCCCAGCCCCAGCCGTTGAGGCCGCGCTGGCGCCAGCCGTCATAGTCGGCCGCCTGGCCGCGCATATAGACCATGGCGTTGATCGCCGAGGAGCCGCCGACCACCTTGCCGCGCGGATAGGCCAGGGCCCGGCCGCCGAGCCCGGGCTGCGGCTCGGTCTGGAACAGCCAGTCGGCGCGGGGATTGCCGATGGCGAAGAGATAGCCCACCGGGATGTGGAGCCAGATCCAGTCGTCGTTGCCGCCGGCTTCGAGGACGAGGACCTTGGTCTCCGGATCGGCCGCCAGCCGATTGGCGACGACGCAGCCGGCCGAGCCCGCACCGATGACGACGTAGTCGAAGGTGCCGATCAGGCGGCGGTCGGTCGAAGGCGAATCTGGCATGGCGTTTCCAAGGGCTTAGCTGCGAACCCGCCTGTTCGCCGGCGGTGGAGGTACAATCTGGCATAGGTCGGAACGCCGTGTCAGCGCGCGGATATGCACATCCGTGCTGCTTCTCTGCGGCTCATCTGGGCCTGAAAGCCAATCGCGAGTCGCCGCGCTGAAAACCAGGTGAAGTTCTCGCACTGATATCGGAACGGACTGCGGCATACTTGTCATCGCTGCGAGGATGTGGCCGAAGGTGAGATTGCCAGGCGTTCGCATGCATCCTTTTCGCGAGGAGCGGCAAGACGCGCCCGGCATCGAAGCTCCAGCTGCCGTCCGTCCGAGAATGAGCGATATGAATGAAATTCTGCCGGATGAGGCGGCGAAGAAGCTGCTGCAGCGCGTGCTGGACCGTAGCTTCCGGGTTGGGATCATCGGCCTGGGGTATGTCGGCGTCCCGCTCGCCTTGGCTGCTCTGCGTGCCGGCTTCGACGTGCTCGGTTTCGATATCAACTCTGCACGCGTGTCCGAGCTCAACGCGGGCAGAACCGGGATCAAGCATATTCAGGCCGAGGATCTCGCCGCGGCCGCGAGGGCGGGGCGCTTTCTCGCCACGGACGACTTTTCGCGGCTGGACGAGCCAGACGGCCTTATCATCTGCGTTCCGACCCCGCTCACGCGCCACCGCGAGCCGGATCTGAGCTTCGTCGTCCAGACGGCGGAAACCATCGCGGGACGTTTGCGGAAGGGGCAATTCATCGCGCTGGAATCCACCACCTACCCGGGTACGACCGAGGAAGTCCTCAAGCCGATCCTCGAACGAACCGGGTTGAAGAGCGGCACGGATTTTTACTTGGCCTTCTCGCCCGAACGCGAAGATCCGGGCAATCCGCGTTTTGGAACCGCCTCGATACCCAAGGTCGTCGGAGGCGACGGCCCCGAGGCGCTCGCGATAGCGCAGGCCCTGTATGGCGAGCTCGTCGTCCAGACCGTGCCGGTCTCGTCGACCTCCGTGGCCGAAGCCGTGAAGCTGACCGAGAACATCTTTCGCTCGGTCAATATTGCGCTCGTCAATGAGCTGAAATCGATCTACGCGGCCATGGGCATCGATATCTGGGAGGTTATCGATGCCGCCAAGACCAAACCGTTCGGCTTCATGCCGTTCTATCCCGGCCCGGGGCTGGGCGGGCACTGCATCCCGATCGATCCTTTCTATCTTTCATGGAAGGCCCGGGAATACGGGATCACGGCGCGCTTCATCGAGCTGGCAGGCGAAATCAACACGGCGATGCCGCATCTGGTTGTCGAACGACTCGCGCACGGTCTGGATCAGCATTTCGCGCGCGGACTGAACGGAGCGCGGATTCTCGTCATCGGCGCCGCCTACAAGAAGAATGTTGACGATATGCGCGAAAGCCCTTCATTGCGCCTGATCGAGCTGATCGAGCAACGCGGCGCCCAGGCATCCTATCACGACCCGCATGTTCCGATCATTCCGCAGACCAGGGAGCATGGCGGCCTTGCCGGGCGCCGATCCATTGATCTCGCTCCCGGCACGATCGGCGATTTCGATGCCGTTCTCATCGCTACCGACCACGACGCTGTCGATTACAAGAGGCTCGTCGCAGAAGCGCGGCTGGTTATAGACACGCGTAACGCTTGCGAACGGAACGGCGCCTCTGCAGCCAACGTGATCAAGGCCTGACCCGCGCTTTGAGGACGGCGGTGGTATGATAGGCAGGCAGCTGGGTTGATCTGCGTTGGCTTCTCGCCCCGACAGCCGGGCAGGGTCGCCGGAGCGAGCATTGCTCTGCGGCTATGGCCTGCGCGATAAGCGATGGCCGTGTTTTCGGCGTCCGAGCCTAACGGAGTCTCCATGACTTTCCGCAACATCCATTCGCACGGTCTCGTCCGGATCGCCTGCGCCGCGCCGCGGCTGAAGGTGGCCGATCCGGCTTTCAACGTGGCCGAGACGATTGCGATGCTGCGGCGGGCGGACGAGAGCGGGGCGTCGCTGACCCTGTTCCCGGAACTCGGCATCAGCGCCTATGCCATCGACGACCTGCTGCAGCAGAATGCGTTGCTCGATGCCGTGCGCGAGGCCTTGGGGCACCTCGTCGCGGAGAGTCGCGCGCTGCGCGGCGTCGTCGTGGTCGGCGCGCCGCTGCGGGTCGAGGGGCGGCTGTTCAACTGCGCCGTCGCGATCCATCGCGGGCGCATCCTCGCTGCCGTGCCCAAGACCTATCTGCCGAACTATCGCGAGTTCTACGAGCGCCGGCAGTTCGCCTCGGGCGAGCGGGCGGGCGCGCTCTATATCGATCTCTGCGGCCAGGAAGTGCCGTTCGGCACGGATATCCTGCTGGCCGCGGCCGATATCCCGGACTTCGTGGTGCATATGGAGATCTGCGAGGACGTCTGGACGCCGATCCCGCCATCGTCCTACGCCGCGCTCGCCGGGGCGACCGTGCTGCTCAACCTCTCGGCCTCCAACGTCACCATCGGCAAGTCGGACTGGCGCCACGCACTCTGCAAGGCCCATTCCGGCCGCTGCATCGCGGCCTATGCCTATTCCGCCGCGGGCACCGGCGAGTCGACCACCGACCTCGCCTGGGACGGGCAGGCGATGATCTACGAGAACGGCGCGCTGCTGGCCGAGGCGGAGCGCTTCGCCGCCGAGCCGCAACTCATCCTCGCCGATATCGATCTCGAACGGCTGGCGATGGACCGCATCCGCCAGAACACCTTCGGCGACAGCGCCGATGTGAACCGCGACCGGCTCGGCTTCCGTCGCATCGACTTCACGCTGGAGCCGGATCGCGACAACGATCTCGGATTGGCCCGCACCGTCGAGCGCTTCCCCTTCGTGCCGAGCGACGATGCCAGACTGAACGAGCTCTGCTTCGAGGCCTACAACATCCAGTCGCATGGGCTGCGCAAGCGGCTGGAGAGCACGCGGCTCGACAAGGTCGTGATCGGCGTCTCCGGCGGGCTCGATTCGACGCAGGCGCTGATCGTCGCCGCCCACACCTTCGACGAGCTGGGCCTGCCTCGCGAAAACATCCTCGCCTATACGCTGCCGGCCTTCGCGACGAGCAAGGACACCAAGGACAACGCCTGGCGATTGATGCGGGCGCTTGGCGTCAGTGCCGAGGAAATCGACATGACGCCGGCCTGCCGGCAGATGCTGATCGATATCGGCCATCCCTTCGCCAAGGGCGAGCCGGTCTACGATATCACCTTCGAGAACGTGCAAGCGGGCGCCCGCACCTCCGTGCTCTTCCGCCTCGCAAACCGGCACAACGCGCTGGTGATGGGCACCGGCGACCTCTCGGAGCTGGCGCTCGGCTGGTGCACCTATGGCGTCGGCGATCACATGTCGCATTACAATGTCAACGGCTCGGTGCCGAAGACGCTGATCCAGCACCTGATCCGTTGGGTCGCGCAGTCCGGCCGCTTCGGCTCCGAGGCCTCGGATGTCATGCTCGACATCCTCGCGACCGAGATCTCGCCCGAGCTGGTGCCGGGCGATGGCGACAAGCCGGCGCAGAAGACCGAGGATTTCGTCGGCCCCTATGCGCTGCAGGATTTCAACCTGTTCTACACGACGCGCTACGGCTTCCGGCCGAGCAAGATCGCCTTCCTTTCCGAGCATGCCTGGCGCGATGCCTCCGCCGGGGACTGGCCACCGAACATGGAAGCCGGCAAGCGCGTCGCCTACGATCTGCCGGTGATCAAGCGCTGGCTCGGCGTCTTCATCCGGCGCTTCTTCGAGACCAGCCAGTTCAAGCGCTCGGCCATGCCCAACGGCCCGAAGGTCTCCTCCGGCGGCTCGCTCTCGCCACGCGGCGACTGGCGCGCGCCGAGCGACGCCTCCGCCGCGCCCTGGCTGAAGGATTGGGAGCGGATTCCGGATTGAGCGAGAGGGTTTAGTTCGTCGGGCACGCTCCCAGCGCAAGCGGCGAGGTCCGTAACGTCAGATCCCGATCCAAGTGGGGCCTTAAGCATGTCCGCTTTCGGTTGTCGCCGTCGTGCCTGCTATCATGTGATAGAAACCCGGTACGACGACACGCCTTCGCAGATTGTCCCAAGGGGCAGCCTTGCAGCTTCGAGGTCGTGCGAATGGCAGGCGAAAGCGGGCTGTCCGAAGAAGAAATCTGGCTCTGGTTCCGGAATGCAACGATGGAGTTCGCCGTGCTGAAACGATGCCTCACCGTGGTGTTCATCCTTCTCGGGCCAGTCGGTTGTGTCACGCAAGATACCGTTCCCAGCAAAAGAGCGGATGGGCCAGCCTACATGCTGCCAGGCGTTGGCGCGCCCGCACGTCAGACGGACATGTTTGGGAATGCCTTTCGTTAGTTGAAGAAGGCGCCTCTCACCCGTTCGCCGGGATCGTGAATGCCTCCCACAGAGCGTTCAAGGGACCGCGCAATTATGATCAGTGAGGTGCGGCAGCCCGGCTTTCCGGGTGAGCGCGCCGCCCTTCTTGGCCGATTGACCCCGAGCGGCAGCGTCAGCTTTCGAGCAAGTCCTCTCGGCCGGCTCCCCACCCGGAGCGGCAGTTGACGAGCGAGCGCGAGCAATGCTGCAATCCGTAGCCAATCAAAACGGAGACGCCGGTGCATTCGGCCGCGCAGATTTATCAGCGACAGCAAGGTTAGACGATCCCGCTTCGTCTAACGGTAGGACGTCAGATTTTGGCTCTGAAAATTGTGGTTCGAATCCATAAGCGGGAACCACCTGGAAAAAATCGTCAGACAGCGCTCGCTGTTTCCGCTCCCCAGCCATCCTCGCCCTTCGGGCTCACGATTGAACCGCGGTCCAGCCAGCGCCAGAAGAGAACATTCAACCAATGCCGGGAGGCCGACAGTCGCGGCATCTGCAACAGCAGAAATATGATGAGGTACCGCTGCCTTCGGGGCTCATTACCGATCGAATTCGGCATTCTGAATGATCCGCATTCGCGGAAGGCCACAGCAGATCAGCAACCTCGGCGAAGCCGCAACCCGGAATATGCTGGGCGCGACGCGTGACGGTCTCGGTCGCAAACATCGTTCCCGGATGATCGGCGCGGGATCAGGCAGCCAGGCCTTTGAGTTCGCGACACCGACCTTCAAGCAAAGGGGTGTTTGCCGCTGCCAATTCCTATAAATCTATTCCAGATCTTCATAACAACGCGCGTCAAATGCATTGGCCAGCGGCGGTTCGGCCGTGCCATCCTCCGACGATACGGGGGGCGTCGCGGCGCTCCGGTGCAGCGGAGCCCGATGTGCCTGACGACGAGAGTGCTCTCTATCCAGTGGTCGAGTCTTACCGCTCGCTGCGCCTCCCCGTCGGTGACGACCATGAGCTTCAGGTCGAACTGAGCGGCAATCCCGACGGAATTCCCGTCGTCTTCCTGCATGGCGGCCCCGGCGCGGGCACCAAACCCGCCCAGCGCCGAACCTTTGATCCGGCGGCCTTCAACATCGTCACCTTCGATCAACGCGGTGCGGGCCGTTCGCGCCCTTCCGCCGCGCTCGCCGGGAATACGACCCAGGCGCTCGTTGCCGATCTCGAGCGAATCCGCAGCCACCTCGGCATCGAGCGCTGGCTCGTCACGGGCGGCTCCTGGGGTAGCTGTCTCGGCCTCGCCTATGGACAGGCCCATCCCGAGCGCTGCCTCGGCTTCCGCCTGCACGGCATCTTCATGGCCGAGCGCGCCGAGATCGACTGGTGGTTCCATGGCTCGCGCACGATCTTCCCGGACCATTGGGAGACCTTTGCCAATTTCGTGCCGGAAGCGGAGCGAGGCGACCTGCTCGGCGCCTATTACCGCCGGCTCACCGGCCCTGATCGCGAGCAGCAGATGGCGGCCGCAGTCAGCCTCAGAACCTTCTCGGGGCGGACTCAAACCTTCCTGCCCGACGCCGATCATGTCGCGGCCCTGACCGAGCCGCAGGCTGCGCTCGCGCTGGCGCGGATCTTCACGCATTACTGCGTGAACGGCGCCTTCCTCGAACCGGGCCAGCTTCTACGCGACGTCCCGCGCATCCGGCACCTGCCGGCCGAGATCGTCCAGGGCCGCTACGATATCGTGACGCCGATGTGCACGGCCTGGCGGCTCAAGACGGCCTGGCCCGAAGCCCGCTTCACCATCGTGACCGAAGCCAACCACGCGGCGACACCGAACGCGCCGGCTCTATCGCTCGCCTTGCGCGAAGCGACCGATCGCCTGCGCGACTCCATGCCGGCCAGAGCGGCCTGAAGGAACAGCCATGTACGAAGCCGCCAGCCAGATCCGCCTCGGCATCGAACCCTATCTCGAAATCCGCAGCGCCAAGAGCCCGGCCGTTGCGCCCGACGGCGAGCTCCTGGCCTATCTGAGCGACGAGAGCGGCACACATCAGATCTGGCTGAAGCCGGTCGCGGGCGGGGCGCCCTGGCGCCTGACCGACATGCCGGAGCCGGTCGGGGCGATCGCCTTCAACCCCAAGGGGCGCGACCTGCTGTTCACGATGGACTGCGGCGGCGACGAGCGGCATCAGCTCTGGCTCGTGCCGGGCGCTTCCGGCGTGCCGCAGCCGCTGACAGACGATCCGTCCGTGGTTCATGTCTGGGGCGCCTGGGCTCCCGACGGGCAGCGCATCGCCTTCGCCTCGAATGCACGCCATCCCGAGCATATGGACATCTATGTGATGGACATGGCGACGCGCGCGGCGCGGCGCGTCTACGAGGGGAACGGCTATCGTGAGGCCGTGGCCTTCTTCCCCGACGGCCGCTCGCTGCTCGTCGCCGACGCTACCCGCTCGATGAGCGATCAGGATCTTTACCGGCTCGATGTCGAGAGCGGCGCGCGCACGCCGCTGCTTCCGCACGAGGGCCGGGCCCGCTATGCCGCGAGCCGGATGAAGAAGGACGGCAGCGGCTTCTTCACGCTGACCGATCAGGGGCGCGAGCATCTCGGCATCGCCTTCTGCGCGACGGCCGATGGCGCCATGAGCTGGGTCGTTGCGCGCGACGGGCAGGATGTCGAGGCGGCCGCACTCGCGCCCGATCAGGGCCGCCTGGCCTATGTCGCGAACGACCGCGGCAGGAACCGCATCTTCGTGCGCGATCTCGCCAGCGGGACGGAGTTCGAAGCCGGCGGGCTGCCGCCCGGCACGATCGGCTCCGTCGCCTGGCTGCCCGACGGCTCCGGGCTTGTCTTCCCGCTCGACGGCTCGGCCTCGCCGCCGGATGTCTGGTGCTTCGACATCGCCACGAAACAGGCGAAGCGGCTGACGGATGCCTCCAAGGCCGGGCTCGACCCCGCCGCCTTCGTCGAGCCCACCGTGGCGAATGCGGCCAGCTTCGACGGCCTGGAGGTGCCGTTCTTCGTCTATCGTCCACGCGGCAAGGCGCCGGAGTCCGGTTACCCGGCGGTGGTCGTGGTGCATGGCGGGCCGGAAGCGCAGTGGACGCCGATCTTCCGCGCCGACCTGCAGTTCTTCCTGAGCCAGGGCATCATGGTGATCGCCCCGAACGTTCGCGGCTCGACCGGCTACGGCCGGACCTACCAGCATCTCGACGACAAGCATCTGCGCATGGACAGCGTCGCCGACCTCAAGGCGGTGCGGCTGTGGCTTCGCGAGCAGCCCGATGTCGACGACAGCCGCGTCGCCGTCTACGGCCGCTCCTATGGCGGCTTCATGGTGCTGGCGGCGCTGACCGAACAGCCCGAGCTGTGGAAGGTCGGCATCGAGTTCTACGGCATCGCCAACTTCCTGACGATGCTGGAGACGACCGGCCCGTGGCGCCGCTATCTGCGCGCTGTCGAATACGGCGATCCTGTCACGGACCGGGAAAACCTGATCCGCTTCTCGCCGATCCACAAGCTGGGCCGCATCCGGGTGCCGCTCTTCGTAGCGCAGGGGCTCGACGATCCCCGCGTGCCGCCCGGCGAGAGCGAGATGGTCTATTCCGTGCTTCGCGGCCTCGGCCGTCCGGTCGAGTATCTGCGCATCCCGCATGAGGGCCACGGCTTCGCGCGGATCGAGAACCGGCGCACCGTCTTCGGCGGCGTCGCCCGCTTCCTGCGCGAGCATCTCTGAAAGAGGACCAACCCATGCAGAATTCCGAGATCATCTGGGAGCTGGTCGATGCCAAGCGGCAGCCTTTCGAGGCGCTGAGCGATCGCGTCTGGGGCATGCCGGAGATCGCCTATACCGAGTACCGCTCGGTCGGCGAGCATGTTGCGATGCTGAAGGAACAGGGCTTCCGCATCACCGAGAACGTCGCGGGCATCCCGACCGCGGTGATGGGTGAAGCCGGCGAAGGCGGTCCGGTCATCGCCATCCTCGGAGAATACGATGCCCTGCCGGGCCTCAGCCAGGAAGCCAATATCGCCGAGCCCAGGCCCGTCGAAGCTGGTGGCCACGGCCATGGCTGCGGCCACAACATGCTGGGCTCGGCCGCTCTGCTCGCGGCGACCGCGGTGAAGGACTGGCTCGCCAGGACCAGCCGGCCGGGGCGTGTCCGCTATTTCGGCTGTCCGGCGGAGGAAGGCGGCGCGGCCAAGGCCTTCATGGTGCGCGCCGGCGCCTTCGATGACGTCGATGTCGCGATCAGCTGGCATCCGGCTTCGATGACCAAGGTCGACGACGCGCTGTCGCTCGCCAACACCCGGATGGATTTCCACTTCACCGGCCGCGCCTCGCATGCCGCTGCTGCGCCGCATCTCGGCCGTTCGGCGCTCGATGCGGTCGAGCTGATGAATGTCGGCGTCAACTACATGCGCGAGCACATGCCGTCCGACGCCCGCATCCACTACGCCATGCTCGATGCCGGCGGCATCGCGCCGAATGTGGTCCAGGCCTCGGCCAAGGTGCGCTACGCCATCCGCGCCCGCGACCTCGCCGGCATGCTGGAACTCAACGAGCGCGTGAAGAAGATCGCCGAGGGCGCGGCACTGATGACCGAGACCAAGGTCTCGATCTCGATCATGAGCGCGGTCTCCAACATGCTCGGCAACACGCCGCTGGAAGACGCGATGTTTGGGAATATCGACCGGCTCGGCCCCGTGCCCTTCGATGCGGCAGACAAGGCCTATGCGGCCAAGATCCAGGCGACGCTGAGCCAGGGCGACATTCTCAACGACTACCGCCGCACCGGCATCGCGCCACGCGAGAACACGCCGCTCTGCGACTTCGTCGTGCCGCAGGGCACAAGGGGCGTGCCGATGATCGGTTCGACCGATGTCGCCGACGTCAGTTGGAAAGTGCCGACGATCCAGGCGCGGGTCGCGACCCATGCCATCGGAACGCCCGGCCATTCCTGGCAGATCACGGCGCAGGGCAAGGCCCCGGCTGCGCATAAGGGCATGGTCCATGCCGCCAAGATCATGGCGGGCACCGCGATCGACGTGATCAGCGATGAGACGCTGCTGGCCCGCGCCAAGAAGGACCATCAGGAGCGGATCAAGCGCACCCCTTACGTCTGCCCGATTCCGCCCGAGGTGAAACCGCCGATTCAGCCGCGGCCCGCGGCCGCCTGAGCCTTACATCCCGGGACCGCCGGCGAGGCTGTGCCCGGGCGACGTTTCAACCAAACAACAAATAAAGAGCGGGATACGATCATGGCGAACCGAAACGAGAAGAGCGGCACCAAACGAGGCGCCGCCGGCCGCAGTCTCCTGTCGGCTGCGGCAGCCGGCGCCCTCTGCGCGGCGGCGGGAGCAGCTATCGCCGCCACGCCCAAAAATGCTCTGGTGATGGCCTGGAACGTCGACGCCATCAGCACCTTCGACCCCGCCCAGGTCGGCGAGGTCGTCACCAACGAGATCCTGCAGAACACCTGCGACACGCTGGTCGATTTCGACCCGGCCGACGAGCGCAAGGTCGTGCCTGGCTTCGCCGAGCGCTGGGACGTCTCGCCCGACCGCAAGGAGATCACCTTCCACCTGCGCAAGGGCGCGAAATTCCCTTCCGGCAATCCCGTCACGGCCGAGGACGTCGCCTGGTCGCTGCATCGCGTCGTCAAGCTGAACTTCGGCAATGCGGCGACGCTGACCGAGTTCGGCTTCACCAAGGAGAACGTCGAGCAAAGCATCGCTGCGGGCCCGAACGACACGCTCGTCTTCAAGCTCGACAAGGCCTATCCGACGACGCTGGTGCTGCAGTCCATCGCCGCCAACCGGGTCTCCATGGTGATGGACAAGAAGACCCTGATGGCGAACGAGCAGGGCGGCGATCTCGGCAACAAGTACCTGACCACGCGCACCGCTTGCGTCGGCCCCTACAAGCTGACCCGCTGGAACGCCGGCGAGTCGATCGTGCTGGAGGCGAATGAGGGCTATTGGGGCACGACGCCCGGCCTGAAGCGCGTCCTGATCCGCCATGTCGCGGAACCCGGCACCCAGCGCCTGCTGCTCAGCCAGGGCGATGTCGACGTGGCGCGCGACCTGACCCCGGAGGACCTCAGGGATCTCGAAGGCTCCAAGGACGTCTCGATCGTCACGACTCTGAGGCCCCAGCTCTTCTACTGGGGCTTCAACGTCGCGGACGGCCCCTTCTCCAAGGAGAAGGTGCGCCTCGCGATGCGCTACCTGATCGACTATGACGGCCTCGGCAAGACCGTGATGACCCATCTCGGCGTGCCCCGCGCCAGCTTCGCCCAGCTCGGCGCCGTCGGTGCCCTCGATGCGAAGGAGGGGCAGCCTTTCAAGCTCGATCTCGACAAGGCCAAGCAGCTGCTGACGGAAGCCGGCTATTCCAACGGCTTCGAGGCGACCATGATCTTCGGCACGCTGCCGCATGCGAACCCGATCGCCCAGAGCGTCCAGCAGAACGCCGCCAAGGTCGGGATCAAGCTCTCTCTCGAACGCATGGCCAATGCCCAGCTCTTCAGCAAGGTGCGCGGGCGCGAGTACCAGTCGGCAATGCTGGCCTGGCAGACCAACGTGCCGGACGCCCATGGCAACGCCTCGCGCCTCGTCTTCAACCCCGATAACAGGCTGGAAGCCAAGCAGACCCAGTATCCGAGCTGGCGCTCCGCCTTCCAGGATCTCGACCTCAACAAGAAGGTTGACGAGGCCCTGCTCGAGCCCGACCCGGCCAAGCGCGACGCCCTCTATGCCGAAATCCAGAAGGAGGTGATGGCGAAGGGGCCGATGGCCTTCATGTTCCAGATGAACAATGTCGCCGGCGTGCGCAAGGACCTGAAGTCTTGGACCTGGAACGGCTTCCGGACCTATTACGAGCGCGCGGCCAAGTAAGGCCGCCGCGATGTCCCGGACCGCCGCAGTCGCGTCCGGCTTGAGCACCGAATCCGGGCGGAATCTGTTTCCCTCCTGGCTTCGAGCGTCCAGCCGGACTCTCATATCGTTCGCCGTGACCCTGCTCGGGCTCGCGGCGCTGACCTTCTTCATCGGTCGCCTGCTGCCGCTCGATCCCGTCGTCGCCGTGCTCGGCGACAACGCGACCCAGGAAGCCTATCAGGCGATGTACAAGCAGCTCGGTCTCGACCAGCCGCTCCATGTCCAGTTCGGCCGCTATCTCTGGGGCGTCCTGCATCTCGATTTCGGCATGGCGCTGACCACCGGCAAGCCGGTGATGGCGGATATCGCCCGCGTCTTCCCGGCGACGATCGAGCTCGCCAGCGTGGCGATCGTCATCGGCACCAGCCTCGGCATTCCGCTCGGCGTGCTCTCCGCGATGTATCGAGGCTCCCTGATCGACCAGATCGTGCGGGTCGTCGGGCTGGTCGGCTATTCCGCGCCGAATTTCTGGCTCGGCCTGATGGGTCTGGTGCTGTTCTATGCGACGCTGGGCTGGGTCGGCGGCCCCGGGCGCATCGACTTCACCTATGAGTTCGATCTCGAACCCGTCACCGGCTTCCTGCTGATCGACAGCCTGCTCGCCGGCAACTGGGATATGTTCGGCAATGCCGTGTCGCACATCATCCTGCCGGCCTCGATTCTGGCCTTCAGCTCGCTCGCCTATATCAGCCGCATGACCCGCAGCTTCATGATGGAGCAGCTCGGCCAGGAATATGTGGTGACGGCGCGGGTCAAGGGGCTGTCCTGGGCGCGAACCGTGTGGGGTCACGCCTTCCGCAACATCGCCGTGCAGGTGCTGACGGTGGTCGCGCTCTCCTACGCCTTCCTGCTCGAAGGCGCGGTGCTGACCGAGACGGTCTTCGCCTGGCCAGGCTTCGGCCGCTACCTGACCAACGCGCTGCTCGCCGGAGACATGAACGCCGTCGTCGGCTGCACGCTCCTGGTCGGCGTCATCTTCGTCACGCTCAACCTGTTGTGCGACCTGCTTTACCGGGTCTTCGACCCGCGGACCCGCTGAGGCATGGCCATGGCACCACGATCCATCGACCATTCAGCCGGGCGGGGCCTCGGGGCCTGGCTCGCCGCACCCGTCCCGGCCTCGCCCTTCCAGGCGCGGATGCAGCAACTCTCGCTGAAATGGTGGCGGCTGCGGGCTAATCCCGCCGCCCTGTTCGGCCTCGCCATCATCGTGCTGATCGCGCTGGTGGCGCTGTTCGCGCCGTTGATCGCGACGCACGACATCTATGCGCAGGACCTGATGCAGCGCCTGCAACGGCCTTCCGCCGCGCACTGGTTCGGCACGGACGAACTCGGCCGCGACATCTTCAGCCGACTGGTGTTCGGAGCGCGCATCACGCTCTACATCGCCCTGCTGACGGCAGTGATCGCCGCGCCGCTCGGGCTGATCATCGGCACCACCTCCGGCTATCTCGGCGGCTGGGTCGATATCGTGCTGATGCGCATCGTCGACATCTTCCTGGCTTTCCCGAGCCTGGTGCTGGCGCTCGCCTTCGTCGCGGCGCTCGGTCCCGGCATCGACCACGCGATCATCGCGATCGCCCTCGCTGCCTGGCCGCCGATCGCGCGGCTCGCCCGCGCCGAGACGCTGTCGATCCGCAAATCCGACTATATCGCGGCGGTCCGGCTGCAGGGGGCGTCACCGCTCCGGATCATTCTCGGCCATGTCGTGCCGATGTGCATTCCCTCCGTCGTGGTGCGCATCACCCTCAACATGGCCGCGATCATCCTGACGGCGGCCGGTCTCGGCTTCCTCGGCCTCGGCGCGCAGCCGCCAAGCCCGGAATGGGGCGCGATGCTGGCATCGGGCCGCGAGTTCATCCTGACCAATGGCTGGATCGCCGGCATCCCCGGCCTCGCCATCCTCGTCACCAGCCTGGCCTTCAACCTGTTCGGCGACGGCCTGCGCGACATCCTGGATCCCCGCCATGGATAAGCCGCTGCTCGAGGTCGAGGACCTCTTCGTCTCGTTCAAGGGCGCGCACCGCACGGTGCAGGCTGTACGCGGCATCTCCTTCAGCGTCGGCCGCGAGAAGGTCGGCATCGTCGGCGAATCCGGCTCGGGCAAGTCGCTGACCGGACGCACGATTCTGAAGCTGACGCCGAAGGCGGCGTCGATCTCCGCCACGAAGCTGTCCTTCGACGGGATCGACCTGCTGGCCGCCAGCGAGCGGCAGATGCGCAGCATCCGCGGCAACCGCATCTCGATGATCCTGCAGGATCCCAAATTCTCGCTCAACCCGCTGATGCGCGTCGGCCAGCAGATCACCGAGGCCTATCGGTTGCACCACAAGGTCGGCGGGCGGGAGGCGGAAGCGCGGGCGCTCGCGATGCTGGAGGCCGTGAAGATCCGCGATCCCGCGCGCGTCTTCAGGCTCTTCCCGCACGAGGTCTCGGGCGGCATGGGGCAGCGCATCATGATCGCGATGATGCTGATTCCGGAGCCGGACCTGATCATCGCCGACGAGCCGACCTCGGCGCTCGACGTCACCATCCGGCGGCAGGTGCTGAGCATTCTCGACGAGCTGGTGACGCGGCGTGGCGCGGGGCTGATCTTCATCAGCCACGACCTCAACCTCGTGGCGGATTTCTGCGACCGCGTGCTGGTGATGTATGCGGGCCGGATCATGGAGGACATTCCGGCGCGCGAGCTGCGCAATGCGCGGCACCCGTATACGCGCGCGCTGCTCGACAGCCTGCCGCGCCTCGATCGGCAAGCCGACATGCTGCAGGTGCCGAGCCGCGATCCGGCCTGGTTGGACGGGCCGACGCTGCAGAGCGGGAGCCGGACATGAACGCGGCGGATCCGAGCATCGCGAACAACCGCCCGGCTGCCCTCGCCGTCAGCAATCTCTCCATCGTCTTCGGCCGGGGCGCCTCGGCGCTCACCGCGGTCGACGGTGTTTCCTTCACCTTGCGCCATGGTGAGGCCTTCGGGTTGATCGGCGAATCCGGCTGCGGCAAGTCGACGGTGCTGCGCGCACTCGCCGGGCTCAACAGCGAATATGGAGGCACGATCGCCTTCCATGACCGCGAGGTGCCGCATAAGCGCGACAAGGCTTTTTTCCGCCGCGTGCAGATGGTGTTCCAGGACCCCTATGCCTCGCTGCACCCGCGCAAGATGGTGCAGAACGTGCTGGCCGAGCCGCTGAAGATCCATGGCTTCGACCGGCCGCAGGAGCGCATCGACGAGATCCTCACCGCCGTCGGCCTCGGCCCTTCCTTCCGCTACCGCTTTCCGCACGAGCTCTCGGGTGGGCAACGCCAGCGCGTCGCGATCGCGCGTGCGCTGATCATCGAGCCCGAGCTTCTGCTGCTGGACGAGCCGACCTCGGCGCTGGACGTCTCCGTGCAGGCCGAGATCCTCAACCTGCTGAAGCAGCTCCGCCGCGACCGCGACCTGACCTATCTCATGGTGAGCCACGATCTCGCGGTGGTGACGCATCTGTGCGAGCGCGTCGCGATGATGAGCGAAGGGCGCATCCTCGAGGAAATGAGTTCGCAGGATGTCCGCGCCGGCCGCGCACGCGAGCCCTACACGCGGGAATTTCTCGACGCGAGCACAGGCTATCGCCCGGCTACGTGAGCGATGGTGGGAACGGCGGAGGACCAGCAAGTGGATAAGGCAGTCATCGCGGGCGAAAGCCCGGCCGGAGAATTCTGGCCGGTGCAGGCCTGGGAAACCACGGAGCCGGAAGCGGCGGGCTGGTCCAGCGCCGGGCTCGACCTGGCCTGGCGCTTCGCCGACACCATCGCCACGGCGACGGTGATGATCGTGCAGGGCGGACGCGTGGTGGCGAGCCGCGGCGACCTCGCTCATCGCTACCAATGCCACTCCGTCCGCAAGAGCTTCCTCAGCGCGCTGATCGGCATCCATGAGGAAGCCGGCACGATCGATCTCTCCCGGACACTCGCCCAGCTCGGCATCGACGACAGGGAAGGCCTGAGCGAGCGCGAGAAGGCGGCGACGATCTATGACCTGCTGACGGCCCGTTCGGGCATCTTCCACCCGGCCGGCTATGAATCCCCCTGGATGAAGTCGATCAAGCCGCAGCGCCATTCGCAGCCGCCGGGCACCTTCTGGCTATACAATAACTGGGACTTCAATGCGCTCGGGACGATCTTCACTGCCCTCACCGGCGCCGGCATCCATGACGACTTCCTGACGCGGATCGCCCGCCCGCTGGGCATGGAGGATTTCCGTTTTGACGGCGAACGGCGCGACGGCTGGCTCGAACAGGACGATTGCTCGGTTCATCCCGCCTATCCGTTCCGGATGTCGACGCGGGATCTGGCACGCTTCGGCCTGACGTTCCTGCGGCAGGGGCGCTGGCAGGGCGAGCAGGTCATCCCAGCCAACTGGGTTGCGACCAGCGTCCTGCCGCTTTCCGATGCCGGGCCGCGCGGCGGTTACGGCTATATGTGGTGGACCGAGCGCTCCGGCGCCGGCTTCCCCGGCGTCGTGCTGCCGGCCGGCAGCTACAGCGCGCAGGGCGTCGGCGGGCAGAACTGTCTCGTCATCCCCTCGCTCGACCTCGTGATCGTCCACCGGGTCAACACCGACATCAAGGGCACGGAGGTGAACCGCTTCGCCTTCGGCCGCCTGCTGCGCCTGATCCTCGAAGCACGCCGGCAGGATTGAGCAGCCTTAGCCTCCGCCAGACCGACCGGGAGTAATCATGCCCAGCGCCATAGAACGTATTGCCGCATGGAGCCGCTCCGGGTCGGTCTTCTCGCCGCTCGCGCGGCTGAGGGCGCATCACGCCATCACCGATACGGTGGCCTGCATGCTGGCCGGTATCGGCGATCAGGCGACGCAGGCCGTGCGGCAGGCTTTCGCGTCCGGCATCGGCCCGCAGGGCGCGGCTGCGGTCGCCGGTGGTGGCCGGGCGAGCGAGGCGATCGCCGCGCTGGTCAACGGCACGGCCGCGCATGCGCTCGACTATGACGACAATTTCCGGCCGGGCATCACCCATGCCTCGGCGGTGCTGGTGCCGGCGCTGCTCGCCGTGGCGCAAGGGCGCGGGGCGGGCGGACGGGCCTTCGTCGACGCCTATCTCGTCGGGCTGGAGGCGCAGGCCGCCGTCGGGCGCGGCATCAACCCGGCGCACTACACCATCGGCTGGCACGCGACCTCGACGGTCGGCGCCATCGGCACGGCGGCAGGCACGGCCTGCCTGATGGGGCTCGACGCGGCTGGCATTGCGCGGGCGATGAGCGTTGCGGCGAGCATGGCGGCCGGGCCGAAGGGCCAGTTCGGCACGCCGGCCAAGCCGCTGCACGCCGGCCTCGCGGCCCGCAACGCCGTCGATGCGGCTGCACTCGCTGCTGCGGGGATGACCGGGCGGCTCGACATCCTGGAATGTCCGATGGGCATTGCCGAACTGTTCGGCGACGACAGCGCTGCCGGCTGGGAACGCATGGCGCTGGCGTCACCCCATGTCATCGAGAGCGATGGGCTGACGCCGAAACGTCATCCCTGCTGCGGCTCGACGCATCTCGCGGTCGATGCGATCCTCGACCTCAAGGCGGAGCATGGTTTCGCTGCCGATGACGTCGCGGGGGTCGATACGCTGGTCGGCATCGCCAATGCCCGTAACCTCGCCTATCCCGACCCGCAGGACGAGATGCAGGGGCGCTTCTCGATGCATTACTGCGTGGCGCTCGCGCTGTCGCAGGACCGGCTGTCGCTGGCCGATTTCACGCCGGCTGCCGTCGGGCGTGCGGAACTCCGGCGCCTGCTGCCGCTGACGACGATGCGATCCTACGACAAGAGCGACGAGGCGGCCGGGCGCCAGCCGCATCGCGTCACCATCAGCCTCAAGGACGGGCGCGTGCTCAAGGCCGAGCGGCTGGAGGCGAAGGGCTCGATCGCGGACCCGTTCGACGATGCCGACCGGGAAGCGAAGTTCGGGGATTGCTGCGCCGACATGCAGGGCGCCGCTGCACTCTACGCCCGGCTCGCCGACATCGATGCGGCAGCAGACCTCGGTTTCCTGTTGTCGGAGTCCGTCGAGGCCGGACGCGTATAACCGCGCCGGCCGGTGACGGGGCCGGCCGGATCGTCCGGCCGCGAGGGCTGGTTGTCGTCGATGGTGGCAGCCCAGAACTGTTCGACGGAGAGCCGACCCTGCTGCCTGGCCCGGTAAAGCCGGATTTCGGCGGTGATGTACCAGGACGGGTCGGCGGCCGTCACAAGCTGGCCGTTGCGCAACTCGTCGACGACCAGGCTCTCGGGCACCCAGGCGACGCCGCGCCCGGCCATGACCATGGCCTTGAGGCCGACCGACATCGGGTTCTCGTAGACTGTGACCAGCGGCGTCGGCCGCTCCGCGAAGAGCAGGGCCAGCCGTCGCGCGAAGAAGGAGCAGGTGCCGTAGCTCAGCAGGCGGACGGGAGCGTCGCCACAGCGGAAGGCGTGCAGCGGCTCGCCGCGTTCGTCGGGGATCGAGACCGGGATCGCCCGCTCGGTGCCGAGGCGGCGATAGACGAAGCGCTTGGCGTCCAATTCAGGCGACACCGCCGGATGGGCATAGGTCAGCAGGAAATCGCATTCGCCATGGTTGAGGAGCGCGACATTGCCGTCGAAGGAAGAGCGCTGATCACAGAACCGCGTTTTCACCGGCCCGAGCTTTTCCTCGATGCGGCGGACGAGGCCAGGAAAATAGGTCAAGGACAGGGTGTTCAGCGTGGCGAAGACCAGGGTCTCCGACGCGTCCTCATGGAGCTGGCGCACCTCCTGCCGCGCGCCCTGCACCTGCTTCAGGATTTCCTGGGCACGCGGAAGAAAGGTCCGGCCGGCTTCGGTGAGACGGATGGGATAGCTGCTGCGGTCGAACAGCGGCAGGCTGAGCCATCCCTCGAGCTGTTTGACGCGGCGGCTCAGGGCCGATTGCGTGACGTTTCGTTCACGGGCGGAGCGCGAGAAGCTGAGCGTCGTCGACAGGCTCAGGAAGTCTTCCAGCAGCTTCAACTCCATCGCCATTTCCTCCGCCGGCGCGGGCAGGATGGCATGGCTGCTTCGGCCACGCCAGAAGCCGACCGGGCGAAGGGAATCGAAGCATTGGCACGGGCTTGCCTTGCCGTCGGGCGTTGAGCCATCTGCTCGCGGTCGAGCTCCTCTAAGGGCGGGGGAGCCAATTGGCGGCAGTGTCAAACCCTGCTCTGGGATCCCGATCGTGGCCGCGCCTGTTAAACGGCCACCCTCGCTCGCGACGATCCGCTCACAAGGTCACCCAAGGCGCAGTAACAAGTAGCACAAGCGGGATGGCCACCACGGCGAGCACCGTCTGTGTCGCCGTGATGCCAGCCATCAGCGGAGCATCGCCGCCCAGCTGACGGGCCATGATGTAGGCCGACGATGCCGTAGGCAGGGCCTGGAACAGCAGGGCTGTCGTCAGTGCCGGACCTGTAAGGCCGGTCAGCATCGCGAACAGGATGGTTGCAACCGGCATCGCCAGGAATTTCATCGCCGACGACGACGCGACCGGGCCGACCCACTTGCGAGCTGTCCTGAAGTCCAACGCGGCGCCGACGCAGAGAAGGCCTAGCGGCAGAGAAGCGGCACCCAGGGAGCGCATCGCCGGCTCTATACCGGGCGGAATGCCCAGGCCGGCGAGCTGAAATACGATGCCGGCCAGAGAGGCGATCACCAGCGGGTTCGTCACCAGCTGCTTGAGGATGCCCCGGCCGCTCAGCTTGGCCGAGCCGTGCCGGGCAAAAACCAGCACGCACAGGACGTTGACCGTCGGCACGATCGCGGCATTGCAGATTGCCGCCATGGCGATGCCCTTGGCGCCGAACAGTCCGGATGCCAGGGTGACGCCGACATAGTTGTTGAAGCGCACGCTCCCCTGAAACACCGAGGTGAACGCTGGGCCATCCAGACGCAGCAGAGGCCGCACCGCCACAACCAGCGCCGACACGACGATCGTGGCCAGGATGAGCGTCAGGGCCAGCTCGTGAACCGGCAGCGCCTCGAGATGCGCCGTGGCGAGCCCGTGGAAGAACAGGCACGGCAGCAGGATGTAATAGCCGAGCCGTTCTGCCAGAGGCCAGAAGCCGTCATCCAGGAAACGCCGCAGGCGCAGCCCCATGCCCAGCCCGATCAGCACAATGACGGGCAGCAGCGCCAACAGGACATCGCGCGTCATGCCTCGGCTCCCAACGCCGCGACGATGCGATGGCCGCCCTCGACCAGCGTTGCGGAGATCCGCACCATGTCGGGATAGCCGGCCCAATACGGCGCGGGGATAATCACCTCGTCCCCGGCTTCAAGGGTCGCCAGAAACGCGTTGAAAATGACCTGCTTGGCGCCGCAGCCGACAGCGATCTCGGTGTCCTCGTACTCAAGGCCTCGGTCCCGTGCGACGGCATTGCGAGCGGCCATGCGGAGTTCCGGCATTTCATTGGACGGCGTATAGCCAAGCGGCCGGCGAGCCGCGTCTATCGCGGCGTCTGCGACGTGAGACGGGGGCGCGAAGTCCGGCTCCGCGAGGGTTAGACCCACGATATCGCGACCGGCCGCGCGAAGCGCGGCTGCCCGACGCGCCATTGCGAGGATGGGCGAGCCTTCGACGGCGTCCTGGCTGGGAGCAGCGGCGGTCATGTCGGCCTCGTCGGTCGGTCTTTGCCGAAGCAACTACCCCTTTTGAGGGGCGAGAAAAAATGCTTAATTCTTGACGGATCGTTGAGAATAACTTTTGGGTCGAGTGTCTGTGTCGCTGCGCGCTCTTCGCACCTTGCAGGCCATTTCCAGGCTCGGGTCTTTTGCCCGCGCCGGGGAAGCGGTTGGCCTGACGTCGTCTGCCGTGAGCTTGCAGGTGAAGTCGCTGGAGGAGGAGTTCGGCGCCCAGTTGTTTGACCGCTCGCGCCGACTGCCCGTACTGACGGAGGCCGGCAGGATCGTGCTCGCAAAGTCCGAAGAGGTGCTCGCGCTCTACGACCAGATCGCGGAGGCTCTGAGTGTCGAGCAGTCGCTTGCCGGGCGACTAAAGCTTGGGGCCATCCAGACGGCGCTGTCGGGCGTTCTCCCGCAGGCGCTCATGGCACTGAAACGGTCCCATCCACGCGTCCGGGTCCATGTCGAGGCGGGAATGTCGGCGGAACTTGCGCTGAAGGTCTCGGCCGGCGAGCTGGACGCCGCCATCACGACCGAGCCGGTGAAGCCCCACCCGGCGGATCTGAACTGGACGCCGCTCTATGAGGATCGGTTCTGGCTTGTCGCCCCGGCGGGGTCGGAAGGCCAAAACCAGCGGGAATTGCTATCCAACCTGCCTTTCATTCGCTTCGACAGCCGGGCGTGGGCCGGCCGCGTGATAGAGCGAGAGCTGAGGCGGCAGCGGATCAATGTTCGCGAGGAGATGGTCCTCGATAGTCAGGAGGTGATCCTGAGAATGGTCCAGAGCGGGCTCGGAGTCGCCATCATTCCCCTTTCAAACGAAGTGCGGAACGGCTTGCCCATGTTCTGCCTGCCGTTCGGCGAGCCGCAACTCAAACGGCAGATCGTGCTGTTGGAGCGGCAGGGCCAAAAGGGCGGCAGGTTGGCGGCAGCGCTCGCCTGTACGGTGGCGGAAATGGCTGATACGGCGCAAAGGCCGTGAGGCCAATGCCCGCTGCCACGGGTGAGATATCTCCCGAGAGCAGCCCCCTTGAATGACCCGCCCATGCCGAGAAGCACCTCTCGGCCTGTCAGCCCGGAACCTCCGTCTTCGGGCGAGGCGCCAAATTCCGTTATTGGCGCGATCGGGCCGCGCGTAGCTCACGTGGCGGACTTCCACTTTCCACCTGAACAGGACGCTCCGCGGCCCAACAAAAAGCCCGCGGCTCGCGCCGCGGGCTGATTATTTTCGAGATGCGAAGGCCTCAGGCCGCGACGGCGGCCGGCTCCTTCTTTTCCCATTCCTCGCCCCAGATCATCACGGCATGGCCGGGCGAGACCTCGCGGTACTGGCGCACCGGCACGATATAGTCGGGCGCCCGCACCGGGCTCTTGATCTCGTCGTTCGAGACCGGGCGCTTCTGCAGGCGCCGGGCCGGATCGGCGATCGGCACCGCCGCCAGCAGCCGCTTGGTGTAGGGATGCTGCGGGTTCTGGAAGATCGCCTCGCGCGGGCCGATCTCGACGATCTCGCCGAGATACATCACCGCGACGCGGTGGCTGACGCGCTCCACCACCGCCATGTCGTGCGAGATGAAGAGATAGCCCAGCCCCATGCGCGCCTGCAGGTCGAGCATCAGGTTCACCACCTGCGCCTTCACCGAGACGTCGAGCGCCGAAACCGCCTCGTCCGCCACGATCAGCCGCGGCTCGACCGCCAGAGCGCGGGCGATGCAGATGCGCTGGCGCTGGCCGCCCGAGAACTCGTGCGGGAAACGGTTGGCCATCTCCGGCAGCAGGCCGACGCGCTTGAGCAGGTCGGCGACCTTGTCGCGCGCCTCCGAACGGGTGGCGAGGTTGTTGATCAGCAGCGGCTCGGCGACGGCCGTGCCGACATTCATGCGCGGATTGAGCGAGGCGAACGGGTCCTGGAAGATCATCTGCATGCGCTTGCGCTGCTCGCGCAGGTCATGCTGGTTGAGCTTGAGGACGTCGACGCCGTCGAGCAGCACCGAGCCGGCGAGCGGCTCGATCAGGCGCATCACCGAGCGGCCGGTGGTCGACTTGCCGCAGCCGGATTCGCCGACCAGCGCCAGCGTCTCGCCGGCCTTCAGGCTGAACGAGACGTTCTCGACGGCGTGCACGCGCCCCTTCACCGAGGAGAGCAGGCCGCCGCGGATTTCGAAGCGGGTGGTGAGGCCGGCAACCTCCAACACGGGGCGCTCGGCCGCCTGGACGGTATCGGGCACCTCGGTCGGCACGTCCGAGAGGCCGGTCGCGCGGTCGACGACCGGGAAGCGCATCGGCCGCCGGCGGCCTTCCATCGAGCCCAGCTTCGGCACGGCCGAGAGCAGCGCCTTGGTGTAGGGCTTCTGCGGATTGCGGAAGATGTCGTCGGTGTTGCCGGTCTCGATCTCGTCGCCGTTGTACATGACGACAGTGCGGTCGGCGATCTCGGCCACCACGCCCATGTCGTGGGTGATGAAGAGGACGGACATGCCCTCTTCGTCCTGCAGCTGCTTGATGAGCTCCAGGATCTGCGCCTGGATGGTGACGTCGAGCGCGGTGGTCGGCTCGTCGGCGATCAGGAGCTTGGGCTTGCAGGCCAGCGCCATCGCGATCATCACGCGCTGGCGCATGCCGCCCGAGAAGCGGTGCGGATATTCGTGGAAGCGCGACTTCGCGGCGGGGATGCGGACCTTCTCGAGCAGGCGCACCGTCTCGGCCTCGGCTTCCGAGCGCGACAGGCCGCGATGCAGGATCAGCGCCTCGGCGATCTGGAAGCCGATGGTCAGCACCGGGTTCAGCGAGGTCATCGGCTCCTGGAAGATCATGGCGATCTCGTTGCCGCGGATGTGGCGCATGTCGGAATCCGGCAGCGTCAGCAGCTCCTTGCCGTTGAGCTTGATCGAACCTTCGATCTTGCTCGATTGCGGTGGGGTGAGGCGCATGATCGAGAGCGCGGTCACGCTCTTGCCGGAGCCGGATTCACCGACGACCGCCAGCGTCTCCTTTGGCTTGATGTCGAAGGAGATGTTGCGGACGACCGATTTCCACTGGCCTTCCACGCGGAAGGAGGTCGAGAGGTTCGAAACCGACAGGATAGGGGAGGTCATTTCGGGTCCTTCTCTGGATCAGATCACACGACGCGGGTCGAGCGCATCGCGCAGACCGTCGCCGATGAAGTTGATCGACAACACGGTCAGGAAGATCGCGGCGCCGGGGAACAGCGCCCAGTGCGGCGCCGAGTCGAGGTGGTCCTTGGCGTCGAACAGCAGGCGCCCCCAGGTCGGGATGTCCGGCGGGAAGCCGAGGCCAAGGAAGGAGAGCGTCGATTCCGCAATGATCGCGGAAGAGACCTCGATCGTCGAGGCGACGATGACCGGACCGAGCGCGTTGGGCAGGATGTGGCGCGTCATCTGGCGGAGCTTGGTCGCGCCCTGGGCGCGGGCCGCCTCGACGAACTCCTTCTCGCGCAGCGAGAGGAACTGCGCGCGCACCAGGCGCGCCACCGGCATCCAGCGCAGCCCGCCGATGACGACGACGATCAGCACGAAGACGCCGCCCTCGACGCCGAACACCGCCTTCAACTGCTCGCGGAACAGATAGATGATCAGCAGCAGCAGCGGCAGCTGCGGCAGCGACAGGAACAGGTCGGTCACCCACATCAGGACGGGGTCGGCCACCTTGCGGGACATGCCGGCGAACGCGCCGATGACGACGCCGACGATGGTCGCCACGATCATCGCGGCGAGGCCGACGGCGAGCGAAATGCGCCCGCCATACATCATCCGCGCCAGGATATCCTGGCCGAGGTCGTCAGTGCCGAGCGGGTGCGCCCAGGACGGACCCTGGAGCTGCGCCGAGAAATCGATGTCGTTGATCGGGATGGGCCAGAACCAGGGGCCGACGACGACGCCGAGGATCAGGAAGGCGAGCACGAAGGTGCTGGCCATGGCGAGCTTGTGCCGGCGGAACCGGCGCCACGTCTCGCGCCCCGGCGAGACCACGGCGGTGGCGGCGGCTGCCGTCACCGTCGGATCAGCTGAAGGAGATGCGAGGGTCGAGCCAGCCATAAAGGACATCCGCGATGAGATTGAACAGGACCACCAGGCAGGCGAAGACGAACGTCACGGCCATGATCACAGGTGTGTCGTTGGCGAGGATCGCGTCGATCAGAAGCGAACCGATGCCGGGGATTCGGAAGATCTGCTCGGTCACGATGGCACCGCCGAAGACGGCGGGCATCTGCAGCGCGACCAAGGTCACGACCGGTATCAGTGCGTTGCGCGTGATGTGCCGCAGCGTGACCGTGCGCTCGCTGAGGCCCTTGGCGCGCGCGGTGGTGACGTAGTCGAGCCGGATGACGTCGAGCACGGCCGAGCGGACATAGCGCGTATAGGAGGCTGCCTGGAACAGGCCGAGCACCATGATCGGCATGATCGCCTGGCGGAACATCTCCCAGTACCAGCGCCAGCCTGTCGCAGCGACGTCGGAGCGGTAGACGAAGGGGAACCAGTCCAGCGTCACCGAGAAGAGCAGGATGAAGAGCAGGCCGGTGAAGAAGGTCGGCAGCGAGAAGCCGACGAAGGCGAGCGTGTTGGCGATCTGATCGAAGATCGAATAGGGCCGCGTCGCCGCGAAGATGCCGACCGGCAGGGCGATGCACAGCGCCAGGATCTGCGAGGAGCCGACCACGAACAGCGTCGTCGGCACGCGCTGCAGGATGAGCTGGTCGACATTGATGCGGCTGGCGAAGGAAAAGCCCCAGTCGCCCTGCACCATGGCCCCGAGCCAGCGCAGATACCGCACCATGATCGGGTCGTTCAGGCCGAAGCTGGCGCGGATGGCCTCGCGCACCTCGGGCGGCACGTTGGGATTCGTCGCCATTTCGGAGAACGGATCGCCCGGCGCCAATGCGAGCACCGTGAACAGGATCAGGCTGATTYCGAGTAGACTTGGAATGGCGATCAGAAGCCGCCGTATCAGATATGTCGCCATCTAGTGTTTTTCTCTTTGCGTGCGCGGCGCCGCCGCGGACTGAACGCCGACTGCAACCAAATCATCCCTGCAGCTGCCGAAGGCCGAGCGATGAGCCGGTGCAAAAGCGCCTCTCGCGGAGATTGTCTCTCCGCGAGAGGCTGTTCGGCACTTAGCTGCGATACCAGGCCGCGAGGTTCCAGGTATCGACGTCCCAACCGGAATGGTCGTGGGAGATGTTGTTCAGGGCGGCCGCCACGCGGGTACGCGAGAGCAGCGGCAGGATGATGTTGGCCTCGCAGAAGATCTCGTTGACCTTGATCAGCAGCGCTGCGCGCTTGGCTGGGTCGAGTTCCTTCTGGGCGGCCTTGTAGGCCTTGTCAGCCTCGGGGTCCGAGTAGCGCGAGACGTTGCGGCCCAGCCACTTGTTCTCCTTGGTCGCGATCTCCCAGGAGGTGAACTGGTTGAGGAAGCGCTCCGGATCGGGCTGCGGCTGCGTCGTGGTGTACATCTCCATGTCGACATAGAGCTTGGTGTAGGTGTCGGGATTGGCGACGTCCGACGAGAAGAACACCGAAGCCGTGACCGACTTGAGCTCAAGGTCGATGCCGGCGCGCTGGCAGGCCTGCTTGATGATGGCCTGGGTCTTCTGGCGCGGGGCGTTGATCGAGGTCTGGAAGACGTATTTGAGCTTCTTGCCGTCCTTCTCGCGGATGCCGTCGGCACCCTTCTTCCAGCCGGCGTCGTCGAGGATCTTGTTGGCCTTGTCGATGTTGAACTCGTATTTGAGCTTGGTCGACTTGAACTGCTTGGGCTCGTTGACGAAGCTCGCCGTGGCGGTGCCGCCGCGGCCATAGATGAACTTCTGGACCGAGTCGCGGTCGATCAGCAGGTTGATCGCCTGGCGCACGGCCGGGTCCGACAGCGTCGGGTGCTTGGTCTTGATGCTCGAGCGTTCGCCATCGACCTCGGTCCACGGGTCGGTCGGGTTCAGGATGATGAACTCGATGTCGCCCGAAGGCACGGCGCTGACCTTGCCGCGTCCGCCGGTCTCCATGCGCTTGAGGACTTCGTCCTCGACCTGCAGGTTCCAGGCGTAGTCGTATTCGCCGGTCTGGAGCACGGCGCGCGCCGCCGAGACTGCGTCACCGCCGCCCTTGACCTCGAGCGTGTCGAAATGCGGCTGGTTCTTGACGTGGTAGTCGGGATTGCGCTCGGCGGTGATGATGTCGCCCGGCTTGAACTCGACGAACTTGTAGGGGCCGGTGCCGATGGGCTTCAGGTTGCCCGGAGCCTCGCGCGACTTGGCGCCGATGTAATCGCCGAACTGATGCTTCGGCAGGATCTGGCCGGTCACGCCGACGAAAGCGTCGGCCCAGAACGGCGTGGCCTCGGGGAAGATCACCTTGACGGTGAGGTCGTCGACCTTCTCGACCTTGATGTCCTTGTAGGCACCGGTGGTGTAGGCGGCGGTCGCCGGATCCCTGGCATATTCCCAGGTGAAGACGACGTCGTCGGCGGTGAGCGGCTTGCCGTCATGCCACTTCACGCCCGGCTTCAGCTTCCAGGTGACGGCCTTGCCGTCCTCCGAGAGGCCGCCATTGGCGCGGGACGGCACTTCGGCCGCGAGCTGCGGAATGAGGTTGCCTTCCTTGTCCCAGCCGGCGAGCGGCTCGAAGAAGATGCGCGAGGCGATCTGATCCTTGGTGCCGGAGGCGAAATGCGGGTTGAGCAGGGTCGGGGCCTGCCAGAGCAGGATCTTGAGCGGACCGCCGCCGCCGGCCTTCGTCGGTTTGTAGGGCAGCGTGGCATCGGCCATCGCCACACCGTTCCAGACCAGAATCTGGCTCGCGATCGGGGCGGCGATACCGACTGCCGCCATCTTCCGGATGAAGGATCGTCGCGACATCGCGCCACCCTTCACATCCGCGACGAGACCGCGGATTTCCTGCTCATTCATCGGATTGCCTCCACCTAAAAAACAAAAAGTCATCCCCAGCGCTTTCGCGCCGTTTTCTCGTTGATGGGCTCAGCAAGGCATGTGCCAACGAAAGCGTCAACTGTGCAGCGCGGGACGGCCATGTCCCCGTGGCGACCCCGAACGGCCGGAAACGGGCGCCTTTGCATGAATGTGCCTTCCGCTTGCGGGGGGATCGCAATTTTATGCGGGTCATCCGGTGAAGACGACAGTTTTCTTTCCGTTGAGAATGATGCGGTCCTCCAGATGGTGGAGGACGGCGCCCGCCAGGACGCGCCGTTCGATATCGCGCCCCTTGCGGACGAGGTCGTCGGGCGTGTCCCGGTGCGAGATCCGCTCGACGTCCTGCTCAATGATCGGGCCCTCGTCGAGATCGGGGGTCACATAGTGCGCGGTGGCGCCGATCAGCTTCACCCCGCGCTCATGCGCCTGATGATAGGGCTTGGCGCCTTTGAAGCCGGGCAGGAAGGAGTGATGAATATTGATGCAGCGCCCGGCGAGCTTGGCCGACAGCCCGTCCGACAGCACCTGCATGTAACGCGCCAGGACGACGAGGTCGGTCCGGGTTTCCTGGATCAGCCGCCAGATCTCCGCTTCCTGCTCCATCTTGGTCTGGCGGGTGACCGGCAGGTGATGGAAGGGCAGGTCGCCGAGGTCGGTCGAGGCAATATGCTCGCGCGCGTGATTTGAAACGACGCCGGTGATGTCCATCGGCAATTCGCCGATCCGCCAGCGGTAGATCAGGTCCGCCAGGCAATGATCGAACTTCGAGACCAGCAGCATGACGCGCTTCCTGCGGCTGGCTTCGTGCAGGCTGAGTTCCATCCCAAAGCGCTGGCCGAGCGCGGCGAGCGCTTCGGCGATGGCCTCGTGCGGCTGGCTGCCGTCGAGGCGGTTGAACACGACGCGCATGAAGAACCGGTCGGATTCGGTATCGTCGAACTGCTGGGCGTCGAGGATGTTGCAGCCGGCTTCGAACAGCAGGGTCGAGACGGCGGCAACGATGCCCGGGCGGTTGGGGCAGGAGAGGGTGAGGGTCGAGCTGAGATCGAGCATGGCTGACGCCGCCGGGCTGGCGGCCCTTTCAGGGAAACGATGAAGACAGGGAGAGAGGACGGCTGCGCGCGGCGCGCTGCCGTCAACCTCGGCCGGTCGCACGCCCGAAGGCGGCCGGTTCCGAACGACGCTGTGGCCGGGAAAGGGCCTGGGGTCTCGCGGTCGTCATGATCGTATGGGCTACATGGGCTCGCTGGTCGGGGACCATGCGGGATGAAACACCGCCTTCGGCGCTTTTTGTCAACGCAGGCTTCCGGATCGCCTTGACTCGCTCATGTCGAAAATGGAATGTTTATTCCATTGAGCGGGAGGCCTAAAAAATTCCTGCCGTTTTCCGGGAGCCAGCAGCCTTGCCGCAAACCAGTTCGTTCAGCCGTGACCTTCACGGCAAGGCGGCCATTATCACCGGTGCCAGCCAGGGCCTCGGCGAGGCGATCGCGCGCGAATTCGTCGGCCGCGGCCTCAAGGCGGTGCTGCTGACCGGGCGCAATGCCGCGCGCGGCGAGGCCGTGGCGGAAAGCCTGCGCGCCGAAGGCTGCGATGCCCGCTTCCATCAGGTCGATCTCGCCGATCTCGACGCCGTCAGGCGGATCGTCCCGGCCGCCGAGAAAGCCTTCGGCAGGCTCGACATCCTCGTCAACGCGGCCGGCGACACCGATCGCGGCACGATCTTAGACACCTCGCCCGCGCTTTACGAGCGCATCATGGCGGTGAATCTGCGCGCGCCCTTCTTCCTGATCCAGGACGCGGCGGAGCTGATGCGCCGGCACGGCATCGAGGGGGCGATCGTCAACATCCAGTCGATGTCGGCCCATGGCGGCCAGCCCTTCCTCTCGGCCTACAGCGTCTCGAAGGGTGCGCTCGCGGTGCTGACGAAGAACGTCGCCTATGGCCTGATCAAGGACCGCATCCGCGTCAACGGCCTCAATATCGGCTGGATGGCGACGCCGGGCGAGGATGCGATCATGAAGCTGCGCCACGACGCCAAGGACGGCTGGCTCGACGAGGCCGCCGCCGGCCAGCCCTTCGGCCGGCTGATCGATCCGCGCGAGGTCGCCAAGGCCGTGGCCTATCTCGCCTCGGCCGAGTCGGGGCTGCTGACCGGCGCCAACATCGATTTCGACCAGAACATTCTCGGCGCGCACGACTAGCGCTCGGGGCCCATTCGCGGCAGGACGACTGCCGGACGAGACCACAGGACTGAAGACGACCATGAAGATCGGATTGCTGGGCGCCGGCCGCATCGGGCGCATCCATGGGCTGAACGTCGCCGCGCGTGGCGATGCAGAGCTGGTCGCCGTCACCGACGCGATGCCGGAGGCTGCCGCTTCGCTCGCTGCCGCCGCCGGCGCGAAGGCGACGAGCACCGAGGCGATCCTCGCCGACGCTGCCATCGACGCCGTGCTGATCTGCACCCCGACCGACACCCATGCCGATCTGATCGAACAGGCGGTCTCCGCCGGCAAGGCGGTGTTCTGCGAGAAGCCGGTCGATCTCGACGCTGCCCGGATCCGCCGCTGCCTTGCGACGGTCGAAAAATCCGGCAAGCCGCTGATGATCGGCTTCAACCGCCGCTTCGATCCGAATTTCTCGGCGCTGGAGAAGCGTCTGCGCGCGGGCGAGGCCGGCGCGATCGAGATCGTCACCGTGATCTCGCGCGATCCCTCGCCGCCGCCGGTCGATTACGTCAAGCGCTCGGGCGGGCTCTTCCGCGACATGATGATCCATGATTTCGACATGGCGCGCTTCCTCCTGGCCGAAGAGCCGGTCGAGGTTTTCGCGCTGGGCTCCGCCCTGGTCGACAAGGCGATCGGCGAGGCCGGCGACGTCGACACCGCAGCTGTCGTCATGAAGACGGCCTCGGGCCGCATCGCCCAGATCTCGAACTCCCGCCGCGCGACTTATGGTTACGACCAGCGCATCGAGGTCCACGGTTCGAAGGGCATGCTGCGCGCCGGCAATATCCACGAGACCACGGTCGAGATCGCGACGGGGCAGGGCTTCCGCGCCGACCCGGTGCAGAACTTCTTCCTGGAACGCTATGCCGCTGCCTACCGCGCCGAGCTCGACGCCTTCATCGCCGCCTGCAACGGCAAGGCCGTGGCCTCGCCGACCGGCCTCGACGGGCTGAAGGCCCAGATCCTCGCCGACGCCGCGACCGAATCCGCGCAGACCGGCAAGCCCGTCCGCGTCGATCTGGAGTCCAAGTGATGGCTGGTGGTTCGATGACCCCGGCGGAACGCGACCTGCGCTATTACGCGGCGCTCGGCCTTGCGGCCGAGGCCAGCCATCTGGCCCTGGGCTATTTCAACAAGCGCGAATCCCTCGGCGTCACCATGAAGGGCGCGCAGGACTGGCTGACCGTCGCCGACGGCAAGGTCGAGGAATTCCTGCGCCAGCGCCTCTCCGTGCTGTTCCCGAACGATTCCGTCATCGGCGAGGAGGGCGGGGGCCAGGCGTCCGACGCGGTCTGGATTCTCGATCCGATCGACGGCACGGCGAACTTCGCCCATGGCGACCGCAACTGGTGCATCTCGATCGGCTTTCTCGCAGACCGGGTGCCCGAGATCGGCGTCGTCGCCGCGCCGGCGCTCGGCGAGGTCTACGCTGCCCGTCGCGGTGCCGGCGCGACCCTGAACGGCGATCCGATCAAGGTTTCCGCCGCCACAGACATCGCCCGCGCCTCGGTCGAGCTGGGATGGTCGACCCGCATGCCCGCGGCGAGCTATCTCAAGGTGATCGAACGTGGCTATGCCGCGGGGGCCGCGATGAAGCGCGGCGGCTCCGGCACTCTCGGCCTCTGCCATGTCGCCGACGGCAGCAGCGATGCCTATGCCGAGCTGCACATCAACGCCTGGGACGTGGCCGCCGGCATCGTCATCGCCGGCGAGGCGGGCGCCTCCATCAACGATTTCTTCGCCGGCGAGGGGATTGCAAAGGGCAATCCCATCCTGTGCTGCACGCCGGAACTGGCTCCCGTGCTCAGGGAGATCACAGGAATCGCTTAGCCGGCGCTGTATTTCATTGATCTTTCGCGGCCATTCGTCTCAGTTTCACGGCAGTCACAAGAACCGGACAGAGAAGCCGGGTTCTTCGATCAGGGAGGTTACCATGTCATCGAAATCCTGGCTCAGGGCCGGTCTCTTCGCCGCCCTCGCCACCGCGGCCTTCGCCGCGACCCCGGCCCGCGCCCAAGGCTCGCTCGTCATGTATTGCGGCGTGCAGGAGGAATGGTGCCGTGCCATGTCGACGGCCTTCGAGAAGGACACCGGCATCAAGGTCGCCATGACCCGCAAATCGGCGGGCGAGATCTATGCCCAGCTCAAGGCAGAGTCGTCCAACCCGCGTGGCGACATCTGGTGGGGCGGCACCGGCGATCCGCATCTCCAGGCGGCGGAGGAGGGGCTGACCCTCGAATACGAGTCGCCGAAGAACGCCGAGCTGCATAGCTGGGCGCTCGATC
This sequence comes from Allobosea sp. 05L423, assembly GCF_056397745.1. Classification (NCBI taxonomy): domain Bacteria; kingdom Pseudomonadati; phylum Pseudomonadota; class Alphaproteobacteria; order Hyphomicrobiales; family Alloboseaceae; genus Allobosea; species Allobosea sp. 05L423. The sequence continues at coordinate 17,406 of NZ_JBFTOA010000021.1, read as the reverse complement.
AGTGGAAGGCCGCCAAGCAGCGCTCGGTCGGCATCTACGCCGGCGCGCTCGGCTTCGGCTACAACACCGAGCAGATCAAGGCGAAGGGAATCCCTGAGCCGAAATGCTGGGCCGACCTGCTCAATCCCAAGCTCAAGGACGACGTCCAGGTCGCCGATCCCAACTCGTCGGGCACTGCCTACAACCTGCTCGCCACCGTCGTGCAGCTGATGGGCGAGGAGAAGGGCTTCGATTATCTGAAGCAGCTCCACAAGAACGTCAGCCAGTACACCAAGTCGGGCGCGGCGCCGGCCAAGGCTGCGAGCCTCGGCGAGACCGCCGTCGGCATCGTCTTCATCCATGACGCGGTGGTCTTCGCCGTGCAGGGCGACCCGATCAAGCCTGTCGCACCCTGCGAGGGCACGGGCTACGAGATCGGCTCGATGTCGATCGTCAAGGGCGCGCGCAATCTCGAGAACGCCAAGAAGTTCTACGACTGGGCCCTGACCCCGGCGGCCCAGGCGCTGGCCGCCCCGGCGAAGTCCTATCAGGTTCCGTCGAACAAGGCCTCGCCGGTGCCGGCGCAGTCGCCGAAGATGGATCAGATGAAGCTGATCAACTACGACTTCGTGAAATACGGCTCCTCGGCCGAGCGCAACCGCCTGCTCGCCAAGTGGGACAAGGAAGTCAAGGCGCTGCCGAAGTAAGGCGCGTCTCTCCGGCGTGTTTCCGGATGATCTCGGAAACACGCCGTCATCCCGGGCTTGACCCGGGATCCATGCCTGAACCTCCGCCGGATGCGCTCCGGCATGGATCCCGGATCTCCGCTTCGTTGCGTCCGGGATGACGCTGGGGGTTCGGGCGCAGGACAAGGGCTGGGCTCTGAAAGCCGGGGCAACCGGTTCGGGCCAACGGAAACTGTGAGGGCAGGGCAAGCATGGCACCGGCGACGCGACTCGTGCTGCTGATCGGCTGGCTCGGCTATGCGCTGATGCCCTGGTATCTCGTCGAGGGCATGAGCCTGACGAGCTGGGGCTGGCTCGGCGAATATCCGTTCGGCAAGGCCGGGAGCGCGCTGGCGCTGGCTCTTTCGGGCCAGACGCCCTGGCTTCTGCCGGTCGGCGTCGCGCTCGCGGCGGCGACGCTGTTCTGGGGCAGCCAGGACCGGCAGCGCACGGCGCGCGTTCTGGTCTGGGCGGGCCTGCTCGGCATGGTCCTGTTCTTCGCCCAGGCCTTCTCCATCGTCCTGAAGGACCAGGGCATTTCCTGGCTTGCCGCCCTGCTCGGCGGGGCCGGCGCCGCCCAGCGCGGCATCGGCGGCGGCGCCTTCCTCACGCTGCTGTCGCTGCTCTTCCTGCTCTGTCACGGCCTCGCCTATCGCGGGGTCTGCCGCGGCGATCTCTTCACCGTCTCGACGATCGGCCTCGTCATCCTGCTGATCGGCGTCTTCATCTTCTTCCCCGTCTCGATCATCCTGAAGAGCGCGCTGGTCGACCAGAGCGGCGCCTTCGCGCCCTCGGCCTTCATCGAGCGCTTCCTCGATTCCTCGATCTGGGGGCTGGGCTGCGTCACCAGCAACACCAATTGCGGCGTCGCCTGGAACACCCTGGTCCTCGCCGTGCTCTGCGGCGTCATCACCACGCTGCTCGGTCTCGCCTGCGCGCTGCTCATCCTGCGCACCGGCATGCCGGGCAAGCGCATCATGCGCGCGCTGACGGTGCTGCCGATCATCACGCCGCCCTTCGTCATCGGCCTCGCGCTGATCCTGCTCTTCGGCCGGGCCGGCGCCTTCTCGACGCTGCTCTACGAATGGTTCGCGATCCCGCGCTCGCGCTGGCTCTACGGCCTGCCGGGCGTGCTCCTGGCGCAGGTGCTCGCCTTCGCGCCGATCGCCTTCCTCGTGCTGATCGGCGTGGTGCAGGGCATCAGCCCAAGTCTTGAGGAAGCCTCGCAGACGCTCGGCGCCAAGCGCTGGCAGACCTTCCGCACCGTGACCTGGCCGCTGCTCAAGCCCGGCATCGCCAACGCCTTCCTGCTCGGCTTCGTCGAGAGCATGGCCGATTTCGGCAATCCGCTGGTGCTCGGCGGCAATTTCGAGGTGCTCTCGACCAAGATCTTCTTCGCGGTCGTCGGCGCCTCCTACAATCAGGGGCAGGCGGCGGTGCTCGCGATCGTGCTGCTCGCCTTCACGCTCGGCGCCTTCTGGGTGCAGCAGCGCTGGCTCGGCGGAAAATCCTACACGACCGTGACCGGCAAGGGCGATGCCGGCCTGCCGACGCCGCTGCCGCGCCGCATCACCTGGCTCTCCGTCGCCGTCATCGTGCCCTGGGTGGCGCTGACGCTGGTGATCTACGTCGTCATCCTGATCGGCGGCTTCGTCCGCAACATGGGCCGCGACTTCACGCCGACGCTGCAGCACTATCTCACCGGCTTCGCCATCGACTTCAGCAACGGCATCTACTTCCAGGGCTCGGCCTGGCCGTCCTTCTTCACCACGATCAAGGTCGCGGCGATCTCGGCGCCGCTGACGGCGGTGATCGGCCTACTCACCGCCTATCTGCTGACGCGCCAGCGCTTTCGCGGCCGCGGCGGGCTGGAATTCGCGACGATGCTCTCCTTCGCCATCCCCGGCACGGTGCTCGGCGTCGCCTATATCCTCGCCTTCAACGTGCCGCCGATCGAGATCACCGGCACGGGGCTGATCCTCATCATCGCCTTCGTCTTCCGCAACATGCCCGTCGGCGTCCGCTCCGGCATCGCCGGCCTGTCGCAGATCGACAAGAGCCTGGACGAGGCTTCGACCACGCTGCGCGCCCGCAGCTTCACCACGCTCTGGCGGGTCGTGCTGCCGTTGCTGAAGCCCGCGCTGGTCTCGGCGCTCGTCTATTCCTTCGTCCGTTCGATGACGGCGGTCAGCGCGGTGATCTTCCTGGTCTCGGCCGAGTACAACCTCTCCACCGCCTATATCGTGGGGCGCGTCGAGGCGGGCGAATTCGGCCTCGCCATCGCCTATTCCTCGGTGCTGATCGTCTTCATGGCGCTCGGCATCGGCCTCATCCAGCTCGGCGTCGGCGAGCGCAAGCTCGGCCGCCGCAAGCTCATCCCGCTGTCGAGTTCGGCTGCCGAGCCGCTCAAGCCAGGAGTAGCCGCATCGTGAAGGCCGGTCCCGCTTCCGTCGAGTTCCGCAACGTCTCCATGCGCTACGGCGCGGTGACGGCGGTCGACAATGTCAACTTCACCATAGAGGCCGGCCAGCTCGTCACGCTGCTCGGCCCCTCCGGCTGCGGCAAGACCACGACTTTGCGCATGATCGCCGGGCTCGAGATCGCCAGCGAGGGCCAGATCCTGATCGGCGGCAAGGACGTGACCAAGCTCTCGGCGGCTGACCGCGACGTCTCCATGGTCTTCCAGTCCTATGCGCTGTTCCCGCATATGAGCGTGCTGGAGAACGCGGCCTATGGCCCCACCGTGAAGGGCCTCGGCAAGGAGCAGGCGAAGCAGATGGCGCTGGAGAAGCTGGCGCTCGTCGGCCTCAAGGGCTTCGAGAACCGTTACCCGTCCGAGCTTTCCGGTGGCCAGCAGCAGCGCGTCGCAGTGGCGCGCGCCCTCGTGCTGGAGCCGCAGGTCCTGCTCTTCGACGAGCCGCTCTCCAACCTCGACGCCAAGCTGCGCCGCCGTGTGCGCGAGGAGATCCGCGAGCTGCAGCAGGATCTCAACCTGACCGTCGCCTACGTCACCCACGACCAGGAGGAGGCGCTTGCCGTCTCCGACCGCATTATCGTGATGTCGAATTCGCGGATCGCGCAGGAGGGCGCCCCGCGCGACCTCTACGAGCAGCCTTCCAACGCCTTCGTCGCCGACTTCATCGGCGACGCCAATCTGGTGGATGTCACGGTGAAGGCGGTGGCCGACGGCCGCGCCGATGTCGGAATCGGCTCCGCCACCGTGTCGCTGCCGGCGCGCGGGCTCGGTCCCGGCCCGGCCAAGGTGGCGATCCGGCCGGAATCGCTGCTGCTCGGCGAGACCGGTCTGGCTGGCTCCCTGCCGGGCACGATCCGCAAATGCGCCTATCTCGGCAATCACCTCGACATCATGGTCGAGACCGAGGTCGGCGAGCTTTTCGTGGTGCAGTATGGTGCCCGCGAGCTGCTGGAGCAGGGCGCTCCGGTCGCGGTTTCCTTCGCGAAATCGGGCGTGACGTTGATTCCGCCGGCCTGAAGGCCGCCAGACGCAGGAAATCGCTCACATATGCGGCAGGAATCTGCCGCATTCTCAGCACTTTCACTGCTTATATCTGTTGAGTTGGCTAATCAAAAACTGTTAGATTCAGCCTGTCATCGTCACCTGAATCGGGAAAAGACCGCACAAAAATGGCCACGGGCGAGAGCGCAACCAATATCCTGATCCATCTGGCCGGTGGCGTCGCGCTGCTGATCTGGGCGGTCAGATTGGTGCGAACCGGCGCGATGCGCGCCTTCGGCTCGCAGCTCAGGCATGCCCTGCAGAGCTTCACGCGCAATCGCTTCGCTGCGTTCGGCAGCGGCGTCGTCGTGACCATGGTGCTGCAGAGCTCGACGGCCACGACGCTGCTGGTCTCCTCCTTCGCCGGGCAGGCGCTGATCGGCTCGGCCATGGCGCTCGCGGTGCTGCTCGGCGCCAATCTCGGCACGGCGCTCGCGGCCTTCGTCATCTCGATGGATCTCGGCTGGCTCTGGGGCCTGTGCATCGCCATCGGCGTCGCCATGTATCTGTCGAGTGAGGCGATGGAGCGGCCGCGCAATATCGGCCGCGTGCTGGTCGGCATCGGCCTGATCCTGCTGTCGCTGATCGAGCTGAACACCGCGGCGGCGCCGCTCGCCCAGTCGCCGACCTTCCGGGTCATCCTCGGCGCCATCGGCAGCGAGCCGCTGCTCGCCGTCCTCGTCGCCGTCGCCGCGACCTGGATGGTGCATTCCAGCATCGCGGTCATCCTGCTGGTCGCGACCTTCGCCGCCTCCGGGCTGTTCCCGCCGGCGACCGCGCTGACGCTGGTGATCGGCGCCAATCTCGGCAATGCGCTGATCCCGGTGCTGGACCAGCTCGGCGCGCCCGCCGCCCAGCGCCGCGCCGCTGTCGGCAACCTGCTGACCCGTCTGTTGCTGGCGCTCGCGGTCATTCCCTTCGTCGGCCCGCTTTCGGCCTGGCTCACCAGCCTGCCGATGACCGGCCAGCGCTTCGCCATCGAGTTCCATGTCGGGCTGAATCTGGTCGGCGCGCTGATCTTCCTGCCCTTCGTCGGGCCGATCTCCGCCCTGGTCGAGCGCTTGATGCCTGGCAAGCAGGAGAAGGCGGAAGCCGTGGCGCCGCGCTATCTCGACCCCAACGCCCTCGACAGCCCGACCGAGGCGCTTGCCGGCGCGATGCGCGAGGCGCTGCGGCTGGGCGACCGCGTCGAGGCCATGCTGCGCGACACGATGACCCTGCTGGAGAAGGACGAACTCAAGCTCTCCCGCGCCATCGCCCAGGCCGATGACGGCGTCGACACCATCCACGAGTCGATCAAGCTCTATCTGGTCAAGGTCTCGCGCAACGAGCTGACCGAGGAGGAGAGCCGCCGCCTGTTCGAGATCATCACCCTGATCACCAATCTCGAGCATATCGGCGACATCATCGACAAGAACCTGCGCGAGCTCGCCGAGAAGAAGATCCGCAAGCGCTACGCCTTCTCTCCCGAGGGGCTGGCCGAGATCCGCGATTTCCATCAGCGCGTCGCCTCGGCGCTGGCGCTGGCGCTCAACGTCTTCGCGACGCGCGACCTCGTGCTCGCCCGCCAGCTCTTCGCCGACAAGGCGGCGATGCGCGAGGCCGAACGGCGCGCCACCGACAGCCATTTCCAGCGCCTGCGCTCGGGCCGGCCGGAATCGATCGAGACCAGCGCGATCCATCTCGACATCATCCGGGACCTCAAGCGCATCCACGGCCATATCGTCTCGATCGCCTATCCGATCCTGGAGAGCGCCAACGAGCTGCGCGAGAGCCGCCTGCGCGAGACCAAGGAAGCGGCGCGCAATCGCGAGACGCCGGCCGTGCTCATCCCCGCCCCGCATTCGGGCGGGTGAAGGTCGTCCGACCCCCTCAGCCCTCATCCTGAGGAGCAGCCGGAGGCTGCGTCTCGAAGGATGTTCGAGACAGCGGGGGAGCCTCCTGAAGCATCCTTCGAGACGCCCGCTCACGCGGGCTCCTCAGGATGAGGGCTGGAGGAAGCGCACGCTACCGCGGCGCGGCGAGGATGATCGCGGCCCCGGCGAGGCAGATGACGCCGCCTGTCAGGTCCCAGCGATCCGGCCTCACCCCTTCGACCGCCCAGAGCCAGCCGAGCGAGGCGGCGATGTAGACCCCGCCATAGGCGGCGAAGGCCCGCCCGGCCGCCGCGCTCTCGACCAGCGTCAGCAGCCAGGCGAAGAGCCCGAGCGACAGCATCCCCGGCAGCAGCCACCAGATCGGCTTGCCGAGCCTGAGCCAGCCCCAGAAGGCGAAGCAGCCGGCGATCTCGAAGAGTGCGGCGCCGATATAGGCGGCGATGGTCGGCATGGCGGTTCTGGTGGGCTTTTCGAAGCGAGGGCGCCAGTCTAAAGCGTTAAGCCTTCGAACGGAAACATGCCGTCATCCCGGACAAGCCGCGTGAGCGGCGCCGATCCGGGATCCATGCCGGAACATGTCCGAGGAACCTTCAGGCATGGATCCCGGGTCTTCGCTTCGCTGCGCCCGGGATGACGCGCCCAGATGAGAACAGGGCTGCGGTGGAAAAGCCGATACGTAACATCGCCATCATCGGCGCCGGCCCCGCCGGGCTGATCGCCGCCGAGCGGCTGGCCAGTGCCGGGCATCGGGTCACGATTTATGAGCGCATGGCCTCGCCGGCGCGCAAGTTCCTGCTGGCCGGGCGCGGCGGCCTGAACCTCACCCATTCCGAGCCGTTTGAAGCCTTGCTCGGCCGCTATCGCGAGGCGAAGGACTGGCTGGAGCCGGTGCTGCGGGCCTTCCCGCCGCAGGCGCTGCGCGGCTGGGCCGACGGACTCGGCGCCGAGACCTTCGTCGGGTCGAGCGGTCGCGTGTTCCCCCGTGCGATGAAGGCCTCGCCGCTGTTGCGCGCCTGGCTGCGGCGGCTGGACGGGCTGGGGGTGAGGCTGGCATCGGGCCGGCTCTGGACTGGCTGGGACGAGGCGGGAGCGCCGACCTTCAAACTCGCTTCCGACGAAACCGAAACGATCCGGCCCGATGCGGTGTTGCTGGCGCTGGGCGGTGCGAGCTGGCCGCGGCTCGGCTCCGATGGCGGCTGGGTGCCGCTGCTGGAAGGGCGCGGCGTTGCTGTCTCCCCGCTCCGGCCGGCAAATGGTGGCTTCACGGTCGCCTGGTCGCCGCTGATGCAGGAGCGCTTCGCCGGGCAGCCGCTCAAGCGCATCATCATTCGCTTCGGCGGCGAGGAAGCCGCCGGTGAAGCGATGATCGATGCGGATGGTATCGAGGGCGGTGCGATCTACGCGCTCTCGGGTCCGATCCGTGAGGCGATCATGCGCGCTAGCGTGGCCGAGATCACGATCGATCTGCGGCCCGATCTCGCGGTGGGCGATATCGCCGCACGCCTCGCGAAACGCCGCAAGGGCGAGACGCTGAGCAATCATCTGCGCAAGGCCGCTGGCCTCGCGCCCGTCGCTGCCGCCCTGATGCGCGAGTCGGCGGGGACCGCGCTGCCGACGGAGCCGGACAGGCTGGCGGCGCTGATCAAGGCGGTGCCGCTGCGCCTCGATGCGTCCATGCCGATCGCGCGCGCCATCTCGACGGCCGGCGGCATCGCCCGCGACGAAGTCGATGCCGGCTTCATGCTAAAGCGCCTGCCGGGCGTCTTCGTCGCCGGAGAGATGCTCGACTGGGAGGCGCCCACCGGCGGCTATCTGCTGCAGGCGAGCTTCGCGACGGGCGTGGCCGCGGCGGCTGGAATCGACGATTGGTTGCGCCTATCCGGCCCGAATGGTTGAACCTCGGCTTCCCCTCGGCGTTGCTTCAGCATGGAAGCAGGGAGTGTCGTGGGATGACCATGAGGGGAGCGGCTGCGATGCGGCATGTCGACCTCACGCCGCCTGAATCCGTCGCCAAGGCGGCCGCGAAGGGCCTGAGACTGCGCCAGAGGTTCAACCGCGGCGGGACGCAGATCGGTGTGGCCAGGGCCCGCGATCTCAGCCACCGCAGGCCCCTGAGCGAGGAAACCGTGCGTCGCATGGCGAGCTACTTCGCCCGCCACGCTGCCGACTGCCAGGCCAAGGGCTTCGGCGACAAGGACAATCCCTCGGCCGGCTGGGTCGCCTGGCTGCTCTGGGGTGGCGACGAGGGCCGCGCCTGGTGCGAGCGCAAGAAGGCGGAGCTCGACCGGGCCGACGAGGGAGGCGAGCAGAAGCGCCCGTGATGCCCGCTCATCCCGTGGCGCTCAGCCGGCGCGCGAAACTGCGCCCGCCATCTGCTGTCGAGATTTCGCCGACGCGCGCCAGCGGGATCAGGATGTCGCGTATGGCACGCTCGACCTTGCGGCCTTGCCGGAAGCGCGCGGCGATTCCGGCGGCGTCGAGCGCCGTCGCGGCACAGGCCAGGGCCGAGAGCACGCCGGCCACGCGCTCCACCGGGTCGGTCGGGAAGAGCGGCCGGCCCGCGCCTCCCGGCAGCGTCGCGACCAGCTCTTCCGCCTCGATCTGCTCGCCGCCTCGGCCGGCATCGCCGAAGCGCGGGCGCTGATAGTCCGGTCTCAGCCAGCGCACCATGCCACGCCCCTCTTCCTGCAGGCGCTGCCGGTTCAGGGCGACGAGCCGCGCCAGTACCTCCTCGCCCGCCAGATCGGCCGGCCAGCCATAGGCGGCGGCGACCGCGGCATCGATGGCGTCGTGATGCTCGTCGAGGATCAGCACGAGCCCGCGGTCGCGGATATCGCCTTCGGCCGTCGTCAGGGTGCGCCCGGCCCGGATCGCCTCGCGCACATTGTAGAGCTTGGTCAGGGTGAGATCGGGATGATCGGCCAGCACCTTTTTGCGCAGGGCATCCAGTTTCTCGGCAGGTCGGCGGATGGCTTCCTTCTGAAGCTCGGCCGCATCGGGGAAAGGGAAGGGGTCGAAGCAGCGGGATTTCGAGTAGCGCGGGCGATCTTCCAGTGTCGCGCCTTGCGCCAGACACCAAGCGACGTGGATGCGCGACGACAGCACGCCGAGATGGAACGCATCGGACAACGCCACCGCGACCAGCATGTTGTCGGGCAGGATCGACGCGTCGAGGAACTGGAAGACACGGTGCTTCGCGGTCTCGACCGTGGCGATATAGCGCTGGAGCGGGGCGAGGGCGGGGCGAATTTCATCGCGTGTTCGTCCGAAGAGCCACCATCGCGCTTTTATGTCGGCATCTCTGTTGCGATCCCGCTCCACCTTCACCGTCCGGAGCAGATGCTGATAGATCTCGGGGTACTGTTCCCGGACATGGTCGGACCGGAGTCCATGGAGATCGATGACCATCGCGCCTCGTGGGCGGGCCATGAGGTCGCGGCCGTTGCGATAGATGCGGATGTGCTCCTCCAGGCCCGCCCTGCGCCCGAGCCCGAGCGCTTCCGCTTGCTGGGGTGACACAATGAACCCCTTGCCGAACAACATCATGCCGCGTGAACTGAGCCCGACATTGGCCTGAAGGCCCATGGCTTGGCTCGTATCGGCTCCCACCGTCAGATCGGAATTGATCCGCCCCTCGCGCGCACTCAATTCGATCTGCGGTTGATCGGTGTCGAGAGCAGCTTCGGAGAGGGTTTGGCAGAGCCTTCCATGACGCTCGCCTGCCTGCGCCACCGTCATCGCGATGCGTACCGCGGCGGTGTCCTTGCCGGCCTTGGTCCAGGGATGGTCGGGGATCGCCATGACCAGCGAGAGCGGCCGTCGCGCCGTCAGATGCCGCTCGATCGTGCGGCGCTGGAAGAGTTGCGTGATCGAGTTGGTGGTGACGAAGCCGAAGCGCCGCAGGCGCGTGCCGGGCTCGGTCAACAATTCGGCGGCCCGGTTCCACCAGTACATCACGAAATCTGCGCTCTCGTTCATCTGCGGATGCGTCGCCCACAGCGCCTCCGCGTAGACGTCGGTGAGTCGGCTGCGCAGATCCTTGCCGCCGATGAAAGGCGGGTTGCCGACGATGAACTCGGCCTCCGGCCATTCCGGGCGGCGTGGATTCGGCAGGAACTCCCTGCCATTGCGCCAGTCCGGGATCGGCCAGTTGTCCCACGACAGAACGGCGTCACGTTTGTGGATGTGGTTGAGCTTTTCGAGGATCGGTTCCTTGGGAGCGAAACCGCGGGTGCGGAAATGCCATTGCAGATGACCGATCCAAAGCACGAGATCGGCAATGGCGACAGCGCGGCGATTGATCTCCATGCCGAGGAACTGGTGCGGACCTACCGCATGTCGCGCAAAGCCGCCGAGTGCTTCGGCACTGCCGAGCTCACTTGCGGCGTCGAGCACCTCGCCTTCGAGCTTCTTCATCAGCTCCTGAGCGACGTGCAGGAAGTTCCCGGTTCCGCAGGCCGGATCGAGCACGCGTGTCCGGCACAGGGCTTCGTGAAAGCTCTCGACCAGCGCCAGTGCCTTTTTCGCGTCGCCGCCATCGCGCGCCTGCTGGGCGGCGGCGAGCACCGCCCGCCAGTCGTCCCGCAATGGCCCGATCACCGTCTCGACGACGAGCCGCTCGACATAGGCGCGCGGCGTGTAATGGGCGCCGAGCCGGGCGCGCTCCTTCTCGTCCAGCGCCTGCTCGAGCAGCGTGCCGAAGATCGCGGGCTCGACCTCCTTCCAGTCGTGCTCGGCCGCGGCCAGCAATTCGCCGATCTCCTCGCGCCCGAGGGGGAATACCTGCGCATCCTCGTAGAGCTTGCCGTTGAAGCGCTTCATCCGCTCGCGCACCGAGGTCGAGTAATGCCCCTTGTCCATCGCCTGCCAGAGCTCCGAGACGAGCGGCAGGAAGGATTCGGGATCGTCGCGGCATTCGCGCAGCAGCGTCTTGAAGGCGTCCTTGCGGATCAGCCCGACATCCTCGGCGAACATCGTGAACAGGCAGCGCATCAGGAAGAGCGCGACTTCCTCCGGGTCGTGGGCGCGCTCCAGCGCTTTGGACACTGCCGCCAGCCTCTCGGCGATGGCACGGGTGACGCGCGCCGCACGGCGGGTCGGGTCGAGCGAGAGCGGGTCGGTCCAGACCATCGCGATGCGCTGGCGCACGGCCTCGTCGCGGAGATCGTTGAGATAGACGCGGTAGCTCTGCCGGTCTGGGAACTGGACGTAGTTCTTACCCTGCCCGGTGAAATCGGCGTAGAACTCGAAGCAGTGGCCGACGTCGCAGACGATCAGGAAGAGCGGCCAGCCATGCGAGGCCGGCAGGGCCTTGGCATAGTCCTCGGCCTGGCGCCTGGCGTTGAGCATCAGCACGTCCCAGGCGCGATCGGCGCCGCGCCGGCCGCGCGGCCCGGCCGGCTCCGCAAAGGGCAGGACCCCCTGCGCCGGCAATATCTCCTTCGCCTGTCCCTTCAGCCGGCTCTGCTTGGCTTCGAGGACGAAGGCACCCTTTCTGTAGAGGTCGACGCGCCCCGTGCTGTGCCCGCCCTGCCCGTCGGGAAAGCGCACGGGGTATTCGAAACGATAGGTCACCGCGCCGGAATCGCTGGTCGGCGGCTGCGGCGGCTCGACGCCGATCAGCCGGCAGAGCTCGCTGAGGAACTGCGCATAGGCGGCGCGCTCCGCTCCCTCCGAGACCCGCCAGCGGGCGATGAAGGTCTCGATTTCATCGCCCGCCGGCACGGACCTACCCCTCAATATGGTCCGTCCTTTTGGTTGTTCTCGGCCACTATATACAACTTAAAATAGCAAGATGCCCCCCTGTCAACTCCTGTCACCAATCGCGCGGGCGAGGCGCCGCACCCTCTCGCATCCACAGCCGTTCCGCCCCATATTGCGGCCATGCCGAAAAGCTCCGACACCACCGCGACCAAGCCGAAAGCCGCGAAGAAGCCGTCTTCGGCCCGCACGCCGAACTCCAAGGCGTCGAAGCCCGAGCTGAAGCCGCTCGAGGGCTATCTCGCCGATCTGCTGAACCCCGCTATCAACCGCGGCACGGCGGTGCCGGGCGGCGCCTCGGGCTTCAAGGATGTGCCGCAGGCCGGCTACGAGGTTGAAGCGCGCCCGGGCGATGACGATATCAGGCCGAAGAAGAAGCTGTCGAAGAAGGCGGATTCCGCCTTCGCCGGCGCCGAGGGGGCGGCGGCCGCGACCGCGACGTCGCTGCAGCATCTGCTCGAAACCGGCAGTCCCTTCATCGATCCGGGCAAGGCCTGGACGCCGCATCGCCCGCCGCGCCCCGAGAAGTCGGAAGGCGGCATCGCCTTCACGATGAAGTCGGACTTCTCCCCGTCCGGCGACCAGCCGACCGCGATCGCCGATCTCGTCGACGGCATCCGCCGGCAGGAGCGCGACCAGGTGCTGCTCGGCGTCACCGGCTCGGGCAAGACCTTCACCATGGCGAAGGTGATCGAGGAGACGCAGCGCCCGGCGCTCGTCCTCGCCCCCAACAAGACGCTGGCGGCGCAGCTCTATGGCGAGTTCAAGAGCTTCTTCCCCGACAACGCGGTCGAGTACTTCGTCTCCTATTACGACTACTACCAGCCGGAGGCCTATGTCCCGCGCTCGGACACCTATATCGAGAAGGAATCCTCGATCAACGAGCAGATCGACCGCATGCGCCACGCCGCGACGCGCTCTTTGCTCGAACGCGACGACGTGATCATCGTCGCCTCCGTCTCCTGCATCTACGGTATCGGCTCGGTCGAGACCTATACGGCGATGACCTTCTCGGTGAAGCTCGGCGAGCGCATCGAGCAGCGCCAGCTCATCGCCGATCTCGTCGCCCTGCAATACAAGCGCACCCTCGGCGATTTCGCCCGCGGCACCTTCCGCGTGCGCGGCGACGTGATCGAGCTGTTCCCGGCGCACTATGAGGACCGCGCCTGGCGCATCGGCCTGTTCGGCGACGAGGTCGAGAGCATCAGCGAGTTCGATCCGCTCACCGGCCAGAAGACCGGCGAGCTCGAATTCATCAAGGTCTACGGCAATTCGCACTACACCACGCCGCGCCCGACGCTGACCCAGGCGGTGAAATCGATCAAGCAGGAGCTCAAGGCCCGCCTCGACGAGCTCAACCGCATGGGACGCTATCTCGAGGCGCAGCGGCTCGACCAGCGCTGCACCTTCGACATCGAGATGATCGAGGCCACCGGCTCCTGCAACGGCATCGAGAACTATTCGCGCTATCTCACCGGCCGCAAGCCGGGCGAGCCGCCGCCGACCCTGTTCGAATACCTGCCCGACAACGCGCTGGTCTTCACCGACGAGAGCCATGTCTCGGTCCCGCAGATCGGCGCCATGTACAAGGGCGACTTCCGCCGCAAGGCGACGCTGGCCGAATACGGCTTCCGCCTGCCCTCCTGCATGGACAACCGGCCGCTGCGCTTCGAGGAATGGGACGCGATGCGGCCCCAGTCGGTGCATGTCTCGGCCACGCCCGGCAGTTGGGAGATGGAGCAGACCGGCGGCGTCTTCACCGAGCAGGTCATCCGGCCCACCGGGCTGATCGACCCGCCGGTCGAGATCCGCCCCGCCAAGCACCAGGTCGCGGACCTGCTCGACGAGGTCAAGGAGGTCACGCAGAAGGGCTACCGCACCCTCGTCACCGTGCTGACCAAGCGCATGGCCGAGGACCTCACCGAATACCTGCACGAGAACGGCGTGCGCGTGCGCTACATGCACTCGGACATCGACACGATCGAGCGCATCGAGATACTCAGAGACCTCAGGCTCGGCACCTTCGACGTGCTGGTCGGCATCAACCTGCTGCGCGAGGGCCTCGACATCCCCGAATGCGGCTTCGTCGCCATTCTCGACGCCGACAAGGAGGGCTTCCTGCGCTCCGAGACCTCGCTGATCCAGACCATCGGCCGCGCCGCCCGAAACGTCGACGGCAAGGTCATCCTCTATGCCGACCACATCACCGGCTCGATGGAGCGGGCGATGGCGGAGACCAACCGCCGCCGCGAGAAGCAGGTCGCCTATAACGAAGAGCACGGCATCACGCCGCAGACGGTGAAGAAGAACATCGGCGACATCCTCGGCTCGGTCTATGAGCGCGACCATGTCACGGTCGACAAGGGGCTGGTGGCGCCGGCCTCGGGCCACAACCTCAAGGCCGCGATCGCCGATCTCGAGAAGCGCATGCGCGAGGCCGCGGCCGACCTCGAATTCGAGACCGCCGCGCGTCTGCGTGACGAGATCAAGCGCCTGCAGGCGACGGAGCTGGCGATCTCGGACGACCCGCTCGCCCGCCAGAGCGATGTCGAGGCCAGCGCCGGCAAGTACAAGGGCGAGCGCAGCTACGGCTCCAGCGCCAACCTGCCGCCGACAAAAGCCTCGCCGGCAGGCGACGGCGTCTACAAAAGCCGCGCCCGCAAGCCGACGGACGAGGACATGGGCCCGCATAATCTCGGCGGCGGCGAAGGCCGGCCGAAGCGCGGCGCGGCGCCCGAGCCGCTGACCTCACGGGTGCGGAAGCCTACGCTGGACGAGATGGGGCCGGTGCCGGAGTCGCGGCCTAAGGGGGCGGCGGAGAGACGGCGGCAGAGGTAGCTTGCGGATGCTAACACCGAATTCCCGAATTGCAGTAGGGATGAGTTAGCTGTCCGTTCTCGGCTGAGCCCTTTCCGCCATCGCGGACTCGTTGAATGTGATCGTAAGAAACTGATCGAGTTGGATCTAGGAGACCTTTGCAGATCGGGCATTTTACGGATTTTTTTAGAGATTCTTTGATGTATATAGAGGATTTTGTGTCGTCTGAAAAATTTGAAGACGTAGCTTTTTCTTTTAAAGCTAGTATCTTACCTTCTGAATTCGGAACTATTACAGATACAAGGTCTTCAATTTTGAATTTTTTCCCTAATTTAAGATTTTTTACCATGTAATCGATCATGTCGGATGCTCTTTCAAATCTATTTTTGCTTCTAGCTATTTGAAGAGATTGAGTGATAAGTGATTTATTGGCTATAATAAATTTCTCTATATCTGATCTATGGTCAGAGAAATCTCGGAAAAATTGGTCATTGTTATTTGATATATGCTTTTTGAAGCATAGAATCATTCCCAAAAGAAGGTCGGGTATGTGGCGTCCTCTTTCAGAATAAAAGTAGACGGCAGGGTGAAGGCCGAGGCTGCCAGAATCGTTCCCGGAAATCCGACTCATTACCGAAATTGTGTTTTTCAGAACACTGATAGTTTTGCTTCCATCTGAGTCTTCGTCGAATTCATCGATGGGTTGGCGGGTTGTTCCTTGTTTTGCACTTGTTATTGAAATTATATTCATAAGTAATTCTAGGGCATTGAGCGGTGATTTCGTGCCGCCGATAGGTAGGTCGAGCGTCTTGATGGGAATATTTATTTCAGGGGCGAAGAAATTTTGATGGAGTATCTTCGCTTGAGTTTCGATTTTTTCTCGAGTCTCGTCAGGGAATTTTGACCAGTATTTGTGGCCGGTCGCGGCTCTGACGACAGAACGAGCCGCAACCGCAATCGATCTAGTGCGGTTTCGCAAGAGTAACTCTTCCGAAGCGTCCAGGGGGTTCCTTGCGTATTGATCTTGAAGAACGAGCTCTCAGCTTTGTCGGCGTCGCCATTTACCCACTGTAGAGACAATGAGCGCGTTGCCATATTACGCGCGCGCGCTACCCGCTCCGGCGTGTGGGAGCTTTGATTTACAAGGGCGTCTTTAACTAAAGTGTACTTTCCAACGGTTTTTTCTACTTCTCTTCTTGTTTTATCTGCTGTCTTTTTTTGAGAAATAGAAATATTATTGGAGAAGTATTTTAGGGAGATCGGTCCGTCGCCGTAGTCGTCGTTGATCCAAGCTTTGAGCGCGCTGATTCGATGCCCGCCATCGATAACAAAAACGTAAGACTCAGACTGCCAAAGAATTATGGACGGGACTAATTCATTGTCTAGAAAGCTCTCTAGAAAACTGACAACCTGTTTTGTCGTCCAATGATTTGTTTCTCTTTGGAAATCCGGCTTTCTTAGCAGCGGGACTAGCATTCCGTTGCTTCCAAGGCTCTCTATAGAGAGGGCCTTGATAGGCTCCGCAGAAGACATTGGCGGGCCTTTAACTGCAAAATCATCGCGAGCAATCATTGCGTCTAAAATAACTGTATCAGGCATTCGGTGAGCGCCTCCCCAAGAAAAACGAGCATGCCGCAGTTCCGATGTAAAGAGGCAGCTTACTCAATAAAGATGCTCAAAAATGCCATCGCCATGACCGTCCCCTCCACCTTCGTCCACGCCTCGCGCGATTTCGAACGCTTCCTGCTCGATGCGCGCGATGAGCTTGGGCTCGGCACCACGCATCAGAGCTATGCGGCGGTGCTGGCCGTGCTGGTCACCTTCCGGGCGCGATTGACGCCGGCGGAGGGCGTGACCTTCGCGAACGCCCTGCCACCGCTGCTCCGTGCCATGTTCCTGCAGGGCTGGAACACGGCGCAGCCGCCAAAACCCTTCGCCGACCGCGCGGCATTGACGCGCGAGGCGATCGGCCACCGCCACGACCACACGCTCCTCCCTGAAACCGGCATCGCCGATGTCGCCCGCGCCCTGCGCCGGCATGTCGAAGCGCAAGCCTTCGAGCGCGCGCTGGACGAGCTGCCGCCGGGCGCGCGGGAGTTCTGGGCGGTGGTATAGGGCCCCCGCGCTGACGCGTGAAACGCGGGGAACCCCTCTCTCGGATGGGAGAGGGGCAGGGGTGAGGGAGCGCCGCTGATCGTCAGCCGAAACGGCTCCGTTGCGCCTTCTGCGGCAACGGCACACGCCTCATCCGGCGCTCCGCGCCACCTTCTCCCCTCCGGGAGAAGGAAAGGACGGCGAGGTTCGGGAGCCTCACCGTCATGCTCGGCCTTGTGCCGAGCATCCACGTCTTGCGACGTTGCTGATGGGCGGACTCCTCGAGACCAAGCGGACGTAGCGGCCTGCAAAGACGTGGATGGTCGGGACGAGCCCAACCATGTCGGCGGAGGGGCCATCGCCTATCCTCCCGCCATGACCGTCTCTTCCGCCTTCGTCTAAGCCTCGCGCGATTTCGAACGACCTCGATGCGCGCGCTGAAGTGAGGCGCGGGGAACCCTTCTCCCGTGTGGGAGAAGGGCAGGGATGAGGGACTGCTGCTGCCGATGAAGGCTCTACCTATCCGCCTATTGCTGTGCGGATGGTGGCGAGGACATCGTCCCGGCTATCCATGACCTCGGCATTGCTGAAGCGCACAAGCTTGAACCCGTGCCGCTCGATTTCCGCGGTCCTTGCC
>NZ_JBFTOA010000020.1:0-82035 GCF_056397745.1 Allobosea sp. 05L423 | reverse complement strand
CACATGAAGGAGATCATCGCGGAGGCCGACTACGCGATCTCCGGGCAGGTCGGCGTTTCGGCCGATGTGCTGCGGGCGGCGAAGAAGCTGAAGCTGCTGCACAAATGGGGCGTCGGCTACGACAACATCGATATCGCCGCAGCCAAGGAACTCGGCATCACGGTGGCGCGCACGACTGGCTCCAATGCCGTGCCGGTCGCCGAATTCGCGCTGGGCCTCACGCTCTCGGCGCTGCGTTTCATCGCTTATGGAAATGCCGAGCTGAAGCAGGGGCATTGGGCCACCGGCAAGCTGCCGGGCGACACCTTCATGCTCTCGGGCAAGACGGTCGGCATCATCGGCTTCGGCGCGATCGGCCAGAGCCTGGCGAAGCTGCTCAAGGGCTTCGGCTGCACCATCCTCTACAGCAAGCGCCAGCCGCTCGATGCGGCGACGGAAGCCGCGCTCGGTGTCCGGCATGCGTCGCTGCCGGAGATTTTGGCACAGGCGGACGTCGTCTCGCTGCATTGTCCGCTGACGCCGGAGACGACCGACCTGATCGATCTGGCGGCCTTGAAGGCGATGAAGAAGACGGCGGTGCTGGTCAATGTCGCGCGCGGCGGTGTCGTCAACGAGACCGACCTGATCGCGGGGCTGAAGGCGAGGGAGATTGCCGGCGCGGCCATGGACGTGTTCTCAATCGAGCCGCTGCCGGCCAACAGCGAGTTGCTCACGCTCGACAATCTCGTGGTGACTCCGCACCTTGCGGCAATGGCCGCCGATAATTTCGTGCCGACGGTGAAGCGCATGTTCGACAACATGGCGCGTGTTTCGCGCGGCGAGCCGGTGCCAGAGCGCGATCTGGTGGTGTGAAAGCGGACGCTGTCGATGGCAGGAACGGGTCGAAACGCCACCCCGAGGCGCGGGACGTGAATGTCCCGTTGCTTGCGATGGTCCAATGTCCCGTCATGACGCATTCAGGAGTGAAGCGGATGTGCCGTTCGTATGCGCGCCATTCCAGGCGCAGGTGATCGGCACGGCCGTGGCGGTTTTCCTGCGTCAGGCCGATCGATGGCGCACGCTCTCGCCAGTCGTGGTACTCAGCGCACCACCGCCGTCTGCACGCCGCGTTCGTACAGGGCCTGATTGAACAGGCCGCTCAACGCTGGCGCCTGAGGAAAATCGCCGAGCTCCACCTGATAAGCCAGCAGCTCCTCGGTCGCCTTGCGGATCTGGGCGGGGTCGTTGACGAAGCTCACCGCTGGCGAGGCGAGTGCTCGCGTGATCGTCGCCTCGGCGACCAGGTCGCCGCCCAGAGCAGCAAGCACGAACGGGGCGACCTTGGCCGGCTCGTTGCGAATCCGCTCGGTCGCTCGATGGAAAAGCCCGACGAAGCGTTCGGCCACCTCCGGTTGGTTCTTGATGAGAGCGCCGGAGGCTGCGACGACGACGCCGGGAATGTTCGGGAACATGTCCGGCGAGTTGACGATGCGCTTGATGCGCGGGTCACGCTCGGACACCAGGGTGGCCGAGGGCTCGAGCAGCGTGCCGCCGTCGACGGCACCGGTCAGCATGGCTTGTTGAACGACCTCGATGCCCATGTTGACGATCTCGACATCGGCGCGGTCGACCTTGCCGATCTTCCAGAGCCAGTGGTGGAGGGCAACGGTCGGCACGCCGCCCGGCGGAAGCGTGCCGAGCTTTGCCTTGCGACCCGTCGCGACGCGAAACGCCGCGAAGGCCCTGGCTGGATCGTTGGCGTTCTCGGCGAAGGCCTTGGCGAGGTTCGGGCCGGCCATAAAGGCCGTGCCGCCGACCGCTGCGGCTGCGATGACGGACGTGTCCAGGCCGCGGGAACGAGCCACCGCAACCGGTGCGACGCCGATGACGAGAATATCGATCGTGCCGGAGGCAAAAGCCTGGATGGCGTTCGGGCCGGAGTCGAATTTGTTGAGCTTCAGATCGAGGCCGGCATCCCGTGCCGAGCCGTCACCGGCGAGGACGAACAAGGCACTCGCTCCGATGACCGGTACGTAGCCGATGCGCAGGGTGGCGCCCTGGGCGAAGCCGGGGCCAATCCCGGCCACGGAGCCGGCCGCCAGAGCAAGCAGGGTTCTACGGTCGATCATCTCAGGTTCCGCTTCCGCGCGACCTCAGGGCCGAGGCAGCAACTCCGCGTTATCGCACCGGAGTAGGGGGCATTGCTTCCAAATCGCGATGCCGGGATAGAATGAAAGCGCTGCCCCGGCCATGCGATGCGGAAACAGACTTCTCTCGCCAACAGGCGTAGCGATTGGCCGGCGCGAGGGGCTGTCGGCCATAACGGCTTCGGTCGTCGGGCAGGTTTGCGCGAGACAGGAACGGTACAGCCGTCTGTCGAGGGCCGGACGGTGTGGCGCTCAGGCTGAGCGTTTCACCGGCACAGGCGGGTCGAACTGGCTGGGAACAGGATCGAGGCCCAGTCGGTCGCGCAGCGTCCCGTCGCCATATTCGCTTCTGAACAGACCGCGCTTGCGCAGCAGCGGCACGACCTCGCTCGCGAAGATGTCGAACTGCGCCGGCAGGATCGGCGGCATGACGTTGAAGCCGTCAGCTGCACCCGACGTGAACCAGTCCTCGATGATGTCGGTGATCTGCTCGGGTGTCCCGGTTGCGGTGAAATGGCCGCGTGCTCCGGCCAGGCTGTGCAGCAGACCGCGCAATGTCGGCCGCTCGCGCGCGACGAGCGCGGTGATCGACTGGGCCCGGCTGCGCGAGGCCTGGACTTGCGAGGGATCGGGGAAATCGTCGACCGACAGAACCTGATCGAGCTCGAGATGCGAGAAGTCGTGGCCGCCGAAGCGGCTCGACAGCCTGGCGAGCCCGACGCTGGGATGCGAGAGTTCGTTCAGCTCCTCCCAGACTCGTTTCGCTTCCGCCTCGGTCGAGCCGATGGCGGCGCTGAGGCCGGGCAGGATGACGATCTGGTCGGGACTCCGGCCGACAGCGCGCGCCTGCGTCTTGATGTCCGCGTAGAATGCGATCGCGCTCTCCTTGTCCAGATGCGCGGTGAAGATGGCCTCGGCGTAGCGCGCGGCAAAGGCACGGCCGTCGGTCGAGGCGCCGGCCTGAACGAAGACGGGGCGGCCCTGCGGCGATCGCGGGATGTTGAGCGCTCCCGCGACGCTGACATGGCTGCCCCGGTGACCGGCGCGCCGGACGCGATCGGGGAGGGCGTAGATCCCGCGCTCGCGGTCGTCGACGATGGCGTCCCTGGCCCAGCTGTCCCAGAGCTTGGAAACGGTTTCGACGAAGTCGTGGGCGCGTGCATAGCGCTGGTCGAGACCGACCTGGGAAACCTGACCGAAGTTGGCGGCCGCGCCCGGAGCCCAGGA
Source organism: Allobosea sp. 05L423 (assembly GCF_056397745.1). Taxonomy (NCBI): domain Bacteria; kingdom Pseudomonadati; phylum Pseudomonadota; class Alphaproteobacteria; order Hyphomicrobiales; family Alloboseaceae; genus Allobosea; species Allobosea sp. 05L423. Next base: position 78,682 of record NZ_JBFTOA010000020.1, on the reverse strand, counting down.
CGTGACGATGTTCCAGCCAATGCGGCCGCCGCTGATGTGGTCCAGCGACGCGAACTGGCGCGCGAGGTTGTAGGGCTCGTTGTAGGTGGTCGATGCCGTCGCGATCAGCCCGATCCGATCGGTCAGCGCAGCGAGCGCGCCCAGCAGCGTGATCGGCTCCAGCTCCCCGCGCGCTGCGTGAGCGAGCTCGTCGCCGAGAGCGAGCTGGTCGGCGAAGAAGATCGAGTCCAGCTTTGCCGCTTCCGCAGCAAGCGCGAGATCGCGGTAATAGGAAAGATCGCTCAGTGCCTTTTTCGTCGAGGCGGGATGGCGCCAGGCCGTCTCGTGGTGACCGCGGCCGTTGATGAAGAGATTGAGGTGAAGTTCGCGTGCCATGGCGGGTCAATCCTGCTCGGTGAGGTCTAGACGGCGTCTGAGAGGCCCAGCGCTGCGAGCAATTCGCCGCGCAAGGCCTCAAAATTGGGATCCTTGAGGCGCGGATGCGCCAGAATGACGGGCCGGTCGACAATGATGCGGCCAGCCTCCATCACGAGGACGCGGTCGGCGAGCTTGATCGCCTCGTCGACATCGTGGGTGACCAGCAGAACCGTTGGCTGATGCTGGCGGATCAGGCGGAAGAGCAGCTCATGCATCCTGATGCGCGTCAGTGCGTCGAGTGCGCCGAAGGGCTCGTCGGCCAGCAGCAGGCGCGGCTGGCGCACCAGCGAGCGCGCCAGTGCCACCCGCTGCTGTTCGCCGCCGGAGAGCGCATTCGGCCAGGCGTCCTCGCGCCCGCCGAGCCCGACATCGGCGAGCGCCGAGCGGCCGCGCTCGTCCGCATCCACCGCGCGCAGGCCGAAGACGACATTCTGCAGCACAGTCTTCCAGGGCAGCAGCCGGGAGTCCTGAAAGAGCACCGAACGATCGGTGGGCACGCCGATCCGGCCTTCGCCTTCGACGCCGTCGTCGAGGCCCGCCAGGGCCCGCAACAGCGTGCTCTTGCCCGAACCGCTTTTGCCGATGAGCGCGACGAACTCGCCTGGCGCGAAGTCGAGTGAAACGTCGCTCAACACCGTGCGGCCCGAGAAGCGGCGCGTGACTCCGCACAGGCTGACGGCGGCGGGCACATGGCCGTGCGTCAGGCGGAGGGGATGGGCCGAGGCGTTCATGACGCCAGCGCCTTGCGGTAGGATAGCGCCCGGCGCTCCCAGAACCTGACCGCGAAATCGGAGCCGAGGCCAAGGATGGCGTAGATCGCGAGGCCGACGACGATGACATCGGTCTGGCCGTAGTCGCGGGCGCGGTTCATCAGATAGCCGATACCCTCGGTGGTGTTGATCTGCTCGAGAACGACGAGCGCCGTCCAGCAGGTGGTGACGGCGAGCCTCAAGCCGGTGAAGAAGCCCGGCAGCGCGCCGGGCAGCGCGACCTCACGCAGGAACGCTCCGCGGGAAAGCCCGACGCTGCGGGCGAGCTCGACATGGCGGATATCGATGCCTCTCAGCGCTGCATGGGTGTTGATGTAGATGGGCACCAGCACGCTGGAGGCGATCAGCGCGATCTTCATTGCCTCTCCGATGCCGAGCCAGAGAATGGCGAGCGGGATCAGGGCCAGCGTCGGCACGGCACGCTTGATCTGCACCAGCCCGTCGAGGGAGGCCTCGCCGATGCGGCTGAGGCCGGCCGCGAGCGCCATCGCAAGGCCAAGGGCAACTCCGATGCCGAGGCCGAGATAGGCGCGCTGGGCCGAGGCGAGGAAGTGGTCGGCGAGCGTGCCGTTGCTCAGGAGCTCGATGCCCGTCAGGACGGCGGTCGATGGCGCGGCAAGGAATTTCGGGGAAAGCCAGCCGATGCTCGAGGCCAGTTCCCAGATGGCGACCAATGCGATCGGGCCGAACAGGATTCCGCCCGGTGGCAGCCGCGACGGCGCGAGTTGCGGCGACCGCGGCGCCTGGGTTCCGGCCGAGCCCGCAGAATGCCCGCCGGTTTCCGCGCCGGCTTGAAACCCGGTGGCGTAGGTGATCAGGCTCATGGCGTCCATCCGTTCCGACCGGCGCGTCAATTGGTCTTGGCGGCGATGACCTCGTCGAAGCGCAGGTCGAACTCCTCGCGCGCATCGAGCCGCTTCGGCAGATCGCCCGCCTCGTGGATCACGTCGATCAGCGACTGCTGCTTGGCGATCAGGCCGGCCAGCAGCGGAAACTGGAAGTCGCCTTCGGACTCGACGATCTTGCGGCCGTCGGCCGGCTTCAGGTTCTGGCGCTTGACGTAGTAGGCGTCGACCCAGGCGTCGACGTTCTTGTGCGACCAGCGGCTGGCGTCGATCCAGCCAGCAACGAATTCGCGGATCGCTGCGGCCTTTGCCGGGTCATCGAGAGCTTTCTGGCTTGCGTAGAGGTAGGTCAGGCTCTTGGGAAGCCGGTCATTCTGCTCCTTCGGCAGCGCGCTTGCGCCGCGATCGGCGAAGTCGGCGAGGTAGCGAGAGAAATGCGGTTCGTTGAGCGCGGCCACATCGACCTGGCCGGTCCGTATCGCATCCGGAAAGTCGGCGGCTCTCAGGGGTACGAGCTTGACATCCTTGCGGGTCAGCCCGGCAAGCTTCAGCGCGTTCAGCACGAAGGGCTGGCGTCCAGTGCCCTCGCCATAGGCGATGCTTTTGCCCTTCAATTCCTCGAGGCTGTTGATCTTCAGCCCGGGACGGACGGCGAGGAAGTAATCGGTCTCGGAGGAGACGCGCGCGGCGACGATCGGGATCCGTTCGCCCGCCGCATGCGCCTGGATCGGCGGCGTATTGCCGACGGTGGCGAGATCCAGCGCGCCGGCGCGGAAGGCCTCCAGGATCGCCGGGCCTCCAAGGAAATTGGCGTAGGTGACGTTGCTCGACAGCTTGGCCTGCACGCCCGAGGCGCGGATCAGCGTCTGCAGCGCCTCGTTCTGATCGGCGACAACCAGCTTCGTGCCGGCGGGGATTTCCTTGGGAAGGGCGTCCTGCGCCGCTGCCCCGCCAACCGCGCAAGCCAGAAGCGGCAGGGCCAGCGACGCCTTCAGCAGGGTCCGGCGGCTGGCATCGAAGCGTTTCGCGAGATCGGTCGCGCTGACCATATCCGTCCCTTTCGCAGTATTTGCCGTGCGGCGTCCCGAAGACGCGGCGATCGTCAAATTCTGCAAAGGAAACGTTCGTTAAGTCAAACAAACGTTCTTTTTAATATACGACGCAGATGCGAAGAACGTTCCAAACCGAAGGGTGGTTTCGGGAATGAATTGGCCCGCCGCGGTTCCGTGGCCGGGTTTCGATCTGATGCATGGCGGGTTTTTTGGCGATGTCCGACGACGGCACGATGGCGGCCCCCGGTGAGGGCGCTGTCGAGATCGGGCGACAATCGACACGGAGATCCCAGGAGCCAGATCACTGTCCACGATTCCCGGAGCACGCCGGCCAGTTCGAAGGCATCTGGCTCTCCAATGGGCACGTTGCCGAAATCAGTACATTTGGAGCTAAAATCAATGCCTTCCCGGCACGCTACGGCAGCGCTAGGCTTCCGTCACGCCGCGCCGCCTTGGGCGCGCCGTATCTGCCGGGGCGGGGCATGCAAGCCGATCTGATCATTCGCAACGGCCATGTTGTCAGCATGGACAGCGGTTTCTCGGTCCATGTCGGCGGTGCAGTGGTGATTTCCGGCAATCGGATTGCCGCTGCCGGACCGGCCTCGGTCGCCGAAGGCTTCACAGCCGGGCAAGAGATCGACGCCGAGGGCGGGCTGGTCATCCCCGGCCTGATCAACAGCCATTGTCATTTCGCGATGACGCCGTTTCGTGGCCTCGGCGAGGGCCTGCCGGACCGGTTGGAGCGCTTCATGTGGCCGCTGGAGCGCGACATGGTCGATGGCGATCTGGTCGAGGCGGGGGCGACCCTGGGTGCGATCGAAATGGTCGTCGCCGGCACGACTTGCGTCGTCGACAGCTACACCTATCCCGAGCGACGCGCCCTTGCCGCGGACAAGGTCGGCCTGCGCGCCCTGATCGGCCAGACCATCATGAACCAGCGCACGCCGGATTCGCCCGACTGGCGCGCCGGGCTCCGGCGCGCGGAAGGCTGGCTCGGCGACTGGGCCGGCCATCGCCTCGTCACACCGATCCTCTCGCCGCATTCGCCCTATGCGTTGGATGACGAGGCGCTGGCCGCGATCGTGGGGTTGAGCGATCGGAGCGGCTGCAGCGTCACCATGCACGTCTCCGAATTCGAGTGGGAGGCGCAGCGCCTGCGCGAGAGGCGCGGCCTCACGCCGATCGCTCATCTCGATGCGCTCGGCTTCTCGCATCGCGTGTTCATCGCCGCGCATTGCATCTTCGTCGACGACGACGACATCGCCATCATGGCCAGGGGCGGCATCAGCGTCGCCCACAACATGGTCGCCAACATCAAGGCCGGAAAAGGCGTCGCGCCGGCAGCGAAGCTGCGCCGCGCCGGCGTTGCCGTCGGGCTGGGCACGGATGGGCCGATGAGCGGCAATGGAATCGATACCCTCGGTCAGCTTGGCTATGTCGCCAAGGTCGCCAATCTGATGGCGCTGAACAATGCGGCCATGCCGCCGCGCGACGTGGTCGAGATGGCGACGATCGGCGCGGCGCGGGCAATCGGAATGGCTGACGAGCTCGGCTCCCTCGAGCGAGGCAAGAGGGCCGATATCGCGATCATCCGGACGGATCAGCCGCATATGCAGCCGCTCTACGATGTCTATACCTCGCTCGTCTTCAGCGCGACGACCCGCGATGTTCGTGCCACGATCGTCGACGGTCGCGTCGTTGCCCGTGACGGCGCCCCCCTTCATGCCGATATGGGCGCCGCCGTCGCAGGGGTGCGCGCAGCGGCTGCGCGGCTGGCAGCGCATGTCGGCCTGCCGCCACTTGAGATGAGTGGCGGGCACGCCATTCCGCCCGCACGGCCCTTCCTGTCCTGAGCTAGGGAGCAACGATGAACAGGATCTCCGGTCAACCCATCTTCTGCCCAAGCCGGCGCGAGCTCCTGGGTTCCGGCCTTGCCCTAGCGGGTGGAGGCCTGGGCATTTCGGTCGCTCGCGCCGCCAGCAAGGATGTCGTGAACGCGCAGCTCAGCTGGCGGCTGAGCAACAACCAGCTCGGCGAGATCGCCGCGATGAAGCTCGGTTACTACGACGCCGAGGGCATCGAGCTGAAGATGCAGCCGGGCGGTCCTAGCAATGACGGTGTCGCCATCGTCGCGTCCGGCCGGGCCAATGTCGGACAGCTCTCGTCCTCGCCCTCCCTGCTGCTCGCAGTGTCTCAGGGCATCCCGTTGCGCTGCTTCGCCTCGGCTTTGCAGCGGCACCCGTTCACATTCTTCTCCCTGCCGCGGGCGCCCGTTCGCCGGCCGCAGGATATGGTCGGCAAGCGCGTCGGCATCCAGGCGACGGCGCGACCGCTGCTGCGCGGCATGCTGCTCCGGAACGGCCTGCAGGAAAGCGACGTCAAGATCACCGTGATCGGTGCCGAGCTGACGCCGCTGCTCACCGGGCAGGTCGACGTCGCGACCGGCTGGATGTCGAACGGGCTTGCCGTCGGCCCGGACAGGATCGAACTCGGGCTGTGGGATTGCGGCGTTCGCCTCTACGCACTCCCCTATTATGCGACGGTCGAGACGCTGGCCAAGCACAAGGATGTGCTCGCGCGTTTCGTGCGCGCCAGCTCCAAGGGCTGGGCCTTTGCCTATCAGAATGTCGAGCAGGCCGTCGCCTACCTGCTGGAGAACCAGCCCGAGCTCGACGCTGCCAATGCAATGGCGACCGCAAAATCGCTGATAACCTTCGCCTATGACGAGACGACCCGGACACAGGGCTGGGGAGCGATGTCGCAGAAGCTCTGGCAGGACCAGATCGACCTGTTCCGGGAGCTGGGTGAGTTCACCGCGCGCGTTCCTTCGGCCGACGAGGTGTACACGCCGGACATACTTGCGCTGACGCAAGACTCGCGCCCGCGGCTGGGCTGACCATGGGCAGCACCCCGGACGCGAACATGCGTGCGGCGCTCGAAGCCGCGCGCGAAAGCCCGAACCGGGTGCGCCAGGTCGGTGCCGTCCTTCGGTCAAGCGACGGCACGGTGATCGGCGCGTGCAACACCTTCCCCGCCGGGGTGCAGGATCGACCCGAGCGACACGAGGGGGACGGTCGCTTCGTGTGGATGGAGCACGCCGAGCGCCATGCGATCTTCACCGCCGCACGGCGCGGTATCGCGACGGCGGGAGCTACGCTGACGACGACATTCTTTCCGTGCATCGATTGCGCCCGCGCGATCGTCGATGCCGGCATCATCTGCGTCGAGACGCCGCCGCCCGCATTCGAGGATCCGGTATGGGGGCATGCCTTCGTCCGCTCCGTCGTGATTCTGGAGGAGGGCGGCGTCGCCATACGGCATGTCGACGTCGCTGCAGCCACCGACAGATGAGGGTTCGCCCTGCACACCGCCAAGGCAGTTGCCGCCAGCTTGTGCATGATCTTATTACGGCAACGCGTTGAACGAAATTTTGTGATATCTGAGTACGCCAGATAGTGATCTAGTTCCCCGATAAGGCGGTAACCGCCACATTGAGGGGACTATCATCATGCCGCTCGACAGACGCAATTTCTTGCGTGGCGCCAGTGCCGCCGCCTTCTCCGCTCCGTTGCTCTCGATCGAAGCCGAAGCCCAAGGCAACGCGATCGTCAATATGCAGCTCGGCTGGATCGCAGGCGGCAATCAGATCGGCGAGGTCTGTGCCAAGGCGCTTGGTTACTACGATGCCGAAGGCATCGATATGCGCATCCAGCCCGGCGGGCCGAATGTCGATGGCGTCGCCGTCGTCGCCAGCGGGCGTTTCGAGGTCGGCCAGGTGTCGTCGAGCCCCTCGCTGATGCTGGCCGCCTCGCAGGATGTCCCGGTCGTCTGCTTTGCAGCCGGCTGCCAGAAGCACCCTTACACCTTCTATTCACTGAAGAAGAATCCGGTGCGCGAGCCGAAGGACTTCATCGGCAAGAAGGTCGGCATCCAGTCGACGGGTATCATCCTGCTGCGCGCGCTCCTGGCTCATAACAAGATACCGGAGAAGGACGTCACCATCGTCCCGATCGGCGCGGAAATGACCCCGCTGTTGACCGGGCAGGTCGATGTCGTGACCGGCTGGGAGACGAACACCACCGCGCTCAAGGTCCTCGGCGCCGACCGGGTTGGGATGTCGCTCTGGGATGCCGGGGTGAAGCTCTACGCACTGCCCTACTATGCCACCGCCGATACGGTGAAGACAAAGAGCGATTTGCTGGCAAAGTATTTGCGCGCGACCGCCAAAGGCTGGGCCTATGCCTACGAAAATCGCGATCAGGCGGTTGCGCTGCTGGTCAAGGAATACCCCAATCTGGTCGCAGCGGACGAGCGGGTGGCTCTCGACGTGATGCTGTCCTTCTCCTTCGGTCCCCAGACCAAGGCGGAAGGTTGGGGGACCATGGACCCAATCGTCTGGCAACAGCAGATCGACCTCTATGCGGCTCTGGGGCAGTTCGCCAAGCGCACCCCCAAGCTTTCGGAGGTTATGACGGCCGACGTCCTCAGGATGACAGCCGATACGCGGCCGCGGATCGGCTGATCCGATGGCCGCGCTCGCCACGATGGAACCGCGCCAGACCGATGCATCGCGCCCGGCCGGGAGCACCGCGGTCGGCTGTCACAACCTCTCGGTGCGCTTCGTCACCGAGCGGCGCACCGTTACCGCGCTGGAGAATGTCAGCTTCTCAGTCGAGAGCGGCGGCTTCCTGAGCCTGCTCGGCCCCTCCGGCTGCGGCAAGTCGACCTTGCTGCGGGTGGTGGCCGATCTGATCCCGCCCAGCTCGGGCCAGATCACGGTCTTGGGCCAGACCCCGCAACAGGCGCGGCTCCAGCGCGCGCTCGGCTTCGTCTTCCAGGATGCCGCCCTGCTGCCCTGGCGGACGGCCTTGCAGAATGTCGAGCTCTCGCTCGAGGTCGGCGGGCGGCCGCCCCTGCCTCCGGGCATGCCGACCCCGCGCGAATTGCTCAAGCTGGTCGGACTGGAGGGTTGGGAAGGCAGCTTTCCGCACGAATTGTCCGGCGGCATGCGCCAGCGGGTTTCGATCGCCCGCGCGTTGCTCGGCGGACCGCGGCTCCTGCTGATGGACGAGCCCTTCGGCGCACTCGACGAGATCACGCGCGATCGTTTGAATGAGGAGCTGCGCCGCATCTGGCGCGAGACCGGCACGACGATCCTCTTCGTCACGCATTCGGTCTATGAGGCGCTCTTCCTCGGCGAGCAGGTCCTGGTGCTCGCCGCCAATCCCGGCCGCGTCGCGTCCCTGGTCGATATCGACCTCCCGCGGGACCGTACGCTCGCGATCCGCGAGACGCCGGAATTCATGCGCACTGCCACAGTCCTACGCGCAGCGCTGGGAGGCACGGAATGACGCTTGCCACCGCGATTTCGCACGAAGAAACCATTTCCGATGCCGAGGAGAGCTTCCGCCGGGCACGGCGCCACGCGCAACTGCGCCGGCGCATCCTGCCCTTCGTCGGCATCGCCATCTTCCTCGGTATCTGGGCCGCGCTGGTCTACCTGTTCAAGGTTCCACCGTTCGTCGCGCCTTCGCCGCTGCTGGTGGCGCAGACGCTCGTCGGCAAGGGCGGCATCCTGTTGTCGAACCTTGTTCCGACCGCGATCGAGGCCCTCTCCGGCTTTCTGCTCGGCAACATCGTCGCGATCGTCATCGCGACCGCCTTCGTTCATAAAAAGACGCTCGAGGAAACCTTCTTCCCGACGGTGGTGCTGATCAACACCATTCCCGTCGTGGCCAAGGCACCGATCCTGGTGCTGCTCCTCGGCAACGGCATGGAACCCAAAATCGCCATTGCGGCTCTGATCTGCTTCTTCCCAACGCTGGTGAACATGGTGCGCGGGCTCGAGGCGGTGAATCCGCAGGCGATGGAGCTGATGCGCGTGCTCTCGGCCTCGAAGCGCGAAGTCTTCTTCAAGCTCCGGCTCTACAACTCGCTGCCCTATCTGTTCTCCGCGCTCAAGATTTCGGCCTCGACCTCGGTCGTGGGTGCGATCGTCGGCGAATGGATCGGCTCTAATGTCGGCATCGGCGCGCTGATCATCCAGGCGACCTACAGCTTCGACTCGGCTCTGCTCTACGCGACCGTCATCGTCGCTTCCTGCTTCTCGATGCTGTTCTTCCTGACCGTGACCCTGCTGGAGCGCCTGATCGTGCGCTGGCAGCCGGCCAACGCGCACTGACGCTCCGGCCCAAACGTGGAGAGGCTCATGACTCCGACCACCATCGCAGATCCGGGCGGCCCCGTCCCCGTCGTCGCCAAGACCGACGTGCTCGTCGTGGGCGGCGGGCCGGCAGGCATGGCCGCCGCGATCGGCGCCCGCCGCGAGGGCTGCGCCGTCACCATGGTCGAGCGCTATCCCTATCTCGGAGGCCTCGCCTCCGGCGGCATGGTGCTGGTGCTCGACGACATGCACAACGGCGACGAGGTCACCGTGCAGGGCGTCTGCATGGAAATGATCGAACGCATGGCGGCGCGCGGCGCCTGTGTCTATCCGCCGCCCGAGGAGCGCCGCCAGGATTGGGCGATGCACCGCAAATGGGCGCGCTGGGGAGCGCATGATTTCCGCGCCCAGACCAAGCCGCAACCGATCGTCATGGCCGCTGCCTTCGATCCCGATGGCTGGAAGCGCGCCGCCAACGAGATGGTGACCGAGGCGAAGCTCGATGTGCGCCTTCATTCCTGGTTCTCGCGCACGCTGGTCGAGAACGGCAAGGTCACGGGCATCGTCTGCGAGACCAAGTCCGGGCGACAGGCGATCCTGGCCGATGCCGTCGTCGACGCCTCCGGCGATCTCGACGTTGCCGCCTCGGCCGGCGCGGCCCACGAAAAGGGCTCCTTCATCGTCACGACCGTGTTCCGGCTCGGCGGGGTCGATACCGACGAAGCCGAGCGCTTCCAGCATGACGAGCCCGACGCCTTCGCCGCCATCGACCGGCAGGCCAAGCGCATCATGGGCGGCTCCTGGGACATGTGGTGGCTTAAGACACCGCTGCCCGGAGTCGTCTGGTGCAACTGCCCCCATATGGCCGGGTTCGACGCGCTCGCCGTCGAGGACCTGACCCGTGCCGATTTCGAGGGCCGCAACAAGCTCTACGCCCTCGTCGATTATGTCCGTGAGCACATGCCCGGCTTCCGCAGCTGCTTCGTCGTCGACGTCGCGCCCCAGCTCGGCGTGCGCCAGACCCGGCTGCTGCAAGGCGAATACGTGGTGAGCAAGCGCGACGTCCTCGACCGGGTCCATTTCGCGGACACGGTGGCCCGCGGCCGCGACTACTACACACCCTATCGCTCCATGCTGCCGCGCGGCCTCGACGGGCTCGTCGTTGCCGGGCGGCATTATTCCGCGACGGAACAGGCCCAGAAGATGTCGCGCGAGATTCCGCCTTGCATGGCGATGGGCCAGTCGGCCGGCGTCGCCGCCGCCTTGGCCGTCGCCAGCGGGCGCCGCCTGCGCGATGTCGCCGCGCAGGAAATCTGCAAGCGCGTGCGCGCCCAGGGGGGGGATCCCGGCGACATCCCCTCCGAAAACGCCACCATCCTGGAGAATGCCGCGTGACCAACCCCGCCGAACTGCCGCTCGCCGGCATCAAGGTCGTCGACTTCACCCAGGTGATGATGGGGCCGGTCGCGACGCAGGTGCTTGGCGACTATGGGGCCGACGTCATCAAGGTCGAGCGCCCGCCTTACGGCGATCTCTCGCGCACGTCCTTTCCCAACGACCCCGCCGGCCTGCAGGGCCCGGTCTTCTGCTCGCTCAACCGCAACAAGCGCTCGATCGTGCTGGACCTGCGCAAGCAGGAGGCGAAGGACGCCGTATTGCGGCTGATCGACGAGGCGGATGTCGTCGTCAACAATTTCCGCGCCGGTGTGATGGACCGGATGGGTTTCTCCTACGAGGCGCTTGCCGCGCGCAACCCGCGGCTGATCTATGCGGTCGGCACCGGCTTCGGCCTCACCGGCCCCTATGCCCACAAGGGCGGCCAGGACGTGCTGGCCCAGGCGCTCTCGGGCGTGATGTTCCGGCGCGCCAATGCCGATCAGCCGCTGGCCGTGCTCTCGACCACCTTCGCCGATTATTCGGCCGGCATGCACATGGTCCAGGGTATCCTGCTTGCACTGCTGCAGCGCCACAAGACCGGCAAGGGACAGCGCATCAGCGTCTCGCTTTTCGATTCGATGCTGGCGGCGCAGACGCAGGAGGCAGCCGCGCAGCTGATGCGCGGACGCGAGGTGAATTGGGGGGCGATGCCGCTCACCGGCGTCTTCGAGACCGAGGACGGAGCCCTCGTCATGGTCGGCGCCTTCAAGGCTGATCCGCTCGGTGACATCGCCGCCGCGCTCGACCTGCCGACGCTGAAGGGCGATCCGCGCTTTGCTGGCCATGAGCTGCAGGTCGCCAACAAATCGGCCTTGCAGGCGATCTTCGCAGAGCGCTTTGCGGCGCAGACCACCGCCTACTGGCTGGAGCGGCTCGAGCGACAAGACCTCCTGTGCGCGCCTGTGCGCCAGCTCTCCGAAGCCCTCGACGACGAGCAGACCCGCGTGAACGGGATGATCCTCGAGGCTGACGGGCCGAGCGAGCGCGTGCGTGTGGTCGGCTCGCCGATCCATATGGAGGCTGCGCCGGTGACGATCCGCGTTGTTCCTGCCGGCCTCGGGCAACATACCGACGAAATCCTGGGCGAGCTCGGGCTGTCGGCTTTCGGAAAGGTGGCCTGATGCCGGTCAGCTTTTCGGTCGAGGATCACGTAGCCCGGGTCACCATCGACCGGCCGGAGGTTCTGAACGCGCTCGACCAGGTGGCCGAGGCCGAGATGGAGGCGATCTGGCAGCGCATCGAGGCCGATCGCTCGGTGCGCGTGGCGGTGCTGACAGGCGCCGGCGACCGCGCCTTCTGCACCGGCGCGGACATGCGCAATGTCGATCCCGAGCTGACCGGCCTCGCCTATTGGGCGGCCGCACGACCGGCGGGCTTCGGCGGCATTGCGTTGCGCCAGACACTCGACATCCCGGTTATCGCGCGCGTCAACGGTCATGCGGTCGGTGGCGGTTTCGAAATGGTTCTAGGCTGCGATCTCGTCGTTGCGGCCGAGCATGCGAGCTTCGGGTTGACCGAGCCGCGCGTCGGCCGCTTGCCGCTCGACGGCGGCATGGTGCTGCTGCAGCGCCAGATCGCCCATCGCCACGCGCTCGGCATGCTGCTGACCGGGCGCCGGATCAAGGCGCAGGAAGCGCTCGGCTTCGGCCTCGTCAACGAGGTTGCAGCCAAGGAGGAACTCGACGCCGCGGTCGATCGCTGGGTGCAGGATATCCTCGCCTGCGCGCCCCTTTCGCTGCGCGCGATCAAGCAGGTCGCGCGCCGGACAGCCCATCTTTCGCCGACGGAGGCGCAGGCGCAGCGCCTGCCGGCCCTGGTCGCGGCTCTACAATCGGCGGATTCGGACGAAGGCGTCCGCGCCTTCCGGGAGAAGCGAAAGCCCGTCTGGCAGGGTCGCTGAACCGGGAGGTCCGCCATGCCCTTTGTCATCACGGACGCCTGCATCGACATCAAGGACAAGGCTTGCCTGACAGCCTGTCCAGTCGACTGCATCTACGAAGGCGGCCGCACGCTCTATATCCAGCCGGACGAGTGCATCGATTGCGGCCTGTGCGAGACGGTCTGCCCGGTTGCGGCTATCCACGCCGATGACCGGCTGCCGCCCGGGCTTGCCGAATGGCCGGCGGTCAATCGCGAATTCTTCGGACCGGAGGTGACAGGCTGGGGCAAGCCCGGCGGCGCCGACTTGTCTTTGACGACGACGCGCGATCATCCCACGGTGGCGGCCTGGCCGAGGAAGGCCGCAAGCTGAGGATGCCCGGTCATGCATGCCGCTGCCCTGTTCTATTTCCGGGAGGTCGCGCGGCTGGGTTCGATCCGCCGCGCAGCAGCCCAGCTGAATGTCGCGGCGAGTGCGATCAACCGCCAGATTCTGAAACTCGAGGACGAGTTCGGCGGCCCCCTCTTCGACCGACTTCCGGCCGGAATGCGCCTGACGGTGGCAGGTACGTTGCTTCTGCAGCACGTTACCTCGACGATCGAAGCCTATGGGCAGGTTCGCGCGGCGATCGACGATCTTCGCGAAGCACGTTCGGGCCACGTCACGATCGCGGCGCTCGATTCGCTTCTGGTTGACTTCCTGCCGCGGGCATTGGCGCGGTTCGGGCGCGACTTTCCCGCGATCAACCACACCGTGCTCGCCACGCCGCCGGCCGAGATCGCAGGCATGGTCAGCAGCGGCGCCGTCGATATTGGTCTGACCTTTATCAGTCCGCTGTCGACCGCGAACGTCAATTTCATTGCAGAAGTTCCCGCGCCGATCGGGGTGGTCATGCCGGTTGATCATCCGCTGACCGCGCGCCTGAGCGTCAGCTTCGAGGAGGCTCTGTCCTATCCCGTGCTCGACCAGACCGGACCGTTGCCGCGCGGCGCCGACACCGACGCCGATTTCAGTCAGTTCAAGGCGATGCTCAAACCGAAGATCACCTCGAACTCGATTCAGATGATCCGAATCTGCATCGAGCTCGGACTCGGTATCGCCTTTTTCACCCGACTCGGCTTCCTGAAGGAAATCGAACAGGGCAAGATCGCATGGCGCCCTCTGTCTTCCCCCGGCGTGAACATGCTGCGCATCGGCATCATTACGGCAACCCACCGTTCGTTGTCGCCTCCAGCCGCCCAGCTCTCCAAGAGCTTGATGAACGATCTTCGGCAGCTCACGAACCACTGAGTTCAGGGGCGAGATGGAGGTGGTTGGCGCCAGGGCGCCAGGGCCCAAACTGATGACCCGTAGCTGACGGCGGCAGCGACGCAGACGGCGGCGAGACAGTTGACGGCGCGGAGCCATCCTTCACGTCCGTCCAGGGCTTCTTGCGTCGCTAAAAATATGTCGATAAGTCTCGACATATGGAAAGTAAGCAAATCGTCCTCGCCCTGGCCGCGCTGGCTCAAAGCACCCGCCTTGACGTCTTCCGCTTGCTGGTGACCGCGGAGCCCGAGGGGCTGCCTGCCGGCGAGGTCGCCCGCCAGCTCGACGTTCCCCACAACACGATGTCCTCCCATCTGAGCATCCTCAGCCGGGCGGGTCTCGTCCGTTCCGAGCGGTTCAGTCGTTCTATCGTCTACCGCGCGGACCTCGACGCCCTTCGTGCGGTGCTCGCGTTCGTTCTCAAGGATTGCTGCGGCGGTCGCCCGGAGATCTGTGCGCCGCTTCTCGCCGAACTCAGCCCCTGCTGCCCGCCGAAGGTTACGACCGATGCCTGATCGCGTCCGCAACGTGCCGTTTATCCGCACGCACAATTCCGCTCGCCGGGAGGTGGCGTGATGGACGTCGTCATCTATCACAATCCAGCCTGTGGGACGTCTCGGAACACGCTGGGCTTGATCCGCAATGCGGGCGTCGAGCCGCACGTCATCGAATATCTGAAGACGCCGCCGATGCGGACGCTGCTCAAGCAGCTTCTCGACCGTGCGGGGCTGACCGTCCGGGAAATTCTGCGCGAGAAGGGTACGCCCTTCGCCGAGCTTGGCCTCGGCGATCCGGCCCTTTCCGACGAGGCCCTGCTCGATGCGATCGAAGCCCATCCCATCCTGATCAACCGGCCGCTGGTGGTGTCACCCAAGGGCGTGCGGCTGTGCCGCCCGTCCGAGGCCGTTATGGCCCTGCTGCCGCCCCAGCGCGGCGAGTTCCGCAAGGAGGACGGCGAGCTGGTCGTCGATGCCTGCGGTCGCCCCGTCGCGCTCGCCTGAGGTCATCATGTCCACCTTCGAACGCTACCTCACAGTGTGGGTCGCGCTGTGTATCGTCGTCGGTATCGCATTGGGGCACATCATGCCCGGCGTATTCCAGGCCATCGGTTCGGCCGAGATCGCCAAGGTCAACCTTCCGGTCGCGGTGCTGATCTGGCTGATGGTCATCCCGATGCTGCTGAAAATCGATTTTGCCGCGCTGGGGCAGGTCGGCCGGCACTGGCGCGGGATCGGCGTCACGCTCTTCATCAACTGGGCGGTAAAGCCGTTCTCGATGGCGGCGCTGGGCTGGATCTTCATCGCCTGGCTGTTCCGGCCGTGGCTGCCTGCCGATCAGATCGACAGCTACATCGCTGGCCTCATCATCCTGGCGGCAGCGCCGTGCACCGCCATGGTCTTCGTCTGGTCGAACCTGACCAAGGGCGAACCGCATTTCACACTGAGCCAGGTCGCGCTCAACGACGCGATCATGGTCATCGCCTTCGCGCCGATCGTCGGCCTGCTGCTGGGCTTGTCGGCGATCACCGTACCATGGGGAACGCTCATTCTCTCGGTCGTCCTCTACATCGTCATTCCCGTGATCGTCGCGCAGGTCGTCCGCAGCCGCGTTCTGGCAAACGGCGGTCAGGCCACACTCGATAGGCTGCTCGGTCGCCTGGGGCCGATTTCCCTGGTTGCTCTGCTCGCCACCCTCGTCCTGCTCTTCGGCTTCCAGGGCAAACAGATCCTCGCCCAGCCGATGGTGATCGCGCTGCTGGCGGTGCCTGTCCTGATTCAGGTCTACCTCAATGCCGGGTTGGCCTACCTCCTGAACCGGATAGCCGGCGAGCAGCACTGCGTTGCGGGGCCGTCCGCGCTGATCGGTGCCTCAAACTTCTTCGAGCTCGCCGTCGCCGCCGCGATCAGCCTGTTCGGGTTCAATTCCGGGGCCGCGCTCGCCACGGTTGTCGGCGTCCTGATCGAGGTCCCGGTCATGCTGACCGTCGTCTGGATCGTGAATCGGTCGAAGGGCTGGTACGAACGCGGCGTTTCGAGCGATCAGCTCCTGCCAACTCGGCGCGGCGCGCCGTAGGCTTCCTTCGCCCTGCGGCGCGCCGTGAGCTCGCCGTGAAAAGCACCGCCACGTCGGTTCATGGGCCTGATCTAGATGACGGCCCAACCGCGCGTCGAAGGCTCGTGCTCATGAAATCTCTCCGCGATCAATCGACCGCATTCGGCGGCTGTGCATGCGGCGGCACGCGGGGCGGCGTCATCGGTCGGGGAGGCGCCGAGTTCCAGTTGCCTCGCCTCATCGGGGCATTCGGCTTTCGCGCCCTCAATGCCGTCATTCCTGCAAGGCGCAGAGCTTGATCGTGGTGGCGACCGCTCTGCTGTTCCGGGCGGACACCGTTGCGTTCGTTGGTCGCGATGGTTCGACATTCGCCGGTCCTCATCCAGCCCGAGAACGACTGAAGCAGGACTTCAAGCCCAACAGCAACGCCGACGTCTTCAACACAATCGGTTCATTTCGGACTTTGACAACATCCGCTCCCGGGTGTTCTGGTGGCGAGCGATCCGACGGGTAAAAGTGGCCTTTTCTCTGGGTCCGGAAAGTTGGCTTTCGGGCAAGCTAGCTCGCGAGTTGGCTAAGGGACGACAAGGCCCTTTCCCGCGTCGAGAAAGCACGAAACGCAAAAGGGGGATCACGATGACACTCATCGGCTCAAGGTTGTGCGGGCTTACCTTGATGATGATGCTCGGACTTGGCGGCGGCTTGGCTGAAGCCGCCGATCTGTCGCCCCCGGTGCCGGCCGAGAAGCTGGTGCCGCCCCCGGCATGGACCTTCCGGTTCACGCCCTATGGCTGGCTCACATCGCTCAACGGCAACCAGACCGTGAAAGGGCGAAACGTGAAGGTCGATGCCAGCTTCGTTGATGTCATCGATGCCACACTCGGAGAGGGCGGAACCCTGATCGGCCTGATGGGCGATCTGGAGGCCCGCTACGGTCGGTTCTCTCTCTACGGCAATGTCGTCTGGTCCAAGATCGGTGTCGACCGCAGCGGCGCCACGACGCGCAGCGCCGCGCCCGGGATCGTGGGTGCGGTCGGCGCAGCTGCCGACGTCAAAGTCTCGATGGGAATCATCGAAGCGGGGGCGACCTATGAGGTGGCGCGCTTCGGATCGGTCAGCTTCGACGTCCTGGCCGGTGCGCGCTACTGGTATCAGCGGGCCAATCTGTCCTTCGATCTCGCCACGACGGTCGACATCGGCGATCTCAGTTTCGGCCGCAACGTGGCGGTCGCCCGCTCCGGCACTGTCGACTGGCTCGACGGCTTCGCCGGGGCGCGCATGCGGGTCGCGGTCGCGCCCGGTCAGGAACTCTTCCTGCGCGGCGACATCGGCGGGGGCGGCAGCAAGTTTTCGTGGCAGGGCATCGCCGGCTACGGCTTCGACTTCGCCGAGAAAAACGGCATCACCTATTCGGGCGTCATCGGTTACCGGGCGCTCTATGTCGACTATTCGCAAGGGGAAGGACGGCGGCGTTATGCCTTCGATATGCTTCAGCACGGACCGGTCGTCGGGCTGAGCCTGCGGTTCTAGGGCCCGAACTCACCGCCGGTAGCTGACGGCGACGGCGAGACAGTCGACGGCGCGGTGGTCGCGGCGGGTCCCGATGCGCCTGAAGTCCTTGAGACGGCAGCACATGCGCTTGATGGCGTTGCGATCCAGGCAGAGCACGGGCGAGAAGCGGGTTCCTCCAGTGCCGGTCGGTCTTGGGCAGGGTGTTGGGCATTGTGCCGTTCTCCTCGACCGGGCGGCGGATGGCGTCGCTGTCGGAGCACCCGCCAAAGAAAAGCCGCGTGGAGCGGGATGCTTCGGCTATGACGATGAACTGGAACGAGGCTTGCCGCGACAAACGGAAAAATCGCGGGAGGTACCGTCTTGGATCAGACAGAGTTCCGTTGCGAGACTTGCTGGTCGCCACATGTTTCAATCCCGGACGACCTCAAGCCGGAGAGCCAGGTTCTCTGCGGTAGCTGTGGCGCCGCTATTGCCAAGTGGTCGGATTTCCGCGGGTCCATTTCACTGGTCGTGACCAATCAGGTGCGTGTTCCGCCGGCTACGGAATTGGTCCGGATGGTTGGCTGATCGACCATGAAAAAACTCATTCCGGCCCGTCTGAAGAAGCGCCTCCACGGGGTTTTCCTCGTCACGATCATGGTCCTCGGCGGCGCGCTGACGGTGGCTTGGTTCCTGTTCCTTGGCTGTGTGGCCTGGGAGATGCTGAGCTGGGCCCAATCGATCAGCGGAGCCTGAAGCCGCCTCTAAGCTATTGATAGAGAAAGCGTGATCCGACCAGATCGCCTGGCACTCGGTCGGCTTACGCAACCGAAGATCCTCCAGGCGCGAAAAAACCGCCTAGGTGGGCTGATCGGTCGGACTATCGGAGGGCAGCCGAAGCTGCCCGGTGAGGACGACTTCGAATTGAGCGCTCCTGGCGTGCGTGTTAGCGTGCCAACTGCTCAGCTACAGGTTAGCCGGTGCGCCATGTATCAATTTTCGGCAGACGAATCCGAACTCGGCTGGTTCCTGAATTTCATCGCCTGGTGGTGTTCTCTCTTCGACTCTCAGGATATCGCAATAATAAAGACCGCTGCGGCGGTGGTGATCGCGGGCATACTTCTGTTGATCGGCGCCTTCATGATTAAATTACTGGGCATGATCGTTATGCGGGTATTCCGAATGTGACCGGCCTCGTGCCGATCACTATGAAGGCCTTGCCGAAAGGCGTCAGGGTGTCATGGCCGACGCTTGCCGCCGATAAACGGAGAGGCTCGAGCGTCGCTGCTATTCATGGGCTACCGGCGTCGTCGTAAGGCCGAAGCGCGAATCGGAGATTGGCCGTAGCGACGCCCTAAACGGCTCGAAATGTTCTCCATGGCCGAGAATGGACTCGCCCGGAGCGCCACGCTCAGAAGCAGTTTACGTTTTGGCCCTTCATCGTGCAGGTGCTCGTAATTCGCTCCTCGGCAGGAGGCGGCTCAAAGCTTCCTGCTGATCGAGGCACATAAGTCTGCCCGTCGCTTTGCATCGGATCGACGCCTGTCGACTCCGATACTCCGCCGAAGGCAGCGCATCCCGTGAGGAACAGACAGCATGCAGCCGCGAGAAACTTCTTCATACCGAGTGCTCCTTGTTGAAGCCGATCCTGCCGCGATGCGGGAGTGAAGTCACGGCTTCTTCTGGCGGCTATCTCTCTGACCCTGTCCTGACCGGCGGTACAAGCCCGCGGAGCAGCGGAGCGGAAGGGGCCTTTTGGTTAGCCCCTTCGACGCATAGTCGCGATGCCCAAACTGGGGATGGTCGGCCAGGGCGCCGGGTCGCTACCTTGTTGCGTCGCACAAATTTAGACGCGGCGCACAACAGGCTTTCGAATCCATCATGGCTAAACGAAACAGCGGATCTGTCCGGCGCCGGAAGGCATCTGTGCAGCGCAAGCAATGGAAAGCGGTTGTTTCAGCCTGGCAGCAGGGTGAACTCGACTGGCAACCCGCTTGGGGCCCCCCGCCAACCGATCCGGCTTGCCTTTGCCCGCAGGCTGTTCTGGCCGAGCTTGGCGTGGCATCTAAAGCAGCAGCCTGAGGCCAACATCGGCACATTGTGCGAGCAAGGGCGGCCTGCTCGACCCGTTGCAGCATCCCTAAAGCGAGGCCCCCTGCACGGGGAGCCGTGGCTCGCCAGCACCTCTCTTTTTCACGCTATCTGCGATGGTCTGTAGCGAGCCGTCGGGCAGGGGGCGCCGAGGTCTTTCGCCTCCGCGCGCTAGCTCGCAGGTATCGCTTTCGGCGGGGCCTGTCCCTGGCCAGCCGCGTAGCTCCTGCTCGCGGCTTTCGGTTCGGATCCAAATCTTCCTGGCGAGCCATCGTAGCCGTCTCTCCAGGCATTGCCGCATCAGTGATCAACGTCATGAGCTCTGTTGGGTATGACCCCTGGGAATGAGCCGTCTCGACGCTCCACCATGGGCGCGAGCCCAACGGCTCGTCTACGCGCATGCGCTGTGCAACAGCCTGCTTCCGATCATCACCGTGGCGGGGCTCCATTTCGGGCAAACCGCCGAGCCGGCTCCCGCGCGTTACGATTCGCGCAGCCTCAACGCGCGCGAAGGCCGCCGATGAGCGTGCCGGCGATATACGAAGGAATGCCAGAGGTTTGCTTTCGATGGGGCGTGATTTCCATGCCATCGAGTTCCCCGCCTTGCACGTTAGGTTCATTATAGCGGATAGGTGTGGGCGCCCTCCGGATTGCTTTTGTTCGTAGATATAAACAAAGTACTCATCTAAAGCGTTCAGTAATGAAGCGTAAATGACGCTCTATTCGGCCTTCATCGCCTCTATACCGAAAATTTCGGCGAGCTAAAATGCTGATTGACAATCCACCCGGTCGATGGGCCAATTCCGGTATATCGGAATAGCAAACACGTAGAAATTGCCTTTGCGATAGGTGGGGCCGGATGAATTACCGCTGGGACTGGTCGGTCCTGATACGGGAGCCTTTTGTCGATTGGCTGTGGAGCGGTCTGCTCCTGACTCTGGCGATCAGCATCATGAGCTGGGCCGTCGCGCTGGCGATTGGCATCGTCGCCGGCGTCGCCCGCAGCGCCCCGTCGCCGGTGGCTCGCTTGCTGGCCGGCATCTACATCGACGTGTTTCGCAGCGTGCCGCCGCTGGTCCAGCTGTTCCTGTGGTACTTCGTCCTGCCCGAGATCGTTCCCGACGCGGTCGGCCTGTGGTTGAAGCGTGATCTGCCCTATCCGGAGATCGTCACCGCGGTGATCGCGATCGGCCTGTTCGCCGGCGCGCGCGTGGCCGAGCAGGTTCGCGCAGGCATCGAGGCCGTCGGTGCGCCGCTGTTGCCGGCGGCTCTCGCGACCGGTCTGCGCCCGATGCAGGCCTATCGGCTGATCGCGCTGCCGCTCGGCCTGCGCGCCATCGTCGGGCCTCTGACTTCGGAATTCCTGATCACGATCAAACTGTCGTCGCTCAGCCTGACGATCGGCGTGCTCGAACTGACCGCGCAGAGCCGCCATGTCGAGAACTACACCTTCCAGGGCTTCGAGGCCTTCACCTTCGCGACCATTGGCTATCTCGTCATCGGCCTGTGCGCGACCGGACTCATGCGCCTCATCGATAATCGAATCGGCGGTGCCGCGTTGCGAAAGGCCACGGCGTGAGCGATTTCGACTGGGGGGTGATCGCCCGATCATACGGTTTCCTCGCGGAGGGCATGGCGCTCAGCGCGCTGCTGGTGCTGGTCGCGACGCTGGGCGGGCTCGTCGTCGGTTTTGGGCTGGCGCTGATGCGGCTGTCGAAGCATCGGCTGATTTCCGTCCCCGCGGCCAGCTACGTCACGGTGATGCGCTCGTTGCCGCTGGTGCTGGTGCTGTTCTGGTTCTATTTCCTGATGCCGCTCGCCATTGGCCGGCCGGTCGGCTCGCTCACCTCGGCGCTGATCGCCTTCGTCCTGTTCGAGGCGGCGTTCTATTGCGAGATCATCCGCGCCGGAATCGGCAGCGTCCGCAAGGGCCAGAGCGATGCGGGGCTGGCGACTGGATTGCGCCGCTGGCAGGTTCTGCGGCTGATCGTGATGCCGCAGGCGATGCGGGCCATGGGGCCGCTGATCCTCAATCAGATCGTGATCGTCTTCCAGGATACGTCGCTGGTCTATGTCGTGTCGCTGCACGACTTCCTTACCGCCGCGAGCGTCGTCGCCTCGCGCGACGGGCGCGCGACCGAGATGTATTCGCTGGTTGCCGTCGTCTATCTGGTGATCTGCCTGTCGATCACGAAGGTTGCCGAGTTCTACAGGAGGAGGCGTCCGTCATGATCGTTCTGGACGACGTGCATAAGTTCTATGGCTCGCAGCAGATCCTCCGCGGTTGTTCGGCCGAAATTCGTCTCGGCGAGGTCGTGGTGGTCTGCGGGCCTTCGGGTTCCGGCAAGAGCACGCTGATCAAGTGCATCAATGGCCTGGTGCCTTTCGAACAGGGCACGATCACCGTCGACGGCGTCTCGGTCTCGTCGCCGAAAACGGATCTCCCGGCCCTGCGCTCGCGGATCGGCATGGTCTTCCAGAGTTTCGAGCTCTACCCGCACATGACCGCGCTGCAAAACGTCAGCCTGGCGCAGGTCCATGTGCTCGGGCGCTCGCAGAAGGAGGCCGACGCGCGTTCCGAAAAAATCCTGACGCGGGTCGGGCTCGGCGGCAAGCTCGGCAACCGCTCGTCTCAACTCTCCGGCGGGCAGCAGCAGCGCGTGTCGATCGCTCGCGCGCTGGCGATGAATCCGCAGGCGATGCTGTTCGACGAGCCGACCTCGGCGCTTGATCCCGAGATGATCAACGAGGTGCTGGAGGTCATGCAGGAACTCGCCCTCGAGGGTATGACCATGATCGTCGTCACCCATGAGATGGGCTTCGCCCAGCGTGTCGCGGATCGCGTTCTGTTCATGGATCGCGGAGAGATCGTCGAGGATACGCCCAAGGACCAGTTCTTCACTTCGCCTTCCTCGGAGCGGGCGAAGCAATTCCTGAAGCAGGTCCTGACGCACTGAGGGGCCAATGAACGAGCTGAACGCCCCTCAGATCGGCCCGCTTCTCCAACGCCAACGCAAGGAGCGGGGTCTGACGTTGCAGCAGCTCTCCGCGCTATCGGGCGTTTCAAAATCGATGCTGTCGCAGATCGAGCGGGGGGAGGCCAATCCGACCTTTGCCGTGCTCTGGAGCCTGACGCGCGGACTGGGGATCGACTTCGTTGCGTTGCTGGGAGAGAGGCAGGCGACGGCGGGCGCCGACAACGCCATCGAGATGCTGTCACTGGAGCGCACGCCGACGATCCGCAGTGCCGACAGTTCCTGCCAGTTGCGCATCCTGAGTCCACCCAGCCTATCCGGCGATATCGAATGGTACGATGTCGAGATCGCGGCTGGCGGATGCCTCGACAGTTCGCCTCATGCTCCAGGAGCCGTCGAGCATTTCACGGCGCTCTCCGGCGAGTTCGTGATCGCCAGCGGGAGTTCCCGCCACCTGCTCAGGCAAGGTGAGACGGCGCGATATCCGGTCGATGTGGTGCATTCCATCAGCAATCCGCTGGAGAAGTCGTCGCGCGGCCTGATGGTGCTGCTCTATCGCAAGTCGTCGAAGGGGCGAAATGCCCTTTAAGACGCGAATATATCCGGGTTTCAGTTTCTCCGAAGCGGCGGGCCTCATTTTTGGCGGGCTGCCGTTCCTAGCAGAAGAGGCGATTTCATATGCGCGTTAGTATCTTGGGTGCGGGGGCGGCTGCCTGCGGTGCCGCCGCCCAGCTATCGGTCATGGGGCATGATCCGATGCTCTGGTCGCCGTCAGGTCGGAGCACGGAGGCGCTTGCAGCCGGCGCGCCGCTGCGCGCAACGGCCGCGATCGAAACCAGCTTCCACCCGCGCATCGCTGGCAATGCCGCGGACGCCGTCGCCACTGYCGACGTCGTGATGCTCGCGATGCCGGGCTACGCCCACAAGATGGCGTTCGATGCGATCGCGCCTCATCTGAGGGAAGGGCAGCCCGTCATCATCAGCTCGCATGCCTCTTTCGGTGCGCTGTATCTTTCGCGATTGCTGGCAGCCCGAAAGATCCACGCCCCGATCATCGCATGGGGCACGACGCTGACGACCGGCCGCAAGGTTTCGCCGACCGAGGTCGCCGTGAATTCGCTGCGTTCGAAGATCGATCTCGCGACGGTGCCGCAGGACGCGTCGGCCGAAGCGCTGGCGCTGTGCACGTCTCTGTTCGGCGAGCGTTTCGTCCTCCGCGAAGGGCTGCTTGCGATCGCGCTGAGCAATCTCAACCCTCAGAACCATCTCGCGATTGCTCTGTTCAACCTGACCCGGATGGAGCGCGGCGAGAGCTGGGGCCAGGCGGAGAATGTCACGCCCGCGGTTGGGCGCGTGATGGAAGCGCTCGATGCCGAGCGGCTCGCCATTGCCGAAGCATTTGGCGTTTCGGTCAGGACGATCCACGAGCATTATGCCTATTCCTACCAGCTCCCGGTCGCCAGCATCGCGGAGATGAACGCCGAGCTGCACGGCCGCGGGAAGGGCGGTTTCGGCCCTGCGACGTTGGAGAGCCGCTATGTTCTCGAAGATGCGCCTTACGGATTGTTGCCGACCGTGCTGCTCGGACGGCTCATCGGGCGGCCGGCGACGTTGCACGAGGCGGGACTGACCCTGCTGTCGGCCGCTTATGGGCGCGACTTCACCCGCGAGAACGAACTGCTGCCCGCGCTCGGCTTCGACGTGATGACACGCGAGGAACTGGCCGCGCGGGCGAAGGACGGATTCTAGATACCGTCCTCCATCGAGGGCGGGCACCAGGCGAGCGATCGCAAAACGGGAGAGAGCTTATGAGATTCCATCTTTTCGCAGCTGCAGGCGCATTTCTGGCCCTGAATCTGGCGAGTTCAGCGGCCGGGGCCCAGGAGGTCGACGCGATCGTCAAGAAATTGCGCGACACCCAGACCATCACCATGGGCGTGCGCGAGGCGCTGTTTCCGTTCAGCTATCTCGACGACAACAAGAACCCGACGGGCTACGCGGTTGAGTTCTGCAAGCGCATCATCGACGACATCAAGACCGAGCTGAACCTGCCGGAGATCAAGATCAAATACGTGCCGATGACGATCCAGAATCGCCAGGCACTCGTCGCCAACGGAACGATCGATCTCGAATGCGAGGGAACGGTCAACACCTTCGGCCGCAACAAGCAGGTCGATTTCTCGTCGGTCAGCCACGTCTCGGCGAGCCAGCTCCTGGTTCTCAAGAGCTCGGGCATCAGGAACTATGACGACCTCAACGGAAAGATCGTCGCTGTGGCGACGGGCGGCACCAGCGAACCCGATCTCAAGAAGCTCGTGGCCGAGCGCAAGCTCAACCTGCGCGTCATCAATGTCGATGACCATGCCGCCGCCTTGATCGCTGTCGAAACCCGCAGGGCCGATGCCTATTTCAGCGACAACGGGGCGTTCTACGGGCTGATCAAGCAGTCGAAGAAGCCAGATGCGCTGGAGATCGTCGGCGACGAATATGGTTACGCGCCGCAGGGCTTCATGGTGCCCAAGCTCAATCCGACCATCCTCTGGATCGTCAATCACACGATGGGCAAGATGTTCAAGTCGGGCGAGGCCGAGGCCTTGTACATGAAGTGGTTCGGGCCGCTGGGGGCCCATGTCGGCCCGAAGCTGAAGGCGGCCTGGGCGACGCAATCCTACGCCGAGTGAACGCGACCGTCGCCGGATAGAAGCCTAACCCGCCATGGTCCGCATGGCCGGCTAGGCTGCCGAATTCGGCGGCGCCGTCGCTCTCGGGACCTCAGAACAGCAGGGCATCGACATCATCGGAAGCCGGCTCCGCCGTCGATACTTGCGCCGCCGCGTCCCAGACGGGCTCTATCACTCCACAATGGATCGTCCGTTCGATCGCCATCGTGTAATGCGGCCACACGGTGCCGTTCAGCCAGCCCCGCACGAGCTCGTTCATTTCAGCGGGAACGGCGGGCTTGTCGGAGGCCATCGCTGCAACCGCATGTGCGGCCGCCCCGATGGCTTCTCCCGTCGCGGCCGCGCCAGAGAAGCCGAGCCGGGCCTGATCGACGACCTTGCCGAAGGCCGCGCCTTCGCGCATCAGGCGGCTCAGCTCCAAAGCCAGCTCCGAGGCCGTCTCCTGCACGACGATGAGCGCGGTGCTCATCTCGCGATCGAGCGCGCCGAAATGTGCTGCATCGAGGCGATCCTGGCGTTTCAGCTCGCCGGCGGCCCGCTGCATCTGCTCGAAGATCGCCGGCAGGCGACTGGAGACGCTGGCGACGAGGTCGGCGGCGAGTTTCAGCTCGTGCGCGATGATGACCAGACTGCGGCCGTTGCTGCCGACGCGCGCGGCGCGCAGGCTGGCATTCGTACCGATGAGCACGATATTCGAGACGGTCGTGGCAAGCGCGTCGACTGTCTGCTGGGAAGTGTCGAGCAGCGCGGTCAACGCCTGTGCGACCTGATCGGCGCCGGCGCGGGCGCTGTTGCACTTGCCCAGAAGCGCCGACGCGTGGCCGAGATCGGCCCCGAGCTGCGCCATGAAGGAGCCGGTATCCGCGCCGCCCGCCCCGTAGAGCGACCGGACGAGGTCGACAAGATCCATGGTTTCGTCACGCAAGAGCAGCAGGTTCTGCTCGATCAGCTCGGCGTCCTCGCCGAGAGTGGCGGCGCTCGCCTCGAGCTGTGCCGCCTCGATCCTGAGCAGCAGGTCGCGGGCGTGGGACAGGGCCTCCGTCGGCAGCCCGTCGGCGGGGCGGCCGTCCTCCAGGGTCTCCGCCAAGTGCAGCCCCGCGGTCGCGTGCTCAAGCCGTTGACGGATGCTATCGCCGGATTGCAAGGCGACGATCGCCATCCCGGCCGCCATGGCGATCTTGCCGGAGCGCGCCGCCGCTTCGCTCGCGAGCGTCATGCCGCTGCGCTGCCGATCCTCGACCTCGGCCAGCGTGAGCGAGAGCTTGTCGGAGAGCGACGAGAGCGCAGCGCCATATTGCGTCTCGAATTCGCGCTGGGAAGCCAGCGCCGTGGCCAGCAACGCGCTCATCCGGTCGTGTTCGCGCGCGCAGGCCTCGATCGTACGCTGGGCCTGGGTCGTCAGCTCGAAGATCTCGTTGGCGAAGTCGCCGAAGTCGCGCCCCACACCCTGAATCGAGATCGACTCGATGCGGGCGTAATGGGCGATGATCGTGATCAGCCGGATATGCTCGACCAGCTTCTCCCAAGTCTGGCCGGCGGCGGCGCTATGTACGGCAATGTCGACCAGGGAGCGCGTCTCCTCGGCCAGCGTCTGCCGCAGCGGGCGCAGATCGTCGGCGAGGCGTGCAAGCGCGGCGCCCGCCGTGATGATCCTGTCGCCGGAGAGACGGCCGGAGAGGGCGCTCAACCGTTCCTGCAAGGTGTCGAAGAGGTTCAGTCCCTTCCCGAGATCGCGGCCCGCAACCGCGAAGGTCGCATCGACCGAGCCGGCGTGATCCTCCAATGACCTGATCAGCCGCATCAGACGTTCTGTTGGAGCGTTCATCGCATCCTCACGCATGCCGCTATGCGGGACCGGCGGCGTTCACCGCCTGCGGCCACGCCATGATCTCCTGCGCGATGAGCGGGAGGCGCACGACGCGCTCGGCCGCGCCGAACTCGATCGCCTCCTTCGGCATGCCGAAAACGACCGAGCTCTCCTCATCCTGGGCCAGCGTCCGCGCCCCGGCTTTGCGCATTTCCAGGAGACCGCGTGCGCCGTCGTCGCCCATGCCCGTCATGATGATGCCAAGCGCGTTGCCGCCGGCGTACTGCGCCGCCGAGCGGAACAGCACGTCCACGGATGGGCGGTGACGCGAGACGTGCGGACCGTCCTTGATCGCGACGCGATAATGCTGCCCCACCCGCTGCAGCAGCATGTGGCGATTGCCGGGCGCGATCAGAACGCGGCCGATCTTCATCTCGTCGCCGTCTTCTGCTTCCTTGATCTCCATGGCGCAGATGCCGTCGAGCCGGCGCGCGAAGGCGGCCGTGAACTTCTCCGGCATGTGCTGGACGACGGCAATGCCGGGGCAATTGGCCGGCAGCGCCTCCAGCACTTCGCGCAACGTCTCGGTGCCGCCGGTGGAGATCCCGATGCAGGCGATGCGATCCGTGCGCGCATGGAACCGGCCGGAAAGCGGCGGCGGCATGATGACGTCGGCGGTGAGCTTCGCTTCGATCTGCATGACCGGCCGTGCGGCCCGAGGCCGCGGCTTGGCCTGCGCGGCGGCATGGACCGCATGGCGCAGCCGGTCGGCGGTCTCCAGCAGCGCGTTGCGGGTATCGATCCGCGGCTTGGCCAGCACCTCGACGGCCCCGCTTTCCAGCGCCTCGAACAGGGTGGGCGAGCCGGTGCCGGTCAGGGTCGAGCAGATGATCACCGGGATCGGCCGCTGCGCCATGATCTTGCGCAGGAAGGTCAGGCCATCCATCCCCGGCATCTCGATGTCGAGGATCAGCACGTCCGGCACTTCGTTCTGCATGCGCCTGGTCGCCGCGTAGACATCGCCGGCCGTGCCCATCACCTCGATGCCGGGCGATTGCGACAGGATCGAGCTCAGCACCTGCCGCACCGAGGCGGAATCGTCGACGACGAGGACACGTATGGGCTTGCGCGTCATGCTGCGCTCCTCCCGAGGGCGGCCGGTTTCGCCTGGTAGACGGTCGGCGCGACCGAGTGGAGGCCGGGCACCCCGGCTCCCGCCATGGATTCGGAATGCCCCAGCAGGAGATAGCCTCCGGGACGCAGATGGGACACCAGTCGCGACAGCACTTCGGCCTGGGTCCGGCGGCCGAAGTAGATCAGCACGTTGCGGCAGAAGATGACATCGATGTCGCGATCGAAGGGGTAGGCTTCGTCCATCAGGTTCAGATGCTCGAAGCGGGCCCTGCGACGCAGCTCGGGAGCGATCCGCACCGTGTCCTGCGCCGGGTTGCGGGCCCGCATGAGATAGCGCTGCTGCAGTGGGGCCGGGATCGGCGAGACAAAGGAGGTCGGATAGATGGCGGTGCGTGCGGCGGCGAGAACCTGCGTCGAGATGTCGGTGCCGAGGATGGAAAAGCTCAGTTCGCCAGAGCTTCCGCGCGTGGCATTCGCGAGGTCCTGCAGCAGCATCGCGATGGTATAGGCCTCGGCGCCGATCGAGCAGGCAGCGCTCCAAATCTTGAGCCTGGTCGGACGGGGGCCGTGCAGGCGCCGGAGTGCGGGCACCGCGGTGTCGCACAGGAACGTGAAATGATTTGGCTCGCGGAAGAAGTCGGTCTTGTTCGTACTGACGCAGTCGATCAGGTGCACGTATTCCTTGTCCAGGCCGCCGCGTTCGAACAGCAGGTGCCCATAGTCCGCAAGGCTGCTCAGGCCGAGCGCGCGGACCCGCTTGCGCAGGCGACCTTCGACCATCGTGCGCTTGGTGCGCGGGAGCTTGATGCCGGCATTGCGCTCGACGAGGCTCGCGATGGCATTGAAATGCCGCTCCTTGAGATGGTCGCCCATGGGCTCTGTCGTCGCCGGGGCCGTCATGCGGCTTCGCTCGCGTCGACATGAGGGGGGACCCCGGCGCCTGCCATGAGCCGTGCGAGGTCTAGGACGATGACGAAGGCTTCGCCCTTGCGCCCGAGACCGGCGATGTAGTGCGACTGCCAACGGCCGCCGACGTCGAGCGGCGCGTCGGTCTGCGCCGAATCGAGGCTCGTCACCTCGAAGACACGGTCGGCGACGAAACCGACGCCGAGAGTCCGGCCGTCCAGCGGCACGTCCAGAATGATGATCCGCGTCGCCTCCGTCGGCGCGACGCGCGGAAGGCCGAGCTTGGTGCGAAGATCGACGATCGGGAAGCCGGTGCCGCGCACGTCGATCATGCCGAGCAGGAAGTCGGGGGCGTGCGGGAGCTTTGAGATCGGCCGCATGTCGAGGATTTCTCGCACATGCGCGATGTCGATGCCGAAGGACTCGCCGTCGATCCCGAGCGTCAGATATTGTGCGTTCTGGGTCAATGCCGTCTCCGCAGGGGGAAGTCGTCAGGCGCCGGCAGCCGGCGGGAAAGGCGGCTCCGCCGAAGCGGAGCGCCCGCTCGTCTTCAGGAGGCGCGGCGGAACTCTGCGTCCCGTGCATCGTGGGCGTCGTCGAGATCGAAGGAGAAGCCTCCGGAGGCCGCCTTCGCGTGAGGCTTGGCCGCAAGCGCCTTGCCGGCCGCGGGCTTGGCAACCTTCGGGGTGGAGGCGGCCTTCATCTTGCTCGCCTGCGCCTTGAGCTGCTCCACCGCGCGGTCCACACCGGTGCCGGCTGCATCGATCTTGAAGAAGGCGATGGCGGTCTGGAGCTGCTCGGCCTGAGCCGCGAGCTCTTCGGACGTCGCGGAGACTTCCTCCGAAGCCGCGGCGTTCTGCTGCGTCACCTTGTCGAGCTGCTGGATGGCCTGGTTGATCTGCGCGGAGCCGACATCCTGCTCGCGGCAAGCGGCGGTGATTTCCTCGACCAGCTCTGCGGTCTTCTTGATGTCGGGGACGAGCTTGGCGAGCATGGAGCCGGCCTCCTGCGCGACCTTGACCGTATCGGTCGACAGCGTGCCGATATCGGCGGCGGCAGCCTGGCTGCGCTCGGCGAGCTTGCGGACCTCGGAGGCGACGACGGCGAAACCCTTGCCGTGCTCGCCCGCCCGGGCGGCCTCGACGGCCGCGTTGAGGGCGAGCAGGTCGGTCTGGCGCGCGATCTCCTGGATGATGGTGATCTTGGAGGCGATGGTCTGCATGGCGTCCACCGCCTTGCCGACCGCGATGCCCGAGGCCTCCGCGTCCTTGGCCGACTGGGCCGCGATCTGCTCGGTCTGGCTGGCGTTCTCGGCGTTCTGCTTCACATTCGCCGCCATCTCCTCCATCGAGGCCGAGGCCTCTTCGGTGGAGGAGGCCTGTTCCGTAGAGCCCTGCGAAAGCTGCTCGGCGCTGGCCGACAGCTCCTGCGAGCCGGCGGAGACGTTTTCGGCGGCGCGCAAAGCGTCGGACACGACCTCGCGCAGCCTCTCGACGGTGCCGTTCAATGCGGTCAGCAGGTCGCCGACCTCGTCATTGCTGCGGGCGCTCATCGTGCGGGTCAGATCGCCCGCGGCCACGGCATTGGCGAGGCCGACGGCACCGGCGAGACCGCGGCTGATGCCGAGCGCCATCCAGGTCGCGACGACCATCGAGATCAGGGCCGAGATGGCGACGATCGCGACCAGCAACATCTTGGCGAGGCTCGCCACTTCGGCCGCGTCGGCGCTGATCTCGCCCATCCGCTTTTCGGCGAAGGTGCTGTACTGATCCATGGCCGCGATCGTGGCGTTCAGTGCGTTGCGTCCGTCGCCCTTGCTGAGCTGCGTCGCCTTGATGTTCCCGCCTTCGCGCGCGACCTCGATGGCGCTCCTCATGGCCGTCTGCAACTGCTCGGACTGGGCTTCGAGAGACCCGATCGAGAGACCGGCCTCCTTCAGCGCGGACAGGGCCGATGCGGTGGCCGGGCGCAGGAGTTCCGTCTGGGTCAAAGCGGCCGCGCTGCGGGCGGCAAGTTCGCTTTCGGTGGTCGCCGTGAAGATCTCATAGGTCATCCGCAGCGCGCGAGCGGTCTGATAGCGCATCATCAGAACCTGGCGCGCCGCCGCCTCTTGCGCCGAGCCGCCTTGCTGAGCGAGATCGCGGGCGAGGCTGTCCAAAGCGGTGTTCTGGGCGTTCAGAGCAGGAAGACCGCGCGCGGTCCACAGAGCCTCGGCCTTGTTGCCGGAATTGAGCTTCGCTTGCCGGATGGTCTCGTCCTGAACCGTGTCGAGCG
Source organism: Allobosea sp. 05L423 (assembly GCF_056397745.1). NCBI lineage: Bacteria > Pseudomonadati > Pseudomonadota > Alphaproteobacteria > Hyphomicrobiales > Alloboseaceae > Allobosea > Allobosea sp. 05L423. The sequence goes on along the minus strand of NZ_JBFTOA010000020.1, from coordinate 47,400 downwards.
TCTTTCGGGTGCCGACGATCTTGTCGAGCAGCATCTTGCCCTGATCGCTGGCCTTCTGCTCGAGCTCGGCGATGATCTTGCCGGCTTTCTCCCGCCGTTGAAGAACATCGGCAGCGAAAGCCTCGATGTCCCGGCCTTCGGACGCCAGGATCACGTTTTTCTCGGAGCGGACCTGGCCTTCGAATTCCGCCTGAAGATCACCGAGCAGGCTGACCTGCTTGGCCTGCCGCAAGATTCGCTGCTGGGCCTCCTCCATCTCTGCCAGGCGATTGTAGGCAAGGCCCCCGGCGGTGACCGAAAGGGCGATGATGACGCCGAACGACGTCGCAAGCTTTGCTTTGATGGTGAATCGCATGTGTGGCCCCGATCTGCGTCGATTTCTTTAAATCAATATGGTCGATATGCAGGGAATTATGATGAATTCGCCGTTCCATTTCGTGATGAATCGAATGTATTCAGGTCGCCAGCTCATGCCGAATCGTGGAGTCGTCTGGGTATCGTCTTGCGAGATCTCGGTGACCTCGTAGACTTTGTCGGCGATGATGCCGAGCGTGACGGGGTCGCCGTCGATCTCGACCTCGATCACGACGATGCGGGTGTCGGGCGTGGCTTCGATCTGCGGCATCCCGAAGCGCTCGCGCATATCGGCGAGCGGGATGATGTTGCCGCGGACATTGATCAGCCCGGGCAGATGCGGACGGGCTCCTGCGACGCGGGTCAGCGGGACCGGGTCGATGATCTCCCGGACCATCTCGGTCTCGATCGCGAAGATCTCCGGGCCGAGGCTGATCATCAGGGCTTTCATGGCGCCGCGCGAAGCGGGGCCCGGAGAGACGCCGGCCCGCATGGGGGGCGTTTGCGTCCGCATCATCACGCCGCCTCCGTCATCTTGCCCATTTCGGCCTGCGTTTGCCCCAGCCCGACGAGCTGGGCCACGTCGAGGATCAGCGCCGCCGAACCGTCGCCGAGAATGGTGGCGCCCGAGAACATCGTGACGTCGGCATGCAGCTTCGACAGCGACTTGATCACCGTCTGGTGGCTGCCGATGATCTGGTCGGCGACGAGTCCGACCCTGACCTCGCCGGTCGAGATGATGATGACCTTGGGATGTGGGTCCGGCTCGCCCACCGCGCCGAACTGCTCGCGCAGCCGCAAGAACGGGACAAGCTCTCCGCGCACGCTGAGGAAGCTGCGCGCCCTGGAGCGGTTCTCGTCGGCAAGGGTCAGCTCGATGCATTCCTCGACCGCCGAGAGCGGGATGATGTAGCGCCCCTCGCCGACCCGGATCAGCAGGCCATCGATGATGGCCAACGTCAGCGGCAGGCGCAGCGTCATGGCCGAACCATGGCCCGGGATGGTGGCCAGGTCGATCGATCCGCGCATGCCCTCGATGGTGCGCTTCACCACGTCCATGCCCACACCACGGCCGGACAGTGCCGAGACAGTCCGCGCCGTCGAGAAGCCGGGGTGAAAGAGGAGCTGATGGATGTCGTGTTCGGAGAGGCTGGCGCCGGCCTGGAGCAGTCCCTGCTCCTCTGCCTTGCCGCGGATGCGATCTGTGTCGAGGCCGCCGCCATCGTCCTGTACGGAGACCAGGACCTGGGCGCCGACATAGCGTGCGGAGAGCTCGATGCGGCCGCTCGCCGGCTTGCCGATCGCGGCACGGCGCTCGGGGCTTTCGATGCCGTGGTCGATGGCGTTGCGGATGAGGTGGACCAGCGGGTCGGCGAGGCGCTCGATCATGGTCTTGTCCATCTCGGTGTCCTCGCCGACCGTGACGAACTCGACCGGCTTGGCGAGGTCGCGCGAGAGATCGTGGACGAGACGCCGGAAACGCCCGAAGAGCGAGCCCATCGGCACCATGCGCACGCCCATGGTCGTATCGCGCAGGCCAGAGGCGAGCCTCTCGATCTCCTCGGCGATGGCCTTGATCGCAAGGTCTTCGCTGGCATGGGCCAGCTGGGACAGGCGAGCCTGGGCGATGACCAGCTCCCCGACACGGTCCATGAGTTCGTCCAGCCGTTCGGCCTGGACGCGCACGGTCGAGCTCTTGTCGTCCGCCCGGCGGTTGTATTCGATCTTCCCGGCCGCCGGCTTGTTCTTGGCTGCTGCCGAGGGGGTGGGCGTGACCAATGCGGGAGCTGCCGCCGCATCGGTGACGGCGCCGGACGCAGTCACCGTCTCCTGCGATGCGCCGGCGTCGAGCGGCGTGATCGCGAGCGTCATTTCGTCCCGAACGAACGTGAAGATGTCTTCGATCGCCTCGCGCGGGCACGGAGCACTCAGTGCGACCCGCCAGCGGATGAAGCAGCCTTCCGGATCCAGCGCAGCAAGATCGGGCACATCGTCGAGATGGGCGGTGACCGAGCAGGGGCCGAGGTCGCGCAGTTCATCAAGCAGGTTGAGCGGATCGGTGCCGTTGCGCAGGACGTCCGGCAGGAAAGCGATGTCGATCAGCCAACCCGGCGCCAGATCAGGCGCGGTCGGCGCATTCGCCGCCGCCGGAGCGTCGCCGAGCCCTGCGACCAGGCGGTGCAATCCCGCTACGATAGCCTCACCGATGATCTCGTCTGTGGAGTCGGGATCCTCGATGAGGATCCGGATGTAGTCCTTGGCCGAGAGCGCGACGGTGACGATGTCATGGTTCGCCTCGATCCGGCCCTTGCGGATCAGGTCGAAGGCGGTTTCGAAATCATGGGTGAAGGCGGCAACGCGGTCGAAGCCGAACATTGCGCCGGAGCCTTTGATGGTATGCAAGGCCCTGAAGGCGGCATCGACGAGATGGCCTTCGTTTGGTCGCTGACCTAGGTCTAGCAGCACCGTCTCGAGCGTCTCGAGCAGTTCGGCGGCTTCCTGCCGAAAGATCTCTGCCGGATCGAGCTCCTGCATCAGCGCACCAGCTTGGCGACGACCGCGAGAAGCTGCTCGGGCTTGAAGGGCTTGGTGATCCAGCCCGTCGCGCCGGCAGCCTTGGCCTGTTGCTTCATCACTTCATTGGATTCGGTCGTCAGGAAGACGATCGGCACGCCGGTGAAGCTGGGCAGCGCCCGCATGCCGCGGATCATGTCCAGCCCGTTCATCACCGGCATGTTGAGATCGGTGATCACGAGGTCGAAGCGCTGCGCCTTCGCCTTGGCCAGCCCATCGGCGCCATCGCCAGCCTCGGCTACCTGATGGCCGGCGCCGCCAAGGACGAGCTTGATCATCTGCCGAATGCTTGGAGAATCATCCACCGTCAGAACGCTGGCCATAATCATCACTTTCCGGAAAGAAGGCGGGTGTTTACGCCAGTGAAACGCTGGTGCGGGCGAAGGCCGAAACAACGGCCGCGGAGGCCCCTTCGATCGTCAGCCGCAGCCCGCGCGCAGCGAAGCTGCAGCGGGCGCTGACAACGAGCTGAACGAAGGTGATGTCGGCGGCCTCGATGTTCGCGCAGTCGATCTCGGCGGGTTGGCCTGCGGCAAGCAGGTCGCGCATCCTTTCCGCGACGGCGCCTACGCCCCTGATCGAACAATCCGGCGGCATGCTGAGCCGAACCGGTGTTGCGATCGATTCCGGTATCGCCTGCGGCATACTCAGTGCTCTCCCAATGAAAACATCATCCGGATGCACATGTCTTACGAACTAGATTGATGACATATTAAGGGAGTTGCGACGAATATTATACAATTCTTTACGGTTGTTCGCCGAGCGAGTCGTGCGTGCGCTCCCGGAGTCGCAGTGGAGTAGTTGCGTAACTCCGCGTTTACCATACGCGCAATTTGGGCGTCGGAGCCGCCGGGGCTTCCCGTTTCGGTGGGCAACAGCATTCACCGTGCGCGACGAGTCTCTGACGGCAACTCGCCGAAAAGTCGGCGATACTGCGCGGCAAAATGACCGCGGTTGGCGAAGCCCCACCGGCGCGCGATCTCCTCTACCGAGCGTTGCGAATGCGGATCCTCTAGCTCGCGGCGCGCGCCGTGGAGCTTGGCGGCCTTGATGTATTCCTGCGGCGACGTCCGCAGGACCTTTCGGAAGCTCTGCTGCAACGTTCGAAGGCCAACCCCCGCCGCGTGGGCTACATCCTGGACCGTAATGTCCTCGTGAGCATGGGCGAGGATGTGGTCGACAGCTCGCCTGATCTGCAGGGGAGCATTCTGCGTGCCCCCGTGCGACATGCCCCGCGAGTAATTATGGGGAAGGTTTTCCAGCACCAGCGCGACCCAGCTCGATTGCAGGAAATCGGCGGCGCAGGGCGAGATCTCCGGAGTTCTGCCGCCCGACGATCCGGCGACGGTCGCAGCGAGAATCGCGGCAAGCACATAGCCCGTCCCCTGACGGATGTCGAAGCTGGTGGCGATCTGAAGCTGCTCATCGAGCCGGCGCCCAGCCAGTCTTTCCAAGAGCGGAACGATGTCATCGATCCGGACCTTGAACATACAGAACTCGGTTCCCGCCAAGAAGGTCACTCGCCGCGCCAAGGAGGTGTTCAACGCAACTCCGTCGCCCCTGCGACAAGTCAGGAGCCCGTCTTGGACCTCGAGGCGCACATCCCCCGATAGGACAAAGATGGCGGTGATGTTGTCCGGGCAATCGACGAAGGCTCCTTCGAGGCTCTGCGACACCCTCGACAGCATGATCGTCGTGTTGGCGATCTTGATCGATAGGAGCTTGTTGCTACCGGATCTGTCCGCGTTTTCTTCAGTTCGAAAGTGATACCCCAATATGCGTTCGTATGATAAGATCAGATCCTCGGATTCAACTGCAGGAAGGTTGATATTGATGAATGTATTATTGATAATATCCACGTATATATCCTAAATACATATCAAATATATAAATTAATGCTCGATTCAAATTTGTAATTATTGAGTATTTCGTCAGGAGCCATCCAAAATCGGCGCCTGATAATTTGTATTAAATATCGAAATTCGAGTAGTATGTGCATCACAATCCCGAGCGTGCGGGTGTATGCGCGCAGGTAAGCCTCCTCGTATTTGGCCGATTTCCGGATGCGCTCGACGAAGACGCTGTCGAGTCAGGCCCTTGCCGTGGAAGCGAATTTGATGCCGGGAGCGATCAGCAGGGCGATGAACTTACCGCCGGCAAGCCGCGGGCCTTGATGGCCCTTGACGATTCAGGCCTGCCGAAGGGGGCATATCCTCCTCGACCGTCTCGACGCGGACGGCGACATCCATGGTGATCGCCAGCTGCCAAGCCAGCCTTGGCGGCTGACCAGTCGGCGACAGCCGGCGGATCGATGAGGCCCCGCGCCATGGGGATATGGATGAGGTCGCTACGCGCGGTCCTCCGGTCCATCGCCGGTTGGCGGTTCCGAGTTGATGGTTCCTGTCCCGCGCGCGGCCTCGCGCATTGCGCCTCCAAATGCGAAGACGCGGCTTGCGCGACAGAACCATGTTCCTTTGCGTTGCCCTGGACGACACCTCTTGGCAGACCTGCGCATACGCAGAAAAAGCGCCTGTGACGGCGCGTCAAAATTTACCATTCCTGCGAATAGTCCGGGATGTTTAACGCCTCTCGGTGTCTTGCTGGCTATAGTCCGAGTCGCGCTGATAGACTTGGAAATAACTCGGCATGTGTGGTTTTGGCGGCTATTTCGGGACCGTCCCGGATGGAAGGACGCTCCTCGAGAGGATGACGGCCGCCATTGCGCATCGCGGCCCCGACGAGCAGGGGTTCTTCACTGCAAAAGCAGCCGGCCTCGGCCATGCGCGGCTGTCCGTCGTCGGGCTGGGCGATGGCCAGCAGCCCATGTCCGACGCAACGGGCCAACTGACGATCGCCTTCAACGGCGAGATCTTCAACTATGTGGAACTGCGCGAGCAGCTTCGCGCCAAAGGCCGCCAGTTCCGGACAACCAGCGATACCGAAGTGATCCTGCATCTCTATGACGAGATGGGGGAGGATTGCGTCTCCATGCTCAATGGCGATTTCGCCTTTGCGATATGGGACGGCCGCCGCCGCCGCATGGTTCTGGCGCGCGACCGCATGGGAGTCCGGCCGCTCTTCTATACCCGGCGCGGCGAGCGCCTCTACTTCGCCTCGGAGGTCAAGGCGCTGCTCCAGGTCCCGGGTGTCGTGGCGGAACTCGATCCGGTCGCGCTCGACCAGATCTTTACGCTCTGGGCCCCGATCGCGCCACGCACGGCCTTCCGCGACATCTACGAACTCGAACCCGCAAGCCTGATGATCGTGCAGGAGGGCAGCGTCTCGACGCGGCCCTATTGGAGTCTGGCCTATCCGGACCGGGACGCGCCGTCCCGGCATCGGGACGAGCGCGCCGTGGCCGAGGAACTGCGCGCCCTGCTGACGGAGGCGACGCGTATCCGCATGCGCGCCGATGTGCCGGTCGGCTCCTATCTCTCGGGCGGCCTCGATTCCTCCATCACATCGGCGTTGGCGGCGGGCAGGGCGCCTGGGGGCCTCAGAACCTTCTCGGTCACCTTCGACAGCGCCGAACATGACGAGAGCGCCTTCCAGCTCGAGATGGCCCGCGCGCTCGGCACGCATCATAGCGCCGTCGCCTGTGGCGAAGGCGACATCGCCGCCGTGTTTCCCGACGTCATCCGCTTCACCGAGCGCCCAATCCTCAGGACCGCCCCCGCGCCGCTCTACAAGCTCTCGCACCTCGTACGGGAATCCGGCCTGAAAGTGGTGCTGACCGGCGAAGGCGCCGATGAGATCTTTGCCGGCTACGACATTTTCAAGGAGGCCCGGGTTCGTCGCTTCTGCGCCAGGCAGCCCGGCTCCCGCATGCGGCCGCATCTGTTCCGCAAGCTCTACCCCTATCTGCCGGGGCTGAGGCAGCAATCGGCCGAATATCTGGCATCCTTCTTCGGGGCGGGCGGCACGGGGCTCGACGACCCGCTGTTCTCCCATCGCGCGCGGCTCGACGGCACGGCGGCGACGAAACTGTTCTTCTCGGGCGACCTGCGTGCGACATTGTCGGGATATGATGCGGCCGAGGACCTCGCCGCGCGGCTGCCCGAGGCTTTCGCCCGCTGGCACCCCCTGCACCAGGCGCAATATCTGGAAGCCCGCTTCCTTCTGCCCGGCTATATCCTGTCGAGCCAGGGCGACCGCATGGCGATGGCCCATGGCATCGAGGGCCGCTTTCCCTTCCTTGACCATCGTCTGGTCGAGTTCGCTGCCGGCCTTCCTCCCGAGATGAAGCTGAAGGGGCTCGTGGAGAAGCATATTCTTCGGGAAGCGACCAAGGATCTGCTGCCGCCTGCGATCGGCAGGCGACCCAAGCAACCCTATCGTGCACCGGACAGCCAATCCTTCGTCGGGGCGGGGGCGAGAGACTATGTCCGGACGGCGCTGAGCGAAGCCGAGATCGGCGCCGGCGGGCTCTTCAATCCGAAGGCGGTGGCAAAGCTGCATGAGAAATGCAGTCGCCACCCGGCCTCCGGCTTTCGCGACAATGCGGCCTTCGTCGGCATCCTGTCGACGCAACTCTGGCTGAAGGCCTTCACCGGCACAGGCAGCTGCAGCGCCAAGGCGGCCTGACACCATCCAAGAGAGGGAAAGACATGACAGATACGATCCGAGACGCCGTGAAGGCCTTTGTCATCGAGAACTTTTTGTTCGGCGACACCACCCACGCCATCGCCGATACGGACTCGCTCATCGAGAACGGCATCATCGACTCGACCGGCGTTCTGGAACTCGTGGCCTTTATCGAGGACCGTTACCAGATCACCGTCGCGGACGCCGATATCGTGCCGGCCAATCTCGATTCACTGGCGCGCATCACGGCCTTCATCGCATTGAAGACCGCATCGCTCGTCACGGCCTGACGGCTAGCAGCACAGGTCTTGGGTTCATGCGGGTCGAGCAATTCCTCATCACAAGCGCGGCCGCGCATGGCGCGAAGACGGCGCTCGTCACCGACCGGAAGCGGTTGCGCTATGACGAGCTGGACGACCTGTCGAACCGGCTCGCGGCTGCTCTCGCCGCGAATGGCGTGCAGCGCGGCGACCGCGTTCTCGTCTTCATGGATAATTGCTGGGAAGCCGTCGTCTCGATCTTCGCGGTTCTCAAGACGGGCGCGACCTTCAGCCCGATCAACGCCTCCACCAAGGTCGACAAGCTTGCTTATGTCATCGGCGATTGCGAGGCTGCGGCGATCCTGACCCAGGCGAAGCTGATGCCCGTCGTGACGCAGGCGCTTGCGTTGTCGGACGGACCGCTTTTCGTTGCGTCGACGCAGGCGCCATCGGGCCTTACGCCGGATGGCGCCGCCTCCTTCGAGGATTGTCTCGACGTCGCGCCCGGGTCCGTCAGTCATGGCGGGATCGACATCGACCTCGCCATGCTGATCTACACTTCGGGCTCCACCGGCCGCCCGAAGGGCGTGATGATGACGCATCGCAATATCGATGCTGCCGCGGAGTCGATCACCACCTATCTGCGCAACACCCCCGACGATGTCATCCTCAACGTCCTGCCCCTGGCTTTCGACTACGGCCTCTACCAGTTGCTGATGGCGATGCGGCTCGGCGCGACCCTCGTCCTCGAGAAATCCTTTGCCTTCCCGCAGGCGATTTTCGAGCGCATCCGCGCTGAGCAGGTCACCGGCTTCCCGCTCGTGCCGACGATGGCGGCGCTGATCCTGCAGATGCGCGATCTCGAACCGGGCTTCCTGCCGAGTTTGCGCTATATCTCGAACACCGCCGCGGCCCTGCCGCCCCCGCACATTGCCCGCCTGCGCGAACTCTTCCCCGGCGTGCGGATCTATTCCATGTATGGCCTGACCGAGTGCAAGCGTTGCACCTATCTGCCGCCGGAGGAACTGAACCGGCGGCCGGGTTCCGTCGGCATCGCCATCCCCAACACGGAAGCGATCGTCGTCGACGATGAGGGCAACCGCGTGCCGCCCGGCGTGGCGGGGGAGCTGGTCATCCGTGGCCCGCATGTCATGCAGGGCTATTGGCGCAACGAAGTCGCGACTGCGCAGATGCTGCGCTCTGGTCCGCATCCCTGGGAGAAGCGCCTCCATACCGGCGACCTGTTTCGGACGGATGAGGAAGGCTTCCTCTATTTCGTCGGCCGCAAGGACGACATCATCAAGACGCGCGGCGAAAAGGTCGCCCCGAAGGAAGTCGAAGCGGTGCTGCATGCGCATCCCGGCATCGCGGAAGCCGTGGTGACCGGCGTGCCGGACCCGGTGCTTGGCCACGCCATCGCCGCCGTCGTCGTTCTCTCGGACGAGACCCTGAGCGAACGGGACATCATCCGCCACTGCGCCGCTCATCTCGAGGATTTCATGGTGCCGAAGCTCATCGAATTCCGCCATGAACTGCCGAAGACGGATACCGGAAAGGTCAGCCGAAGGCTGGCGGCCGAAACGCTGGGAGCGGCGGAATGAACATCTCGCCTGCCTCGAGCCGTCCTGCCTTCTCGGCTGAGACGCTGACGCTCGATGACGCCGCGGAAACCGACCGCATCGTGACCGGGCTGCGCGAGCAGTTGCGCGGCATGCGCAAGCGCGGGCTCGTACTCGGTCTTTCCGGCGGCATCGATTCCAGCGTCTCGGTCGCGCTGGCAGTGCGCGCCGTCGGCGCAAAGAACGTCTTCTGTCTGTTCATGCCGGAAAGCGACTCCGATCCCGAGAGTCTCCGCCTCGGCCGGCTGGTCGCCCAGACCTTCGGCGTCGAGGCGGTGGTGGAGGATATCGGGCCGACGCTGCAGGCGATGGGCTGCTACGAGCGGCGCGATGCCTTCATCCGCGAGCTGGTGCCCGGTTACGGGTCTGGCTGGGCCTCGAAGATCGTCATCGCCTATTCGCTCGCAGGCGACGGCTACAACATCTCCTCGCTGGTGGTTCAGGATCCCGAAGGCCGCCAGATCAAGCTGCGCATGCCGCCAGCGGTCTATCTCGGCATCGTCGCTGCGACCAACATGAAGCAGCGCACGCGCAAGCAGGTCGAATACTATCACGCCGACCGGCTGAACTTCGCCGTGCTGGGTACGCCGAACCGGCTCGAATACGACCAAGGCTTCTTCGTGAAGAACGGCGACGGCGCCGCTGACGTCAAGCCGATCGCGCATCTCTACAAGAGCCAGGTCTATGCGCTCGCCGCCCATCTCGGCATTCCCGAGGAGATCCGCCGGCGACCGCCGACGACCGACACCTATTCCCTCGCGCAGACGCAGGAGGAGTTCTACTTCTCCCTGCCCTATGACCGCATGGATCTTTGCCTCTTCGGCCTCAACAACGGCATCTCGGCCGCAGAAGTCGGCGCCGCCGCGAAGCTGACGGCGGTCGAGGTCGAGCGGGTCTGGGCCGATATCGCGGCCAAGCGCAGGGCGACGCGCTATCTCCACCTTGGCCCGCAACTCGTCCGCCCTGTCGCGGAAATCGCCGGCTGAGACCGGCGCCGCGGTTGGGCCTATCGGCGTCGTTGCGGAGCGCGGCGATCGACCAGGCGCCGGCTATTCGAACGGCTCCCCGGCCAGGCGATTCCAGTGTTCACCGGCCAGCCCGTTGAAGAAGCCCTGCGCGTTCACGAATGCGTTCACCAACTCCTCGTCGCGCGAATGCACGACGGTCGAGGCGGGTTGGGTGAAGGCAACCCGCCGACCCAGCATCGCGGCCAGCAGGGCGGGCTGCGTCCGGCCGCGCAGACCGGCAGCGCCGCGCTGCGCCGCATGGCCGATCAGGCAGTCGATAACGGAACCAGCCTGCCCCGGCACAGCCAGAACCTGCAGGACGCGCGCGACCCGGCCCGGATGGGCATGGTAGAGGAAGGCGCCGATCGGAGCCCCGTTGGCGGAGGAGACGGACGCGAAGACCGCCGCGCCATAGTCCGGCTTCTGGGACGCCTCTTCGATGATGTGTGCGAGTTGCTCCTCGCTCCAGTCGGGGCGGAGGGCGAACTGGCGCGTCAGCGGCTCTATGAGGGCCGCAAAGCCGGCCCGATCGGTTTCGGTGACCTTGAGGCCCTTGCTGGTCCAGATCTCCGGAACTCCGGTCCAACGCAGCTCATTCTCCTGCATCCGTCCGCGCAGGTAGCGATCGAGCCCGCGCGCGAGCGGGTCGAACAAGCGGGCGGCGCCGATCCGTCTCGACGCCAGGTCGAGCACGAAGGCGGAGGGCCGGATCACCCGGAGCCAGTCCAGGCTGTATTGGGGCAGGGCGACACCGCGCAGTCTCGTCCACATCTGCGTCGACAGGGCGTTCGCGGTCTCGCTGAACGAGATGTCCTGCGGCCCGGCCAGGAACGTTCTGAGCAACCTTGCGCCGGCCATCGGGTCGTTCGCCCGCGGCTCGACCATCAGCGAGCCACAGATGGCGGCACGCAGCTTGCGAGGGCCATGGCTCATCGGCAGCACATTCACGCCGACAAAGCCGGAGATGTCACCTTCGCTCGCAACATGGACAAGCGACGCGATATCCGGATCGCACAGCGGAGCTTCGAGATACAGCCGGCGCAGATAGGCTTCGAGCGCCGGCGGAGGCGGTTTCCTGTCGTCCCGGAAGGTTCTTTGAAAGAGCCCGGCGACAGCCGGAATATCTGCGACCTGCAGGGGGCGAACCTGGCTCATGCTCAACCAGCCGAGGATGCGGTCGCGGGCGCGCCGTTCCGCAGTTTGCGAGCAAGCGCGACGCGCGGCATTCCGTCTTCGTCCGCGGCGAATGTCACGGGCTCATAGGCTTTGGTTCTGGTTATCAGCGCCGTGACCTGGCGGTCCTGCCCCTGCCCGAACTCGAACAGCAGCCAGCCGTCCGGCTTAAGGAAATCGACTGCGTCCCGGATCAGCCGCTGATGGATCGAGATGCCATAAGGCCCCCCGTCGAAGGCCTCGCGCGGCTCGGCTTCCAGCAGATGAGCGCTCTCGCCTTCGAGGCGTGCGGTCGAGATATAAGGCGGGTTGCAGACGATCATGTCGGCCGCGCCGGCAAGCCCGTCCTCTGCCAGGGCGCCGAACAGATCGCCTTGCCGGATGGTGACACGGTCCTGAACGGCCAAGCGCTCGGCATTGCTCCGGGCCAGCGCAACCGTGCTGTCGGTCATGTCCGCCGCCCAGACACGGGCCGATGGAACTCCGGCTGCGATTGCCAAAGCAAGGTTGCCCGAGCCGCAGCACATGTCGATCACCGTGGAACCCGGAGCGCGATCGTGAAGGATCGCGATCGCGCGCCTTCCGAGCAGCTCGGTTTCCTGACGCGGCACGAGAACGCCAGGAGCAAGTTCCAGCGTCACGCTCATGAAACGATGCAGGCGAGGCTCGAAGCCGCCGGGTGGGGCAGATTCTTTGGGCGGCACGGCGGCTCCTCCGTCACTGGACGGGAATACATGCATGATGAACTATCGCGCTCCGGTAAACGGCCGCTGAAAAACCGCGACTGCTCGATTTACCGAGCGGAAGGGCTTCTTCCGACGGACCGACCCAAGGACCTGGAGCGTTTGATACGGACGGGGATCGCCGCGCCCCGCACTGCCCAAATCAGCTGCCGCGCAAGATCGGACCCGATGCCATTGTCAGGGAGGTCGCGAGCCAGAGCGTTCTGGGCCTATCGCGATGAGCGCTTGATATCCGGATAAGGTTCAAGCTGGCTCAGGAGCATTTTGCCGGACCTGGAGATCTGGCGCAGGCGTCTTGCATTCACGAAGGCCTCAAAGCTCCGGATCGGAAGTGCCTCGCTGAAATAGTAGCCTTGAGCCACGTCGGCACCTTCCTTCATCATGAAGGCCAGATCCTCCACCTGCTCGATGCCCTCGACAATGGTGCCGAAGCCCAGCGAGCGCGACAACGACAGAATCGTCCGGACGATCACCTGCTGTTCGACGCTCGCTCGCGCACCCTGAACCAGCGAACGATCGATCTTGAGCGTATCGAACTTCAGGCGGGCGAGCATCGAGAGATTGGAGTAGCCGGTTCCGAAATCGTCGATCGAGAAGCGGACGCCAAGCGCCCGCAATTGCCTCAGCTGTCTTTGAACAACGTCCGAAGCACGCATGGCCACGGACTCGGTCACCTCCAACTCGAGGCGCGAGGGCGGCACACCTGCCTTCAGGAGGCAGTTCTCCACCGAGATGGCAAAAGTCGGATCTTCCAGTTGCAGGACCGAGACATTGACCGAGATTCTGATCTCGCCCGCTTGGCGAAGCTCCTCTATCGCCCGCGCGAGGACAAATTGGCCGAGATCGGCGATCAAGCCTGCTTCTTCCGCGACGCTGATGAACTTTCCGGGAGGAATGGCGCCCCGCGAGGGATGCGCCCAACGCACCAGAGCCTCGGCCCCCACAACTCCGTTGTCGGCCAGAGAGATCATCGGCTGGTAGAAGACATCGAGCGAGCCGTCCCGCAATGCGGTTCGCAGGTCCTGCTCGAGCGCTCTCCGCTCATGCATGAGCTCCGCCGCTTCCGCGGTGAAGAACGCGAAAGAGTTCCGCCCCTTCCGTTTGGCTTCGTACATCGCAACATCGGCGTTGACGAGAAGTTCGTCATATCTGACGCCGTCCCGGCCGGAGATCGCAATTCCGATACTTGCTCCGATCGTCATATGGGTGCGATCGATGACGTAATTCTCGCTCAATCTCTGGATCAGAGCTTCTGCACAAGCACGGAGGCCATCAACGGTCAGCGGCCCGCTCAGAATGATCAGGAACTCGTCACCGCTCAAGCGCCCGGCCGAGAAATGACGGAAGTCTCCAGCCTCCTGCCGCTCCTCGAAGAACTGCTTGAGGCGAGAGGCCAACTGCCGAAGCAGAACGTCGCCTGTCTTGTGGCCGAACGTGTCGTTGATCGATTTGAAGCGGTCGACGTCGATGAAGAAGAAGGCCACGACATCCTTGCCGCTCAGCAAGGTGCTCATCCCCTCGATGCGGATCTTCTCCCGGTTGGCGAGCTCCGTCATCTGGTCGAAGAAGGCGAGCTGCCGGATGCGGCCAAGGCTCTCGCGAAGGTTCGAGAGCATCACTTCGAAGGCTTGCCCGAGGCTGCGCACCTCGCCGATACCGGATGCGTTGAACGGGATATCGAGGTCGCCGCGCGCCACCGACGTCGCGGCGGACGCCAATTGAGGCAGACCGCGGGTGGCGCGCTTGACGCTGATCAAGACCACCAGCACCAGCACGCCGAGCGCGCCAGCAGCAAGAAACAGGAACCATCGAAACAGGGTGCCGGCCTGGCGCTCGCTGATGCGCTGCAGTTCATTCTGCGTTTCCTCGACCTGCGCGGCATCGACATGGACGCAGACCAGAAGGCCGAGTTGATCGGGGACGCAACGCGCCACGCGCCCGCTCCCGTCCATCGTGAGCAGACCATCCGGTGTTTGCGAAGCCGCTGGCTTGAGGCCGACCGGCGGCTCACCGCCGGCGGAGATGATCTTGTCGCTATCCACGACAGCGACCCCGGCCTGTACAATTCCGGCGAAGAGCTCGAGAGTTTTCTCCGAAGGGGCGAGCGTTCTCAGACCCACCAGCGCTCCCGCCACATCGCCGAAGTCGTCAAAGACGGGTTCGATCGCGAGATGTGCGATGGTTCGGCCTTGCGGGAGCCCTACCGCGGCATTGAAGCTTTCCGACACCCGGTACGTTGCGTGATGAGACCATCGGACCAGGCGGCGATTGTCCTTGAAGATCGAAGTGATGGCCTCCTTGACGCCAAGTGCCGAGAGAGCTTCCGAAGCGGCGAGCAGGTCTGACACGCGGCTGCCGCCGATGACGGAGCCGGTCGCATCGGCGACGAGCAAAGCGTCGAGTTCGCCGGTGACGCTGGCGGGAGCCAGCAACTCCTGAATGGCCACATGATTGGCGGAATCGACTGCCTTCACGATGTCGAGCCGCTGGGCGAGATACCGCGTTTGCCGACTCGCTTCGCCGAGCAGGACCGAGACGCGTGCCTGGGCGAGCAAGGCTTCGGCGTCGAGCCTGCGCGCGATCTGCTGACGGGACAGCTGTGCCAGCGCATGCGCCTGCTCGACGGCATCCTCACTGAGGCGCAACAGGGCAACGAGCCCAACGACGGCAAAGGTTACGGCTCCCGTCACCATGACCACGAAGGCAAGATGCGTTCCGATATGAGCCGTCGAAATCCAATCACGCCAAGCTGAGCGCAGGCGCCACCTCCGGGCGCCCATGGACCTTAATACATGGCGCAGGGAACGCCCATCCGTGCGGCCAGGTTTATCGATCTGCCTGGCGCTGGCCTGATCCTGCGGCACGAAGCCCACTCCACGACGGAAATTTTTCGTCCATCCTGGCAGCAACCATTGAAGCTTACGTAAATTCAAAACTAGAAGAAAAATCCTATCATTTTTACGTTTTCGGTTAGAAATTGTTCATGCGGTCATGGCAATTCTGATCATCCTTCAGCGGAAGATTTTATCGATCTATGACATCCTGCTCGACTGCATTGATCTTTGGTCTCCTGGCTCTCTGCAATCCCGTCAGGGCCGACGAGCTGATCGTGGTCGGCACGGGGGATGGCGTGGAGATGCTTCAGGCCGTCGCCAAGCGCTTCCGGGACGTCGAACCGACCATAGAGGTCAAGATTCCTCCCAGTATCGGCTCGGGCGGCGGCATTGCCGCTGTCGGCTCCGGAACGGCGAAGCTGGCTCGCGTCGCCCGTGTGCTCACCGATGCCGAGCGGGCACGCGGCTTGATCTACGTCCCGGTGGCCAAGATATCCTGCGCCTTCTTCGTTCATCCCAGCGCTGGCGTTACGCAACTGAGCGGAGAGCAATTGACAGGCATCTATGCGGGCCGGATTTCCAACTGGAAGGACGTCGGCGGAGCCGACCAGCGCATCCGCGTCGTCCGGCGCGAAGAGGCGGACAGCACGCTCACGACCTTGCGGGCTACCATGCCGGGTTGGCGAAACCTCGAGATCACCGAACGCTCGAAGACGGCGACGTCGACCCAGGAGGCCGTCGAGACGGTTCGCCTGACGGAGGGCACGATCGGCTTCGGGCCGTATAGCCGGCTTCTCGACATCGGCACACAGGTGCTGAAGGTCGACGGCCTCCATCCGTTGGATCCGCGCTATTCGAGCAGCGGTGAAATAGCCTATGTCTACAAGGAAGGTGCGCTGACGCCGGAGGCGGAGAAGTTCATCGCCTTCACCCGCATCCCAGATGCGGGCAGCGTGATCCGGGAGTTCGGCGCCATTCCGACAGCGCCCTGAGCCCGGCGAGACAGCGCTGCTTCAGGGGCGGAGGTTTTCAGTCGTCTGGGTCTGCGGCGCCTTGGGCCAGTTTGCAGAGCGCGCAAAGAAGAAGCCCGCGATCCTGTCCCTTATCGTCCGCTTTGCCACCGAGGCGACGAATGGGTCGGCGTAGCAGGTCGTGCCGGCAGCCTCGCAACGCGCCTGCACCGCCGCCACCATCTCGAAGGAGCCGGCGACGTAGACCGCGTCATCCGGGCGGAGCGCCGGCATATGATCGGTCGGGCGACCACTCAGGATGCCGGCTGCCTTGGCGCCGCTGCTGGTGGGCATGATGCTGGCAACGCCGGTTTCAGCCAACCAGGCCAGCGAGTCGGCCATGTAGAGATTGCGGGCGTCGCGCGCACCGACGATCACGACCATCTCCCGTGACGGCTCGCGGTAACGCGCTGCGCGGGCAATGGCCCAGATGGGAGCCCAGCCGGTGCCGGCTGCGACCAGAACGATACGCCCGGCGCCAGTCCGATGGAATGCACTGCCGTAAGGCCCTTGCACGGTCACCTTGTGCCCTGGGCGGATGCGTGTTCCGAGGTCTGGCGATACGACCCCGCCGACCTGCCGGCGGATCTGCAGGATCAGCTCATTGCGCTCCCCGGTTCCGTCGGTGCGCAAGGTCGGGCTGTAGTCGCGGCTCGGGTACCCGTTGAATTTGCATTTGACGTATTGGCCCGGGAGGTAGGTGAAATCCCTCCTGAGCAGGAGCGTGGCTTCGATGATGTCGGGTGAGATCGGGCGAATGGCCGAGACTGTTGCGGCCAGCTTGCGAACCTCGGGAACCGCATCGAACTGGAGGACGGCGTCGCCGATCACGCGGGCCTGGCAAGCCAACACCGTATCGCCCTGTTGCGTTCCCTGCGCATCGACTTCGCCAGCATAGACCCGGACGCGGCAGGTCTCGCACTGGCCTGTGCAGCAATCATGCGGAATCAGGATGCCCGCGCCCATGGCCGCTTCGAGCAGGCTGTCGCCCCGCGCGACCGCGGCTGCTTTGCCATTCACGACGAGGGATACCTGCTTAGCCATGGCCTACTCTGTTCGCGGTGCTGATCGAGGCGACCTGCCCTGGCTGGATCGCCGCGCGCCTTATCGGACGCGAGGTGGCGATCCAGGCCTTTGTGTGAGCGCCTTCTCCGAAAAGTGGCCGGCTGCCTTAGTGCAGCTTGAGGGTGACGGGGCGAACGTGCCGCGTATGCCGCGTCTGCGTGTGGTCGAACACTGCCACCCAGAGATAAACGGGCGTTCCAGGCTCGAAATCGACATCGTAGGCACTGCCCGTTCTGAGATCACGCGAGGCTTCCAGGGTCCAGTACCCGTCCTTCCAGCGCGCTCCGGCACGGATCTGGGCGCGATCTCCTTCATAGGCACCCAGGATCACCACGCCGGGCATGACGGTGCCGACCGGTATGCGTGCATCGGCCTCTGCGCTGTAGGGGGCGCTGTCGGTCTCGGTAAGCCACCACCGGGTGCCCTCATCATGAATCAGCTCGGGGTTCTTTGCGTCGAACCGGCCAAGAGCGGCCATGGTCGCGGCGGGATCGTTGGGCAACCGTTTCGGCGTGACGGGGCCGGCATAGCCGCCAGGCCCTTCGAAGCCGAAATTATAGCTGTAGAAGGCTCGGCCGGGATCGTTCCAGTATCCCCCTTGGTAACGTGCCCGCTTGGCCGCCTCGTCGGCCGTCGGCTCGCGCGGGGGGCCGATATATTGATCATCCATGTAGCCAAGCAGGCCGCCGCGGGAGGCCTTCCATTGCCACATGTCGATGACCGACCCATCGCCGGTGTAATGGAGGCCTCGCTGATTGAGCGAAGAGGGCTTGTCGTCGAGCGGCTTCGGGCCGAGATGGGTCGCTCCGCCGGCTCCAAAACCGTCTGAGCGCGAGAAGATTACAGCGAACTTGTCCTCGTAGAAATCGACCACATCGGCTTCGCCGGCATGCGTGCCGACGACATGCCAGCCATCCTGCTGCTTGAGCAGGGGAAGCCGGGCGAGCGAGCGCGTCGGGTCTTGCCAGCGGAAGGCAAAATAGATCTTGGCGCCATCGTGCACGGCGCGGATTTCGACGGTCGACTCGCCTGATCCGCCGAGATTGGCCCCCTGCTGCGTCCTGACCCGAACCGGCCGCGCGTTGCGCCAGACGTCTTCGTCGAGCACTCCATCCAGCGTCGGCGGGGTTCGCGCCTGCCCGACGACCAGTTCGTCGCGGCTACCGAAATCGAGCCCGACCGCAGCGGCGGCGACCGGGATTGCGATAACGGTGGCCATCAGCAAAGGCCGCTGGCTGCGTCGCCCCGCTGCCGGCATGAGCCGGGCCGGCCTGAAGATCCGGAGCAGCTGGCGCCAGCCGCCATAGCCGAAATGCGACAGGATATGGACGAGCGTATAGGCGAGCATGCTCATTGCCGCCGTCACATGGACGGAAACAACCCAACCGCCGAAGCCGAGATATAGCAGGATGCCCGTCACGGTGAGCACGATGACCAGGGCATAGAGCAGCCAATGGAGCAGGATGTTCGCGCTCATCCAGCGCAGCTTTGACGTGGTGGCCATCCGCCACATCTTCAGCCGCCGAAGAGCGACGCGATTGCCGAGGCCGCTGAGCGCCATATAGGCGAGATAGGCCGTCGATGCCCCGAAAAGCGTGAGGCCGGCGATGATATGGACGCTCCAGATCTCGCCCTGCGGCAAGATCGGCGCCATCCATCGCGAAATCACGGCATCGAGCGCATCGGCGGAAATGCGCAATCCGGTGGCGAGGCTCACCATCACGGCCCCCACCGTCAGCCAATGCAGCAACAGCGTGCCCACATCGGTTGATGGCCAACTCGCTTCCGACGGGGTTTGCCGGTTCGGTGTCTCCCGTGCGGCGGTTGACGTAAGCTGGGCCTCGCGCACTCGCGGCCTTTCGGCTGAGTCCGTAAGCTCCACGTTCGACCCGGTCATGATCAACCTCGATCTGGCAGGACGCGTCGACATGAAGCCCCCCGACTGCATGGTTAATGAAACTTAACTGCGTTCTGGGGGCAAGCTCGTCATCCGGCTAGCCACAGGGACTGTTGATCCGTCTCGAACGTCGCAGGGCGTTGCCGCGGACTAGAGCGGGATGGCGCCTGAATGCGAGCAAGCCATCGATCTAATGTTGGGCGGGCAAAAGAGGGCTCAACCGCGCCTTACGAAAAGGCCTGCGCCAGTCAGCGTCTGAAGGGCGAGGGCAGGGGTCGTCATGATGCAGACGGCGAAGCCCGGCGCCGCGTGTGCCTGGCATCAAGAGCAAAGCGGCACGGCGCAAGCGCACCCGCTCCGCTCATTGCCCTCAGCCGGCCAGCCCGGAGTGACGCTTCACAAAAGCATAGGCGCTGGCCCAGGCACCTGCGTTGGCCTCTGCATTCGCGGCGGGCGTTCCGCCCATGGTCGAAGAGGTCCCGTTCATCGGGTGGCGATGGGAGATGCGCGTGGCCGGGGTGTAGGGGAACAGGATGGAATGCCCCGCTTCGGACCAATTCTCCCAGACGACCTCATGCTGATGGCCAGCAGCCATCAGGCTCGACTGCACGATGAGGGAATAGAGGTCCGAGGGCCAGGCACCATCATCCCCGCCTGAGAGCAACAGCACCGGGCCGGCAATCCGCTCGGCCGGAATCCGTGCGCGCGCCATTGCGCGGGGATCACCGAGCGCCGTGCGCATCGCATCGGCATTGCGGCGCACACCCGCGGCTTCGTCATAGGGCTTCCAGCTCGCCGTGGCGTTGTCCTGCCATTGATGGACGAGCGGCTTGCCATCCAGCGTCCAGCAGGGGCCGTCGCGGCCGAGTCCCGGTGCAGGATCGGCGGCGGCCTGCCCGCCATGGACGAAGGCGCTCGGCACATAGCCCAGCACCGCCGATACCTTTTCGGGAAAGCTCGCACCGAGCAGCAGCGCGAGCTCGCCGCCGCGTGATTGCCCGGCGACCGCGACGAAATCGTTCTTCGGGCGCACCGCGGCGCGCAGCCAGTCGAGTCCTCCAGCGAAATATTCAAGCGGCGTGTTCGAGATGTATTTCGGCAGGCCGGGCGCGCCGAAATAGCCGAGCGCCAGTGCCGCGACGCCACGCGAGGCCCAGAGCGCCGCGCGCGGTTCGTTGATGCCGCCGCCGGAGCCGTTGAGGATCATGATCGCCGGGTGCGGCCCATCCCCCGCCGGCAGGAAGAGCGTGCCGACGAGCCCATCCTCTGACACGGGGCGGCGCACGACCCCCTCGGCCATCAGAACCTGAGTGAAGCCAGCCGAGGCAACGGGCTGGTCGCCGAGGCGGGCGGAGAGCGTCGTCTCCAGCGGACGGGCCATGTCGGGATCGAACAGGTCGCCGGTCCCGGTCTGGGCCCAGATCAGCCCCATTGGCTCGACGCCGGCATAGTCGCCGCGCAACGGCGCATCCCGCATCAGGTCGACGGTCCCATCGGCCGCGGCGATGAAGACCGCGTCTGCCCGCCAGAGCTGGTCTCCCCGCAGCGTTTCCGCTGCGAGGGTCACCTCGGCGCCCGCCGGCAACCCGGAGAGGGCAATCCGGCGGGGCACGTCGATCAGTTCGACGGCGGGTTCGACGATCAGCGCGACGGCCATAGCTGCGACCGTCACTTCGCCTTGCTGACCTGCATGGCGACGGTACGGTCGCTGTTCCAGGGCACGACCTTGAGGTCCGGCCGGCTCGCCCAGATGTTCTTGTAATGGTAGAGCGGGATGATCCCGGCATCGTCCATCACTACCTTGACGGCGTCCTTGATGATCGCTTCGCGCTTGGCATCGTCGAATTCGGCGCCGGCCTTGGCGAGCGCCTCGTCCAGCCTGGGATTGCTGTAGCGGCCCCAGTTCGAGGCGCCGAGCCCCTTCGCCGGATCGACGGTCGCCAGGATCGAGGTCATGGCATAGGTGCCCTCGCCGGTGCCGTTGCCCCAGCCGATGATGCTCATCGCGTATTCGTTCTTGTTGGCGCCGCCGACATAGACCGAGAAGGGCACGACCTCGACCTGGGTCTCGACGCCGATGCGGGTCCAGAACTGGGCGACGGCCTGCGCGGTCTCGGGCGCCAGCGGATAGCGCTCGCCCGGCACATGCATGGTCAGTTTGAAGCCGTTGGGATAGCCGGCCTCGGCCAGGAGAGCCTTCGCCTTGTTCGGATCGACCGCGATCTTGGCGTAGTCGGGATTGTAGCCGAAGGTGCCTTCCGGCATCCACTGCGTCGCGACCGTCACGCCGCCTCGCGCGACGCGGTCGGCGATCGCCTCGCGGTTGATCGCCATGTTGAGCGCCTGGCGGACACGCGCGTCGAGCAGCGGGTTCTTGTCGAGCGGCTTGCCGGCCTTGTCCGTGAGGAATTTCGACGGTGCGGGATTGAAGCTCGGCTGCAGGATCAGCGCGCGCAGACCGGGATAGGACCAGACCTTGACCTTGGGGTTTTTCTCCAACTTCTCGATGTCGGAGAACGAGACCTTGTCGATCACGTCGACATCGCCCGACAGCAGCGCCGCGGTGCGCGCCGCCGGATTGGCGATATAGCGGTAGCTGACCTTGTCCCACTCGGCCTTCTCGCCCCAGTAGGTGTCGTTGCGCTTCATCTCGACGCGGTCGCCGGGCGTGTAGCTGACGAAGGCATAGGGGCCGTCGACCACCATCGCCTTGCCGCTGTTGTAGTCGTCGGTCGTCGCCTTCTGGCCGATATGCTTGCTGACGATGTAGATGCTGGAGATGTTGATCGGCAGCAGCGGGTCCGGCTCCTTGGTGGTGATCACCAGCGTATGCGGGTCCTTGACCTCGACCTTGGCGACACTGCGCAGGAAGCTCTTGAAGCTCGCTGCAGAGCCCGGCACGTTCTGGGCGCGCTCGTAGGAAAAGGCGATGTCCTCGGCTGTCACCGGCTGGCCGTCGGTCCAGACCGCCTTGTCGCGGATCTTGAATTCCCAGGTGGTGGGCGAGGTGTTCTTCCAGGCCGAGGCGAGGCCGGGGGCCAGGCCGCCGATCGTCTTCTGCGCGACGATGGCGGGCCAGAAATGCTGCGCCACCGAATGGTCGCCGGCATAGTTGTTGAGCTGGGGATCGATGGCCGAGACCGGATCGGCGAAGCCGATGCGCAGATCGTCCGCCCGGGCGGTCCCCGCGGCGACGATCAGTGCCGCGGACAGGGCAAGCCTACTCAGTTTGGTCATGCGATCTCTCCTGTTTGCGCGCGGGCTGGAACCGCGGAAGCGTCGTTGAGGTGGCAGGCGGAACGGTGGCTCGGCGCGATCGCGCGCAGGACGGGCTTTTCGACACGGCAGCGCGCGAAGGCGGCCGGGCAGCGCGGGTGGAAATGGCAGCCGGGCGGCGGCGCGGCGGGGCTCGGAATCTCGCCCTTGACCGGAGCATAGACCCGCCGGCGCTGCTTCAGGTCGGGGATCTCCGCCAGCAGTCCGCGCGTATAGGGGTGGTTGGGACTGCCGAAGAACCGAGCGGCGGGCGCGTCCTCGACGATGCGACCGAGATACATGATGACGACGCGGTCGGCGATGTGCTGGACGACGCGCAGATCGTGGCTGATGAAGAGATAGGTCAGGTCGAGATCGCGTCGCAGCTCCATGAACAGGTTCAGGATCTGAGCCTGGATCGAGACGTCGAGCGAGGCAACCGACTCGTCGCAGACCAGGAAGCGCGGCTGCATGGCGAGCGCACGGGCGATCGAGATGCGCTGGCGCTGCCCACCGGAGAACTGGTGCGGAAAGCGCTGGCGATAGGCGGGATCGAGCCCGGCCCGGCGCATCTGCGCGCAGACATAGTCGTCGAGTTCGGAGCGACCGACCATGCCGTGGACGAGCGGCGCCTCGCCGATCGCCGCGGCGACGCGCATGCGCGGGTTCAAGCTCGCCTGCGGGTCCTGGAAGATGAGCTGCACGTCGCGATGAACCGAGCGGTCACCCTGCGGATCGCGCCCGAAGACGCGAACATCGCCGCCGCTCGGCGGCAGCAGTCCGGCAGCGATGCGCCCCAGGGTCGACTTGCCGCTGCCGGATTCGCCGACGAGGCCGACGAATTCGCCGGTCGGGATGGTGAGGTCGATACCGTCGAGCGCATGGATGACAGGCTGACGCTTGGCGAGACGCAGCTTGACCGCAAGCCCGTCCGCACGGCCGAAACGGCGGCTCAGGTCGCGCGTCTCAAGCGCGGGAGCGGAAGAGGAAGCGATCGTCGTCATGCCGCCACCTCGGCGAGCGAAGCCGGGCCGGAGAGAGGGTGGAAGCAGCGCAGCTTGTGTTCGCCTTGCGTGAAGGCGGGCTGGCGGGCGCAATCATCGGCACGGCGCGCGCAGCGCGGCCCGAAGGCGCAGCCATCAGGCGGGTCGACCATGTCCGGCGTGGTGCCGGGAATCTGGACCAGCATCGAGCCCGGCGCACTCGCGCCCGGCAGACTGCCGATCAGCCCGGCCGTGTAGGGGTGGCTCGGCCGGTCGAGAACCGCATCGGCGCCACCCTGCTCGACGATGCGGCCGGCATACATCACGGCGATCTCGTCGGCGATGCCGGCGATGACCGAGAGGTCGTGGGTGATCCAGAGCAGCGCAGTGCCGCTCTCGCGGGTCAGTTGCTGCACCTCGGCCAGGATCTGCGCCTGGATCGAGACATCGAGCGCGGTCGTCGGCTCGTCGGCGATGATCAGGTCGGGCCGGTTGATCAGTGCGATGGCGATGGCGACGCGCTGGCGCATGCCGCCCGAGAGCTGATGCGGATAGGCGTCGAGCCGCGCCTCCGGGCTCGGGATGCCCATAGCGCCCAGCAGATCCCGCGCGCGGATGCGGGCCGAGGCCTCGTCGATCGTTTCGTGGGCGCGGATCGTCTCGATCATCTGCGTGCTGATCCGGAGCACCGGGTTCAGCGTCATCATCGGGTCCTGAAAGACCATGGCGATGCGGTTGCCGCGCAGGCGGCGCAGGCTCTCCTCGTCGAGCTTTGTCAGGTCCTGCCCGCGGAACAGGATCTCGCCGCCGACGATCCGGCCGGGCGGATCGATCAGCCCCATGATCGAGAAGCCGGTCACGGACTTGCCCGAGCCGCTCTCGCCGACGAGGCCGAGCGTCTCTCCGGCACGCAGCGTGAAGGAGACGTCGCGCACGGCGTCGAGATCGCCGCGATCCGTGCGGAAGCGGGTGCGCAGATTAAGGACTTCGAGCAGCGGCGCGGTCATTTCAGCGCCCTCGGATCGAGCACCTCGCGCAGGCGGTCGCCGACCAGATTGATCGCGACGATGGCGGTAAGCAGCGTCAGGCCCGGAAAGAAGCTGATCCAGTATTCGCCCGAGAGCATGAACTGGAAGCCGTTGGCGATCAGCAGGCCCAGCGAGGGCTGCGTCACCGGGGCGCCCAGGCCGAGGAAGGAGAGCGTCGCCTCCAGCGTGATCGCGCGCGCGACCTGCAAGGCGGCGATGACGAGCAGCGGCGGCAGGCAGTTGGGCAGGACATGGCGCAGCAGGATGCGCGAGGTCGGAAGCCCCAGCCCCCGCGCCGCCTCGAAATAGTCGCGCTTGCGCTCGACCAGCGCCTGGGCGCGCGCCGTGCGGGCGTAATAGGCCCATTCCAGCAGCACCAGCGTCAGCACGACATTGCCGATGCCCCGGCCCAGCAGCGCGAGCATCAGCAACGCAACGAGGATCGAGGGCAGTGACATCAGCAGGTCGACGAGCCGCATGATCAGCGCATCGACGAACCCGCCGCTCCAGGCCGCGATCAGGCCGAGCAGGATGCCGAGAATGCCAGCCAGCACCGCCGAGCCGACGCCGACCGTGAGGCTGGTGCGCAGTCCGTAGAGGATGGCGGAGAAGAGATCGCGGCCCTGGCCGTCGGTGCCGAGCCAATAGGTGAGATCGCCGCCCGAGGAGGCCGAGCCGGGTGGAAGCCTTGCGTCGAGCACGTCGATGGCCGCGAGGTCGAAGGGGTTCTGCGGCGCGATCTGTGCGGCGAAGACGGCGCCAAGGATCAGCAGCGTCAGCAGGCCAAGCCCGATCACGGCCGCAGGCGCCCGCAGGAAGCGGATGAGCGCGCTGATCGCGGGGCGGCGGCCGGTGACGACGGGAACGCTCGTCATGCCGAGGCCTCCTCGCGGACGCGCGGATCGAGGATGCGGTAGAGAATGTCGACGACGAGATTGATGACGACAAAGAGCGTCACGACCACGAGCAGGTAGGCCATGACCACCGGCCGGTCGAGCGCGTTGATGCTGTCGAGGATGAGCTTGCCGGAGCCCGGCCAGGCGAAGATGCTCTCGGTCACAACCGCGAAGGCGATGGTCGAGCCGAGCTCGAGCCCGAGCACCGTCACCAGCGGGATCATGATGTTGCGCAGGATGTGCATCATGACGATCCGGCCGCGGCGCAGCCCCTTCGCCCGCGCAAAGCGGACGTAATCGAGCGGCAGCACCTCGCGCACGCCGGCCCGCGTCAGCCGGATCACCAGCGAGACCTTGAACAGCGACAGGTTGATCGCCGGCAGCAGCAGGTGGCGCCAGCCATTCAGTGTCAGGAAGGACCATTCGACGCCGAAGACACGCACCGTTTGGCCGCGCCCGCTTGCCGGAAGCCAGCCGAGCGACACGCTGAAGGTCATGATCAGCAGGAGCCCGACCCAGAAGGTCGGCAGTGAGAAGCCGAGGATGCTGCCGGTCTGGATCAGCTTCGAAAATGGGCGCTCGGGATAGAGCCCGGCATAGAGCCCGAGCGGCACGCCGAGGGTGATCGCGAAGATCGTCGCGGCGAAGGCAAGTTCGAGCGTTGCCGGCAGGCGCTGCAGGATCAGCGTCACAGCTGGGACGTTGTAGACGAAGCTGCGGCCGAGATCGCCCCGCAGCGCACTCGCTGCAAAGCTGAGATATTGCTGCCAGAGCGGGCGATCGAGGCCGAGCTGCGCGATGAGCTCGGCACGGTCGGCCTGCGTCGCGTCAGGCGCAAGCAGAATGTCGGCGGGATTGCCAATGGCGTGCATGCCCAGGAACACGACGAGCGACATCGCCACGATGACGAGGAGCGCTTGCGCGATACGTTGGAGCAGCCAGCCAAGCATCAGACCGGAACCGCCGTCTCTTCAGGCAGGATCGGCACCCACTCGTCGCCGAAGATCTCGGGCTCAGCGTAGTCCTGCCCGCGCTGGAAATGGCTCTCCACATCCTCGACATAGAGTCGCCCGGCGATGGCCTGCGAAAGCCGCAGGGCTCCGTCGCTGATCGCCGGAATGTCGCCGGACACGGTGCCGTGGGACATCATCGCCGGATAGCAGAAGCAGTGCACACGGGCGAGGCCGGGGCAGGTGCCGGGAATCTTGGGCAGGAACTCGAAGGCCGGGCCGAGATCGGGCATGGCGCCGAGGCTCTCCTCCGCATCGGGCGGAACGCCGCGATCGACCCAGTTGCGGGCGCATGCGGCGATTTCCGAGAGGAAGGGACGATTGCCCCAATCGACCTTGAAGCCGGTCGAGAAGATGACGAAGTCGTACCGCATCGGGCCGATGCTGGTCTCAAGGACGACCTCATGGCCTTCCATCCGGGCCGAGACCAGCGAGGTGCCGAGCCGGAAGAAGGCGTTGGGATGGCCGGAGACGCGCAGGACGCTGGCGCGCGGGGGAGGCACCTGCTCGCGAGCGACATAGCTGTTGATCCGCCACTTCCAGTCATCGGGCAGATAGCGATACCCGGCAACGGCGCCGGCATGGCCCATGCCCTTGCCGCGATTGATGCGCGGCAGGTCCCGACGCCGGATCAGCAGGTCGACTTGCGCCGCGCCGGCTTCGAGCGCCGTGCCGGCGCTGTCCATCGCCGAGGCGCCAGCGCCGATGACGGCGACGCGCTTGCCGCGCAGCTCGGCGTAATCATTGGGGTCGGAGGAATGGGCCCAACGCTCGCGCGGCAGATCGCGGGCGAGCTCGGGCACGACCGGACCGCCGAGCCCGTCACGGCCGGTCGCCAGCACGACATGGCGGGCGCGCACATGGCGAGGCCCCTTCTCCGTCGCCATCTCGACCGCGATATGGTCCGGATGCAGGCGGATCGCGGTGACGTCATGGCCGTTGCGGACATCGAGGCGCAGCACGTCGCGGAACCAGCGCAGATAATCCATCCACATCAGGCGCGGGATCTTGTCGAGCTGCTCCCAATCCTCGGCGCCGAACTGCGCCTCGAACCAGGCCCGGAAGGTCAGCGATGGAATGCCGAGCGCCGGCCCCGTCAGGGTCTTGGGCGAACGCAGCGTCTCCATGCGCGCGGTCGTTGCCCAGGGGCCTTCGAAGCCCTTCGGGCGGCGATCGTAATTGACGGCGCGCACGCCGATGTTGCGCAGCGCGCCTGCCGCTGCCAGCCCGGCCATGCCGGCGCCGATGACCGCGACGTCGAGCAGCGGCTCGCCCTCGGCGCTGCGCGCGGGCACCCACTGGGCGGCCGGGAGAGTCAGCAGTTCGAGTTCGCGGGCGACGCGGCGGTTCAGCGCTGCCAGCCCCTCGGGAAAATTGTCTTGATCGGCTGTCACAGCCGCATCTCCTGTTTGGTCAGCGAGGCGAGGAGGGCGTGGTGCTCCTCGGGCGGGATCAGGGTGAAATCGTCCAGCCGCTCCTGCGCCGCAATCTGCAGCGCCGCGATCAGCTCGCGGGCCTTGTCGGGGACGGCGACGCCGCGTGCCGTCACCACCCCGAAGCAATAGGGGATCGGCGTCGCCAGCGGCAGGATGCGGACGCCCGGCGTCGGGCGGCCGGTCAATGTCAGCGGCTCGACGATCGCCACACCTGCTCCGGCCTCGATGAAGGAGAGCGCATTGATCGTCGAGGTGGTGCGGACCCGGACGCGAACATCGACGCCGGCTGCGTTGAGGGCTGCGCGAATGCGCGCGGGCACTCCGCGGCGCATCGACATGCCGACGAGACTGCGCCCGGCGAGCGCTTGCAGCTCGACGGGCCCTTCGCGACGCGCCAGCGGGTCGCCTTCGGGCACGGCCAGGACGCAAGGCGCGGTGCCCAGCCACTCGACGGTGAGATCGCGATGCAGCAAGGGCGCGCTGGTCGCGCCGATCTGGGCAGTGCCAGACATCACGGAGTTCTGGACGCGGTCGGGATTCTCGACCTCGATTGCGAGCCGCGGCGGCTCGTCGAGGCATCCGATCGCCTTCCAGGCATCGGTCAGCAGCCCGAAGGCAAGGGCGGAGACTGCGGAAACCCGGATAGGCGGCTCGGCCTCGCCGACGACTTCGCGGGCACGCTCCCACAGATTGACGAAACCGGCCAGCGCCCGCTCGACATCGTCGCGCAGCACCATGCCCTTCGGCGTCAGGACCAGCCGCTGGCCGGCGCGCTCGAAGAGCGGCTGGCCGAGGTCGCGCTCCAGCTCCTGGATCATCCGGCTCACCGAAGGTTGCGACACGCCGAGATGGCGCGCCGCCGCGGTGACGCTGCCCAGTGAGGCAACCTGCAGATACGCCTCGAGGGTCTTGAGGCGGCTCATTGCGTCAGTCGTTACGGACGGGATCGCCGAGCACGTGCATCAGGCGGTTGGCCCAGCCGAACAGCGCCGTGGAGAGGATGAGGTCGACCGCCTCGGCCTCACTGATGCCGGCCTCGCGCAGCTTGGCGGCATCAGCCTCGGTGACCGCCGGGGGCGATTGCGAGAGCTTGACCGAGAAGTCGAAGATCGCCTGGTCGCGCGGCGAAAGCTTTGCCTGTTCGCCACGCGCGAAGAGCTCGTCGGTGACGGCCGTGTCCTTGCTGAGCTGTGCATGGCGGGAAGCATGCACGGCGGCACAATAGATGCAGCGATTGACGATCGAGGCGCCGATGGCGCCGAGCTCGCGCTCGGCCCGGCTCATGCCGCCGGGATCGTACATGATCGCGTTGAACAGCGGAGAGCGCACCGCCAGCGTCTCCGGATCATGCGCCAAGACTAGCACATAGTCCGAGACCTTGGTGTTCGACGGCGTGATCTTCAGCGCGTCGCGCTGCTCGGGGGTGGCGCTGGCCAGATCGACCGGGGTGACCCGAGGCTGCCATTCCGGGACGGTGCGGGTGAAGCGATGGACGACCCGGCTCATGCCGCAGCTCCCTTGAGTACAGCGAGCCCGGCGAAGACGCGGCACTGGTAGCTCATGAAGGCATTGAGTTCGCAAAGGCGCACGATGTCGGCCTCGGCGACGCCAGCCGACTTCAGCCCGCCGATATCCCCGGTGACGACCGCACGCGGCTCGGCGGCGACCTTGTCCATGAAGGCAACGACGGCCCGTTCCCGCGCATCGCTGCCGGTTTGGGCAGGATCGGCAAGGTCATGAAAAGCCGGCTCAGCAATCAATGCGAGATAGTGCTTGGCCAGATCCGTCAGGCCGTTCAGGGCCGCGATGCGCGCTGCCATCGCGATGCGCCACTGTGCGGGAAATCCACCGGGATCGCGGGGTTGGATTACGGCGGCCTCGGCTTGGCGGCTCATTTCGATGATGTTGGCGCGCGCTTGCGCCGCGATCAGGGCTTTCGCATCGAGCCAGGGAGACGCCTCTGGACCTGTGGTCTGGGTCATAGCAATTCTCTCTATGCATCAACTTATCGAGTTGATGCTTGTAGCGAATGAAGCGCGCTGTTTGCGCCAAGTCAAGGATCGATCGTGGCCCGCGTGATAGCCGGCCCGGTTCTCCGGTCGCTTTCGGGCGGGCCGACGCTGCGCGACGTTTGGCGCGGCTCGCCTGGCGCCCTTGTCAACGGACGATGAGGCTGCTTCCTTAACCTGCTGCCGCCAGGGCCGGCGGCCCCGGCGGCTGGCACCCAAAGGAGGATCGCTCTCATGACGAAGGTTCTGGTTCTCTACTATTCCAGCTACGGACATATCGAGGCGATGGCGCAGGCGGTCGCCGAAGGCGTACGCGAGGCCGGCGCGGAAGCGGTGGTCAAGCGCGTGCCGGAACTCGTGCCGGAGGAAATCGCCCGCAAATCGGGGTTCAAGCTCGATCAGGCCGCCCCGATCGCAACGATCGACGAACTCCCCGGCTACGACGCGATCATCCTCGGCGTGCCCACCCGCTTCGGCAACATGCCGGCGCAAATGAAGAACTTCCTCGACCAGACCGGCGGCCTCTGGCTCCAGGGCAAGCTTGTCGGCAAGGTCGGCAGCGTCTTCTCCTCGAGCGCCACGCAGCATGGCGGGCAGGAAAGCACGATCCTCTCGACCCAGATCGTGCTGCTGCATCAGGGCATGGTCATCGTCGGCCTGCCCTACGCTTTCCAGGGTCAGATGACGATGGCCGAGATCAGCGGCGGTTCTCCTTACGGCGCCAGCACCATCGCCGGCGGCGACGGCTCGCGCCAGCCGTCCGAGAACGAGCTTGCCGGCGCCCGCTATCAGGGTCGCCACGTCGCGCAGATCGCGGCGAAGCTTGCGACGGGCTGACGACCTGAAGACGGGCTTAGGAGCCCGTCTCCTTTTGATTTGAATACTCTATAGATGCTCCGCCTGGATCGTATCGCTTCGCCCTCGTATTCATAGAAGTGCGTTTTATTCCACGGCTTGAGGCGCCTAAGACTCGTGTGCGTTTCGAAGCGGGAAAAATAATGCCCCATGTGAACCAGCTTTTTTCCTATATATGGAAGAATAGCTACCGTGATCAGGTCGGAATTATCTCGATTGTTGTTTTATCTCTGCCATTTTATTATCTTTCTCTTGAACTGCCGAAATATATCATATCTGGTGCATTGCAGGGAAAAGCTTTCGATGATGGAAAAGAATATGCGATATTTATGCCGTTCGATACGGGTATAAGTCTGTTCGGATTGGAAATAAAATCCGGAGGAATTAGAGTCGATCGTATTTCGTATCTTTTCATTCTGTCTTTTTTATTTCTTATATTGATCGTTATCAATGGGTATTTCAAGTATATCATCAACATGAAAAAGGGGGCTCTCGGTGAGAGATTACTGCAGCGGCTCCGCTTCGATCTGTTTTCGTCCTTGCTTTTGTCGACGCCCGAGCAGCGTCAGCGTTTGAAGCCTTCGGAAGCCGCCTCGATCATCAAGGATGAGGTCGAGCCCGTCGGTGGCTTCGTCGGAGATGCGTTCGTTCAGCCGGTCTTCCTGGGCGGGCAGGCCCTGACTGCACTCATCTTCATCCTGATGCAGAATGCTCTGCTCGGCCTTGTCGCCGTCGCGATGATCTCCTCGCAGGTTCTGGTCATTCCGCGGCTGCGGCGAGAGCAGATCCGGCTTGGCAAGCAGCGCCAAATCGCTTCCCGCGCCTTGGCTGGCAAGATCGGGGAGGTGGTCGAGACGCTGGACGAGGTTTCCAATCATGGGACCGCCGCGCTTGAACGCGGACAGGTCGCACAACGGCTCGAAACTCTGTTCGGCATTCGCTACCGGCTGTACGGGCGGAAATTCGCCGTCAAAGCCCTCAACAATCTGATGGCGCAGATCACCCCGTTCCTGTTCTACACGATCGGCGGCTACGCCACCCTGACCGGGAATCTCGGGATCGGCCAGCTTGTGGCGGTGATCGCGGCCTATCGCGACCTGCCGCCGCCCGTGAAGGACCTCATCGACTGGGATCAGCAGCGTCTCGATGTCGAAGCCAAGTTTCAGCAGGTTACGGAGCAGTTCGCACTCTCCGCTCCGTCAACTCAAAGGGAGCCGGTCAGCCACCAATTCCCCGAGACCGGCGTGATCGCCTTGCAGGGGCTCAGCGCGGTCAGCGCCACGGGCGACCGAATGCTCGACCGGGTTTCCCTGACACTGCCGCTGAAGCAGCATGTCCTGCTGTCGGGAATGGGAGAGGGCGCGGGTTGCGTCGCGCGCATCCTCGGCGGACGGCTGACGCCGAGCGGTGGCGCGCTCAAGATCGGCGATGTCTCGCTCGACAGGATTTCCGAGGCGGCTCGCGGCCGCTGCATCGCTTATGCGGGCAGTGAGCCGGCGATCTTCGATGGAACCCTGCGCGACAACATCGTCTACGGCCTGCGCGGTCACGCCTCGAAGACAGATCGCGATGTGGGTCCGACCAGGGAAGGCGAGACCTTGGGAACGGCCGACGACGAGCTGTCGGCAGCTCAACTGGCTGCAACGCTGCACATCGTCGGTCTTTCCGGCGTCGTGTTCCGCTATGGCCTCGCTAGCAGACCCAACGCGGACGAAGTCCCCGTTCTGGTCGGCCGGCTGGGGGAAATCCGGGCGCATATCCGCAAGGTACTGGCTGCACGAGGAGCGCAGGATGCCGTCGAGCCCTACGATGCGACGCACTACATCCACACCGCCACGATCGGCGAAAACATCCTCTTCGGCGTTCCGAACGATGCCGCGATCAGCGGAACCAGGCTGGCCGAGCATGCGCTGACGCAGGACGTTCTCGACTCGCTTGCCCTGAGCGATGATCTGACGACGGTCGGTCTGCGCATCGCCGCGACCATGCTCGAAATCTTCTCGGATCTGACCCCGGACCACCTCCTTCTCGATAGCTTTTCCTTCATCGCCGCAGAGGAGTTTCCCGCCTATCGCGAGCGCCTGGCGCGGGCCGAGGCCGGGCAGATCGACGAGACTGATCGGGCCCGGTTCCTGGGGCTGTCGTTTCTCTACGCCGAGCCGCTGCACCGCCTCGGCCTTCTCGACGAGGGGATGAAAAGGCGCATCCTGCTGGCACGTCACGCCTTTCGCGCACGCATTTCGCAGGACGCCGCAAAGATCATCGATTTCTACGACTCCGGTGAATGGGGAGCCGCATCGGTCCGCGAGAACATCCTGTTCGGGCGGGTGACGCAAGCGAGCGCCGGTGTCCGCGAGCGGGTCGACGAGGCCGTTCGCGATGCCATGACCGAGCTCGGGCTCGATCACGAGATTTTCCGGATCGGCCTTGCGCAGCCGGCCGGCTATGCTGGCCGCCTGCTGTTCCCGGCGGTCAAAGCCCAGGTTGCTCTGGCACGCTGCCTGATCAAGCGCCCCGCGCTGCTGATCCTCGACAACGCCTTGAGCAGCTTGAGCCCGACGGAGGGCAAGGCAATCTTGCGGCGCCTTCGCGATGCGATGAAGGGCAGGACCCTGATCGTCGTCGCGCGTGATGACGACGGTGATATTCCCATGGACCTCTCCGTCGTCTTCGACGGCGCCAGGCTGCGCCCGGTTCCCGGCCTGCAACCCGCGGCGGCCGGGGCACCGATCGACGAGGTAGGCAGCGAGCGTGACGATGTCAGAGCGCTAAGAGCCGTGCCGATCTTTGCCAATCTCGATCTTGCGCGCATCAAGCTGCTGGCCTTTACCAGCGAGCGAACCGTTTTCGCCGCCGGCGACCTGCTGTTCGAGCAGGGGGCGGAATCCGATGCGGCCTATGTCGTGATAGCCGGCACCGCGAACGTCCTGATCGGACCTCCGGAGAACGCCGTTTGCGTTTCCCGGATCGAGGCTCCTGCGATCGTCGGCGAGATGGGAGTCGTCACCGGAGAGGTCAGATCGGCGACCATCCGGGCGACCAGCGAATTGACCGCGTTGAAGCTCCGTAAGGAGGTGTTCATCGCCTTGATGGAAGAATTTCCGGACATGACGCTCTCCGTCATGCGGCTGATGGTCAAGCGATTGCAGGACAATGTCGCGATTGTTTCCAAGCGCGAGCTCGAAGGCCCGGCGCGTGACTGAGACGGCGCGGTTGCTCGATTGCAGCTTCGGCATCCGGTTCTGGGGAACGCGTGGATCGATTCCGGTTTCCGGCCGCTCCTGTAATCGTTTCGGCGGGGATACGACGTGCTTCGAGGTCCGGATCGCCGGTCGCCGTGTCATCGTCGATGCAGGATCCGGACTGCGCCGGCTCGGGCAGGCCATGGCAGCTGCCGGGGAGCGTGATGCGACGCTCCTGTTCAGCCATCTCCATCTCGACCATGTCATCGGCCTGACCGCATTCGCGCCGCTCTGGCGCATGCCCGGCGAGATTGCGATGCATGTGCCGGCCTGCACGGCAGCGCGTGCCGAGGCGAATCTGTCGGCTCTGTTCAGTGAACCGTTCTTCCCCGTCAGCTTTGCCCAGGCTCCCAGCCGGGTTCGCTTTTCGAGCTTCACGGCGGGTGGCGATCTCGGTCTTTCGGGCATCGACGTCGCGACGATCGCGCTGCAGCATGATCCGTGCGCGGCCGGTTTTCGGTTCCGCTATGGCGGGCAGACACTTGTGATCCTGACGGATCATGAACATGCCGGCGATGATGCGGACCCGGCGTTCACCGCCTTCTGCCGAGGCGCCGATCTTCTCGTCTACGACGCGATGTGGGACGAAGCGACCGACTACGACCCGCATCGCGGCTGGGGGCACTCGACCTGGCAAGCGGGACTGCGCCTGCTGGAGGCTGCCGGGGCGAAGCGCCTTGCCTGCGTCCACCATTCGCCCGAGCTGTCCGATGCGGCGCTCGAGCTGCGCGAGGCACATCTGAAGCGATGCCATTCGCAGAGTTTTTATGCGCGGCAGGACGACGTCGTCGTCCTGGTGGCCTGACGCATTCTTCAGGCATGGCGGAGCACGGGCGGCGCCCGGTCCGATCGTGACCACCTCTGCTGGGGCGCCTGTCGCTTCTCCAGCGCGCCTGGCGCCGTCAGGCGCCCTTGATCAGCTCCCGCGCGATGATGGTGCGCTGAATCTGGTTGGTGCCCTCGTAGATCTGGGTGATCTTGGCATCGCGGTAGAGCCGCTCGACCTCGAAGCCGCGGATATAGCCTGAGCCGCCGAAGATCTGCACGGCGTTGGCGGTCTGCGCTACTGCCATGTCGCTGGCGAA
The DNA here is from genome assembly GCF_056397745.1 of Allobosea sp. 05L423. Lineage (NCBI taxonomy): Bacteria > Pseudomonadati > Pseudomonadota > Alphaproteobacteria > Hyphomicrobiales > Alloboseaceae > Allobosea > Allobosea sp. 05L423. The sequence goes on along the minus strand of NZ_JBFTOA010000020.1, from coordinate 12,481 downwards.
GCACTTTGCCATCGAGGAGGCGGAGGTCGCGGGCTTGCCGTGGTCGATCAAGAGCGCGGCGCGCTCGACGAGGGCGCGGGCGGCGGCGATGTCCTTGGCCATGTCGGCCAGCATCCACTGCAGGCCCTGATTGTCGAGGATCGGCTTGCCGAACTGGCGCCGGTCGCGTGCATAGGCGAGCGCCGCCTCGAGCCCCGCCTGCGCGATGCCGGTCGCCAGCGCGGCGATGCCGACGCGCCCCTTCTCCAGCACACTCATCATGATGTGGAAGCCGCGCCCCTTGGGTCCCAGCAGCGCTTCTCGCGGTACGGTCACGCCGTCGAAGGTCAGCGCGCCAACCTGGCTCGCGCGCTGGCCCATCTTGTGCTCCTTCGGCCCGCGCGAGACGCCCGGCGCATGGAGATCGACTAGGAAGATGCTCATGCCGCGATGGCCGGCGGCGGGATCGGTCGAGGCCAGCACGAAGCCGAGATCGGCGACCGGCGCGTTGTGGATCCAGAGCTTGCCGCCGTCGATGACGTAGCCCTCGGCGGTCTCGCGCGCGACGGTGCGGACGTTTGAGAGGTCGGAGCCGGCTTCGGCCTCGGTCAGGCAATAGGCGATGCGGGTTTTCGCGGCGAGGATGTCAGGCAGGTGCCTCAACTGCTCGGGTGTACCGTAGCGGGTGAGCAGCGTGCCGATGAGTTCGACGAGGCCGCATTGGTCGGCGACGGAGGAATAGCCGCGCGACAATTCCTCCATCACGATCGCATAGGCGAAGGCGTCGAGCCCGGCACCGCCATGCTCCTCCGGCACGGTGATACCGAACAGGCCGAGTTCTCCCATCCGTCGGTAGATCTCGGCGGGAAAGGTCTCGTCGCGGTCGAGATCGATGGCGACGGGCTTGACGACATCCTCGGCGAAGCGCCGGGCGGTCTCACGGATCTGGTCGTAGATCTCGGCGTCGAGCAGAGGGGCGTGCATGGCTTTCTCCTCAGGCGATGCCGTTGAGGGCGCAGAGATGCGCCATGCGGTGCCCCGCGAGCTCGGGATCGACGAAGAGCCCGGCTTGGTCGGCAAGGCGGAAGAGATCGGCATAATGCAGGATGCCGCGCGCAGATTCGGCGCCGCCGACCATGCGGAAATGGTTCTGGAAGCCGCCGAGCCAGGCGAGGAAGACGACACCGCATTTGTAATGCTGCGTCGGTGCCTCGAAGAGCCGGCGCGACAGCGCAACGGTCGGATCGAGGATGGTGTGGAAGCCGGCGCGGTCGCCCCCTTCCAGCTTGGCGAAGGCCGCGGCTGCGGCCGGGGCGATCGGATCGAAGATGCCGAGCAGGCCGTGCGAGAAGCCCTGCGCGTCGCCGCCGATCAGCTCGGCATAGTTGAAGTCGTCGCCGGTATACATCACGACGCCCTCGGGCAGGAGGCGACGCATCTCGATCTCCTTGCCGGCGTCGAGCAGCGAGATCTTGATGCCGTCGATCTTGGCGGCGTGCTCACGGATCAGGGTGAGCACCGTCTCCATGGCCGGCTTGAAGTCGCGGCTGCCCCAGTAGCCGGCGAGCGCGGGGTCGAACATCTCGCCGAGCCAGTGCAGGATCACCCTGCCGCGGCACTGGCGGATGAGGTGGCTGTAGACGGAGAGGTAGTCCTCCGGGCTTTTGGCGACGCGGCAGAGCGCCCGGCTGGCCATCAGGATGATCTTGCCGCCGTGCTCCTCGATATGGCCGATCTGCTCCTCATAGGCGCGGATCACGTCGTCGAGGCTGCGCGCGGCTTGCGGATCGAGCTGGTCTGTGCCGGCGCCGCAGGCGAGATCGGCGCCCGGCGTTACCTTGGCCTCGGCGAGGACGCGGGTGATCAACTCGGCGGCGTTCGGCCAGTCCAGCCCCATGCCGCGCTGCGAGGTGTCCATCGCTTCGGCGATCTTGAAGCCGAGGCCCCAGAGGTGATGCCGGAAGGTGAGGGTGGCGTCCCAATCGACCGCCGGCACGCGCCAGGGCTCCTGGAGCTTCAGCGGGTCGGCGACGACATGGGCGGCAGCATAGACGGTGCGGACGCCGTTCGCCGGCGCGGTGCGCGGAAATGGCGAGGGCGGGGCCAGCCTGTAGCGCTCGCTGCTGCCGTCCATGCGGGGCAGGGTGATCTCGGCCATCGCTTCCTCCGATCTTGATTATTGGAACGTTCCATCAATGAAACGTGCTGGAGGCGTTATACATGGCGATAAAATCGTTTGAAAGAGGGAGATTGCGTGGGTGATCAAAGGCTGATAATGGAACGTTCCAAGATAAGAATGGCGTACGCCACTTCAGGGATGAAACGATGCCGCAGCCGAAAGGCAGCAAGGGAAAGGTGACGATCATCGAGATCGCGGACGCCGCCGGCGTCTCGAAATCGACGGTTTCGCTTGTTCTGACCGGGCGCGGCAGCGTCAAATCCGAGACGCGCCAGCAGGTTCTCCAGACCATGGACCGGCTGGGCTATGTCTATAATCGCGGCGCGGCCAATCTGCGCAATGCGCAGTCCCATATCGTCGGCCTCGTCCTCAACGACCTCTCCAATCCGTTCTTCGCCGAATTCGCCATTGGGGTGGAGAAGGTGCTCCAGATGGCGGGCTATGTCGCCTTCATGGCCAATACCGCCGAGAGCGTGGTGCGGCAGGAGCAGGTGATGCGGATGATGCGCGAGCACGGTGCTGGCGGCATTATTCTCTGCCCGGCTTTGGATACGCGGCCTGAGCATCTCGACTGGGTCAAGGCGGCCGGCACCGCGCTGCTGGTGGCGATCCGTCGCCTGCCGGGCGCTGAGGCGAGTCTCGTCGTGCCGGAAAACGTCGCGGGCGCCAGCCGGGTCACGCGTCATCTCATCAATCTCGGCCATGAGCGCATCGCCTTCCTCGGCGGCATGCATTCCATGGTCGTCCGGCAGGAGCGCCATGGCGGCTTCCTCTCGGCGATGGAAGCGGCCGGCCGCAATGTCGACCCGGCGCTCAATCTCGAGAGCATGCCGACGCGCGACGGCGGCTTCGGCGCGATGAGCGCGGTGCTCTCCCTCGCAGACCGGCCGACCGCCGTCGTCTGCTATAACGACGTCGTCGCCATCGGCGCGATGCTGGCAGCGGCGCGGCACGGGCTCGTGGTCGGCCGCGACATCGCCATCGTCGGCTTCGACGACACCAGCGAGGCGCGCCATGTCTCGCCGGCGCTGACCACCGTCGCGGTCGATCCCGTCGGGCTCGGCGAACGCGCCGCCGCGCTGCTGCTGAAGCAGATCGCCGATCCCGCCGCCGAGCCGGAAAGCTTCATCGGCCCCGCCAACCTCGTCATCCGCGAATCCTGCGGCGCCTATCAGCGTGCGCTCGCTGCCGCCGGCTGAAACGTTCATCCAGAGACAAAAACCATGGCCTTTCCCCGCATCCTCTCCGCCGACGAAGCCGCCGCTCTGATCCCGGACGACGCGATCGTCACTGTCTCCTCCTCTTCGGGGCTTGGCTGCCCGGACGCGGTGCTGGCGGCGATCGGCCGGCGCTTCGATGCGTCCGGCCATCCGCGCAATCTGACCACGCTGCACCCCATCGCCGCCGGCGACATGTGGGGCGTCAAGGGCGTCGATCACATCGCAAAGCCCGGCCTGCTGGCCCGGATCATGGGCGGCTCCTACCCCTCCGGCCCGTCCTCGGCCGAGCCGCCGGCGATCTGGAAGATGGTCACGGGCAACGAGATCCCGGCCTACAATATCCCGAGCGGCATTCTGTTCGACATGCATCGCGAAGCCGCCGCCAAGCGACCGGGCGTGCTGACCAAGATCGGCATGGACACTTTCGTCGATCCCAAGCACCAGGGCTGCGCCATGAATGCGCGCGCCATGGCCGAGCCGATCGTCAGCCGCGTCGAATTCGACGGCGAGGACTGGCTCTATTTCCGCAGCATCGTGCCGCAAGTCGCGATCATCCGCGCCACCACGGCCGACGAGCGCGGCAACCTGTCCTACGAGCATGAGGGTGGCCTGCTCGGGCCGCTCGATCAGGCGCTGGCCGTGCGCAACAATGGCGGCGTCGTCATCGCGCAGGTGAAGCGCGTGGTCGAGGCGGGCAGCCTCAACACGCAGGCCGTCTTCGTGCCCGGCATCCTCGTCGATGCGATCGTGGTCGCGCCCGACCAGATGCAGACGACGCAGACCGTCTACGACCCCGCCATCTCCGGCGAGGTGCGGCGGCCGCTGTCGAGCTTCGAGACACCGGCCTTGGACGTTGCAAAGGTGATCGCGCGGCGTGTGGCGCAGGAACTGCGCCACGGCGATGCCGTCAATATCGGCTTCGGCATCTCGGCCAATGTCCCGCGCATCCTGATCGAGGAGGGCCAGCACGGCGCCGTGACCTGGGTGATCGAGCAGGGCGCCGTCGGCGGCGTGCCGCTGCTCGAATTCCAGTTCGGCTGCGCCTCCAATGCCGAGGCGATCGTGCCGTCTCCCTACCAGTTCACCTATTTCCAGGGGGCGGGCTTCGACATGTCGCTGCTCTCCTTCCTGCAGATCGACAGGCAGGGCTGCGTCAACGTCTCGAAGCTTGGTGTGCGTCCTCACGTCACGGCCGGCGCCGGCGGCTTCATCGACATCACCGCCCGGGCCAAGCGCATCGTCTTCTCCGGCTATTTCAGCGCCGCGGCCAAGCTCGCGATCGCCGATGGCAAGCTCGTCATCGAGAAGGAGGGCAAGGTGAAGAAGCTCGTCGAGGCCGTCGAGCACATCTCCTTCTCCGGGCCGCGCGCTGTCGCGCAAGGTCAAGACGTGACCTACATCACCGAGCGCTGCGTGATGAAGCTGACGCCGGAAGGCATCGTCGTCACCGAGATCGCGCCGGGCGTCGATCTTGAGCGCGACATCCTCAGCCAGAGCGAGTTCCCGCTGCTGGTGCCCAAGCCGCCGAAGCTGATGGATGCCGCGCTGTTCGACGAGGCCCTGATCGGCCTCAACGTTCCCAGGAGGGCAGCATGAGCGACCCCGCCCGCCTCGACATCGCCTCCGGCATCGCGACGATCACGCTCGCCCGGCCGGAAAAGCTCAACGCGCTCGACGATGTCATGGTCGGGCTGCTCGGCCGCTTCGCCGACGCGATCGATGCCGACCGCTCGGTGCGCGCCGTCATCCTGACCGGGGAGGGCAAGGCCTTCTGCGCCGGCGGCGACATCGTCGCCTGGGGCGGGCTGTCGCCGCTGGAGATGGGGCAGGGCTGGGTGCGCTCCGGCCACCGCGCCTTCGACAAGCTGGCGCGGATGAAGCCGCCGGTCATCGCCGCGATGAACGGCCATGCGCTGGGCGGCGGCCTCGAGCTCGCCGTTACCGCCGATATCCGTATCTGCGAGGTGCAGGCCAAGATCGGCCTGCCCGAGACCGGGCTCGGCATGATCCCCGGCTGGTCCGGCACGCAGCGCCTGGTGAAGCGGCTGGGCGGGCAGGTCGCGCGCCGGCTGGCGCTGACCGGCGAGATCGTCACCGCCGAGACGGCGCTGACGCTCGGCATCGTCGATCAGGTGGTCGATAAGGGCGGGGCGCTCGCGGCGGCGCAGGCGATGGCCGAGCGCGTCAGCCAGCGCGGGCCGGTGGCGAACCTCGTCGTCAAGCAGCTCATCAACGCCGCCGAGAACGAGGATAGCAGCGCGATCATGGAGGCGCTGGCGAGCTCGCTCGTCTCCTACACCGAGGATGTGAAGGAGGGCGTTGCCGCTTTCCAGCAGAAGCGCGCGCCGCATTACCGGGGAGAGTGAGATGACGCGTCCCGTCGCCCTGATCACCGGCGCAAGGCGCGGCATCGGCCGCGCCATCGGTATCGCCCTCGCAAAGGCGGGCCATGACGTCGCCTTCACCGACATTGCCGAGGACGAGGCGGTTGGCGAGGCGCTGAAGCTGTTCGAAGAGGCCGGCGCTGCAGCGCGGTTCTTCAAGCATGACGTTTCGGCGATCGACAGCCATGCCGCTCTCGTCGCGGATGTGAAGGCTGCCTTCGGCCGGCTCGATCTCTTCGTCTCGAATGCCGGCATCGGCGCGCCGGTGCGCGGCGACATGCTGGAGATCACGCCGGAGAGCTTCGACGTCGTGATGGATGTCAACCTGCGCGGTGCCGCCTTCCTGAGCCAGGAGGTCGCCAGGGCGATGCTCGCGGACAAGCCGCAGCGTCCCGCGATCGTCTTCGTCACCTCGGCCAGCACGGAACTCGTCTCGATCGACCGCGCGCAATATTGCGTCTCGAAACTCGGCCTTTCGATGTGGGCGAAGGCGCTTGCCGTCAGGCTCGCTCCCGAGGGAATTCCGGTCTTCGAGGTCCGGCCGGGTGTGATCCGTACCGATATGACCGCGAAGGTCGCCGCCAAATACGATGCGCGTATCGCCGAGGGGCTGATCCCCGCCGGGCGCTGGGGCGAAGGCGAGGATGTCGCAGCCTGCGTCGCTGCTCTGACCAGCGGGCAATTCGCCTATGCAACAGGAACAGTGATCAACGTCGATGGCGGCTTGCTGATTCCGCGATTGTAGGGATGGTGCGACAACATCGGCCGAGCTGGTGGAACAATGCCGGCCGGGAGGATTGGATGAGGAAGGCGCATGAAGGCGGTTCGGCTTTCGCCCCACGGAACGGGCGGCTCGCATGAGCTATGAATTCGATTTCGCCGACGTCTTCGCGGCGTGGCCCGAGCTGCTGCAGGGGCTGTTCAATTCGCTCGTGCTGTCGGCGCTGGCGATGGCGATCGGCATGGTGGTCTCGATCGCGGGCGCGCTCGGCAAGACTTCGGGGCCGAAATGGCTGCGGCGGATCATCGACGAATATATCGAGCTGATCCGAAACACGCCGTTCCTGATCCAGATTTTCGTGATCTATTTCGGACTGCCCTCGATGGGCTTGAAGATGTCCTCGAACATGGCGGCGCTGCTGGCGCTCGTCGTGAATGTCGGTGCCTACGGCATCGAAATCATTCGCGCCGGCATCGAGAGCATCCACAAGGGGCAGGTCGAGGCGGGCAAGTCGCTCGGCATGCGCCCGCTCCAGATCTTCCGCTACATCATCCTGAAGCCGGCGATCCAGGCGATCTACCCATCTCTGACCAGCCAGTTCATCCTGCTGATGCTGAACACCAGCGTCTGCTCGGCGATCGCGGCGAGCGAGCTGACTGCGGTGGCGGGCGACATCCAGTCGCGCACCTTCCGCAGCTTCGAGGTCTATTTCGTCGTCACTTGCATGTATCTCGGCTTGTCCGTCTTCTTCTGGACGGTGTTCGCCGGGATCGAGCGCGCCTTCCTGCGCAAACCAACCCGGTGAGGTGACGACGATGCGCACGCTCGGATCAGCCGACATCATCTACATCATCATGGCGGTGCGCTGGACGCTGCTGCTCTCGCTCGTCGCCTTCGTCGGCGGTGCGCTCGGCGGCGCGCTGGTCGCGCTCGCCCGCACCGGCGAGTACAAGTGGCTCAGGATCGCCTCGGCCGGCTACATCAAGGTCTTCCAGGGCACGCCGCTGCTGATGCAGCTGTTCCTCGCCTTCTTCGTGCCCGGGCTGTTCGGCTGGTCGGTCGACCCCTGGACGGCGGCCGCGCTTGGCCTCTCGCTCCATGCCAGCGCCTTCCTCGGCGAAATCTGGCGCGGCGCGATCGAGGTGGTGCCGCGCGGGCAATGGGAGGCGGCGACCTCGCTCGGCCTGCGCTACTGGCCGAAGATGGTGCTCGTCCTCGCGCCGCAGGCGGTCCGCATCGCCATTCCCCCGACGATCGGCTTCCTCGTGCAGCTCATCAAGGGCACCTCGCTCGCCTCGATCATCGGCTTCGTCGAGTTGACCCGCGCGGCGCAGATCATCAACAACGCGACCTTCCGGCCCTTCACGATCTTCGCGCTCGTCGCGCTGGTCTATTACGTCATCTGCCGGCCGCTCTCGGCCTACAGCAAGAGAATGGAGCAGAAGCTCCTCGTCGCCGCGCGCTGAGCGCGGCTGCGCAACACCAAGCCTACACCACAGAGGAGAACGTCCATGTCGCTGTTTAAATCGATTTGCCGCCGCAGCCTCGGCGCGCTGGTCTTCGCCGGCCTCGCCGCCGCCGCGCTCAATACCGCCCCGGCGCAGGCCGCGACGCCCGACGAGATCAAGGCCCGCGGCAAGCTGATGGTCGGCGTGCTGACCGACTACCCGCCCTTCGGCGGCACCGACGCCAACCAGCAGCCCGCCGGCTACGATGCCGACGTCGCCGCCCTCATGGCCAAGTCGCTCGGCGTCAAGCTCGAGCTCGTCCCGGTCACCGGCCCGAACCGCATCCCCTATCTGCTGACCAACAAGGTCGACCTGCTGATCGCGACCTTCGGCATCACCCCCGAGCGTCAGAAGCAGGTGCTGTTCTCCAACCCCTACAGCACGCTGACGATCTATGTGCTGGCTCCCAAGAGCCTCAGCATCAAAACGCCGGAAGACCTGAAGAACGTGACCATCAGCGTCGCGCGCGCCTCGACGCAGGACATCGCGCTCAGCGCCGTCGTCCCGCAGGGCACGCCGCTCAAGCGCTTCGACGACGACGCCACGACCCTGCAGGCGCTGATTTCCGGCCAGGTCCAGGCGATGGGCGCGAGCAACACCATCCTCGCCCAGCTCAACAAGGACTATCCGCAGCTCGGCATCGAGCCGAAGATCACGCTGAAAGAGCAGGCCAATGGCATGGCCTTCCGCAAGGCTGACACGGCGCTGGCCGAGTTCTCGAACAAGTTCATCGCCGAGATCGAGGGCAACGGCGAACTCTCCAAGATCAACCAGAAGTGGTTCGGCATCCCGCTTCCGAAGCTGCCGCCCATGCCGGTGTTCGAATCCGGAAAATTCTGATTGCCCACGCAACCACGACGTCGTCCCGGGTTGAATCCGGGACGACGTACGAGCCAGCGCGATCGCATCGGTTCCTGTAACAGCGGAAGCGCCCGGTCATAGACCGGGCTCTTCTTCCACCAGCCAGTCCAGAACGGTTTTCCAGATGGCCGCTATCGCCTCAACCGAAGCCGAGATCGGCGCCCCGATCATCGAGATGCGCAAAGTCGACAAGTTCTATGGCGACTTCCATGTTCTGCGCGATATCGACCTCACCGTGGCGCGGGGCGAGCGCATCGTCATCTGCGGCCCCTCAGGCTCGGGCAAGTCGACGCTGATCCGCTGCCTGAACCAGCTCGAGGAGCACCAGAAGGGCGAGATCGTCATCGACGGCACGACCGTCGATGCCGGGCTCAAGGGCATCGAGGACATCCGCCGCGAGATCGGCATGGTGTTCCAGAGCTTCAACTTGTTTCCGCATCTGACGGCGCTGGAAAACTGCACGCTCGCGCCGATGAAGGTGCGCGGCATTCCCAAGGCGGAAGCCGAGGCGAACGCCCGCAAGATTCTGGAGCGCGTCCATATTCCGGAGCAGGCGCACAAATACCCTGTCCAGCTCTCCGGCGGCCAGCAGCAGCGCGTCGCGATCGCGCGCTCGCTCTGCATGAATCCGAAGATCATGCTGTTCGACGAGCCGACTTCGGCGCTCGATCCGGAGATGGTCAGCGAGGTGCTGGATGTGATGGTCGAGCTCGCCGAGAGCGGCATGACCATGCTCTGTGTCACCCATGAGATGGGCTTCGCCCGCAAGGTCGCCGACCGCGTGATCTTCATGGATGCGGGCGAGATCGTCGAGGTCGCGCCGCCCGATCAGTTCTTCACGGCGCCGCAGAACGAGCGCACGCGCAAGTTCCTCGGCCAGATTCTGCACGCGCAGACTCAGGCGCATTGAGGCGGCCCATGCCTGACCTGTCGCCCGCCGGCCTGCAGCGCTGGACCTATGGGACGCTGATCCCGGCCTGGATCGAGCGTGCGGTCGATCGCAAGACGGGTGGCTTCGTCGAGGGGGTCTCGCTGGATGGCCTGCCGGTCGCCACGCCCGATCGCAGTGCGCTGACGACGGCGCGCCTGACCTACACTTTCAGCCATGCCGCCCGGCTGAGCGGGAGCAAGGCGGCGATGGAGGCGGCGCAGCACGGCTTCGCGCTTCTGCTGAAGGCGCATCAGGCCAACGGCTATGTGCCGAAGCGCTTCCTCCCCGATGGTGCAGCGAGCGTCCCGCAGCGCGATCTCTACGACCTGGCCTTCCTGCTCTTCGGCTGCGCGCATTACCACCGGGCGACCGGCGACGTTGCCGCCATCCGCCTAGCCGGGGTGACAATGGACCTGATCGAGACCGAGCTTGCCGCCCCGTTCGGCGGCTATGCGGAAGACGATCTGGGAACGCTGCCGCGCCGCCAGAATCCGCATATGCACCTGCTAGAAGCCTTCCACGCGCTAGCGGAAGCGACCGGGGACCAGCGCTGGTTCGATGCAGCCGACGGCATCGTCCGGCTGGCAGCGGAGCGCTTCATCGACGCCAAGGGCACGCTCGGCGAGTTCTTCGACACAAACTGGCGGCCCGTTGCCGGCGATGCTGGCCAGTTGCGCGAGCCTGGTCACCAGTTCGAGTGGGTCTGGCTGCTGCATCACCATCACCGCCTGACCGGCTGGGACAAGGCGCGTGCGCTTGCCGACGGGCTTTACGGCTTCGGCCTCGCGCATGGGCTCGACCGTGATCCGGGGTACCCAGCGCTGGTGCTCGATGGCGTCAACCCAGACGGGGCTGTCGTTGCGCCGACGAAGCTGCTTTGGCCGCAGACCGAGTTCATCAAGGCGCTCGGGGCGCGTTTCGAATTCGCAGGCGACGAAGATGCAGGCTTGCGGCTGCCGCGCCATATCGAGCTGATGTTCCGCCACTTCGTCGATGCACGGACGGGGCTCTGGCACAACCAGCTCGACCGTGCCGGTGGGCCTTTGCCGGTATCGCTGCCGTCCCGTGTCCTCTATCATCTCTTCCTGTGTCTGGCCGAGACGCTGCGGGTCATGCCGCCGCCGGCCACGTCTCCGGAAGTGGAAGATGGAACAGCAGCGCGCTGACCCAGCCGATCTCCCGATCCTTCGCGACGCCAGCGGTGCCTTCGTGCTCGATGCCGAGCGCATTGCGGCGCGCTTCGGCTGGTCGGCGGGGGAATGGCTGGGCATGCAGCGGCGTGGCCTGGTGACGAGCCGCGTCGAGCGCGGCGAAGGCGAGGATCAGGGCCGCTGGCGGCTCTCCGTGCATTGCGGCAACCGGCGCTGGTTCGCCATCGTCTCGGACGACGGCGCCGTGATCGAGGAGAAGCTCGATTTCCTGCCCTCGCCGCCGCGCCGCGGTCGATGATCGTGGGGGCAGCGTGTTTCCCGGCGAACTCTAATCGTTCTAAACTTGCGGTGCCGCATGCAGACAAACGGAGGCGGGAGATGAGCGAGACGGAGAAACCGGTCGAGCAAGGCGATAACCCGGTCTTCGACGGCGAGATCGGCATCCTGGCCCGCAGGCGGATCGAAGCCGGCATCATCGCGCCGATCTATGAGGAGATGCGCGAGCGCTTGGGCGAGGAGATCGCGCAATCGATCCTCGATCAGGCGATCCGCAAGGCGGCGATCGCAGCCGGCCAATCTTTCGCCGCCAAGACGCCGGGCGGCACCAGCCTGCGCAGCTTCCAGGAATTGCAGGCGCTCTGGACGCAGGACGATGCGCTCGTCATCGAGGTGGTCAAGGCGACGGACACCGAGTTCGACTATAACGTCCATCGCTGCCGCTATGCCGAGACCTATCGCGAGATGGGGCTCGGCAAGATCGGCCATCTGCTCTCCTGCAACCGCGACGGCGTGTTCTGCACGGGCTATGACCCGCGCATCACCCTCGAACGCACGCAGACGATCATGGGCGGCGCGACCCACTGCAACTTCCGCTACACGCTGCAGGACGAGTCGAAGGCTGGCTGAGCGTCGTCCCGCCAGCTGATGCCGGCCCATCCCTGAGGACGGGCCGGAGCCGCCTTCAGCGCGCGGCCTCGACCTCGCGCAGGCAGATCCTGAGGCGGTCGAGGATCATCTCGACGTCATCAGCGCCGACCGTGAGCGGGGGGCGGATCTTGAGGATGTTGTCGGCCGGGCCTTCGCGCCCGACGAGGATGCGCATGTCGCGCAGGCGGTTCATGACATGGGCGGCCGCGTCGGTCGCAGGTTCGAGCGTCTCGCGATCCGTGACCAGCTCGAGGCCGAGGAAGAGGCCGATGCCGCGGACGTCGCCGACGCAAGGATAGTCCGCCATCAGCGCGCGCATGCCCGCGAGCAGCTTGTCGCCCATCGCCTTGGCATTGGCTGAGAGCCCTTCCTCCTCGACGATGTCGAGCACCTCGGAGGCGATGCGGCAGGACAGGTTCGAGCCGCCGAAGGTCGAGAAGTATTCAGGGCCTTCGGCGAAGCGCTCGGCGATGGCGCGGGTGGTGATGACCGCGCCGATCGGGTGGCCGTTGCCGAGCGGCTTGCCGAGCACGACGATGTCCGGCCGCACCGCCTGCTGCTCGAAGCCGAAATAATGGTCGCCGAGGCGGCCGAGACCCGTCTGGACCTCGTCGGCGATG
>NZ_JBFTOA010000019.1:0-97795 GCF_056397745.1 Allobosea sp. 05L423 | reverse complement strand
GTGCGACGACGACGTCCGTTCCAGACATGGACATGGCGATCTCCTATCGAAGACCGAGGAACGACAGGATGGCCATGATGACCACCACGAGACCGACGAGGTAGATAATACTGTCCATGAGCCCCTCCTGCTGATGAGCGAAAGTGACAGGCAAACAGTCGTCGATGCGGATTGGTTCCTAGAGGCTGCAAGCGGAAAAACCCGCTCCGAATAGCGAGTGATGCCGGAACCGCCAGGAAGGAGGCCCGTTCACCTTCCGGGGGGCATTCCAGACAGGAGGCGTCCATGCGAGACGGCGAAGGCAACAAGCTCAGCCCCGAAGAGCAGCAGCGCGTGAGATCGATCCAAGGCGATCTCGGCAAGGACGCGACCACGAAGGTCTCGATCAATCCCGATCCCGAAGACACAGGCGATGCGGACAAGCCGCAGGTGAAGCCAGGCGACAAGCCTGCAGCGGGCGTCGGCGAGTAGCTGCAGAAATTTTTGGAACAGGCTGACGCGCCCCTCGAATATGCAAAACCTGGGGAATGTGGACGAGGAACTGGCTCGGCGCGTCGACGTGGGACGGAGCGTCTCGCTGGCATGGTATGGAGGATCGCCGGCGGCGATGGGCGAAGAGAACTTCGCTGACTTACATCGTTCAATTTCGGATCCGGCGACGGTGCCCAGCATGCTGGAGGGCTCGGGCTGGATTGGCCGTCGACGGGCAGCATGATCGCGACGACCGAGCACTGGGCCGCAAGCTGGTTTGCCCGATGATTGCGGTCTGGTCCGAAAGGGATGACCTGCCTGACTTTATGGTGACGTTGTCGCGGCTTGGAGGGGATGGGCCAACGACGTCCGAGGCGCGTCGATACCCAGCGGTCATCACATGGCGGAGGAAGCGCCTGACGCGCTCGCACACTTCCCGATTTCTTCGGCGAGGACTCCGCTTCAAACCCCGTCTTTCGGGTCTTCTATAGTCGGCCGGCCCTCTTCGAGCAGCGTCGCACGCTCATGAAAGCGGACAAGACATCACGGGATTATAGGTTCGACGCGCATTCCGGCGACGCGCTGGGTCGTCTTGTGCCAAGGTCCGCGTTGTTGTCGGATCGGCTGTTCGCGAGCTCCCATCAGAAGGCGGGAAGCATGAAGACGCGGATAATATGCCTGCATACCTTAGGCGGCGCGGAAGTCGGGAAGGCTGAGTCGGGAAACCTACGCTGCATATCCCGGACGCGCCGATCGACTGATGCGGAGGCCCGTCCACGCATTGCATTCCAGGTCTCAAGCGGGACGAGACTTGATGTCGCCTTCTCGTTACGAGATCGTGGCATCACGAATTTCCGGATAGGACTTTGCTTTTGTCATCTCCGCCTCGCGAAACATCCGTTCACTACGAGCCCGATGAACAAGTCGAGCGCATCAAGGCCGAGGCGCTCCGCAAGCTCTCGTATTCACTCGGAAAAGACCCTGCCGTTGCTCAGACCCACGATTGGTTGACGGCGGCGATTCTCGCGGCACGCGACCACGTCATTGATGTCTGGCAGAAATCCACGCGGGAGAGCTACGCCACCGGCAGGAAGCGCGTCTATTACCTATCCCTGGAATTCCTCATCGGCCGCTCTCTTGCCGACACGCTGAACAACCTAGGCCTGACCGGCTCCATGGCCCAGGCTCTGCGCGAACTTGGCGTCGACCTCGCCGATATCGAGAACCTCGAACCTGACGCTGCGCTCGGCAATGGCGGCCTGGGGCGCCTCGCAGCCTGCTACATGGAGGCCATGGCCTCGACCGGCGTCCCGGCGCTCGGCTACGGCATCCGCTACGATCACGGGCTGTTCAAGCAGCGCATTGATGGCGGCCGGCAGATCGAGGTTCCCGAAGACTGGCTGTCCTTCCGAAACCCTTGGGAGTTCGAGCGGCGCGAGAGCGCCTACAAGATCGGTTTCGGCGGCTCCGTGACCGCGACCGAGAAGCCCGGGCAGGTGTTCTGGGCGCCGGAGGAAACGGTCTTCGCGGTCGCCTATGATACGCCCGTCGTCGGCTGGCGGGGGCGCGGCGCCAATACCTTGCGGCTGTGGCGCGCGCGGGCGATGCATCCGCTGTCCCTCGACGCCTTCAACCAGGGCGATCTGGTAGGAGCCGTGGCTGAACGCAATCGCGCGGAAGCGATCTCGAAGGTGCTCTATCCCAACGACTCGACCCCGGTCGGGCAGGAATTGCGCCTGCGGCAGGAATTCTTCTTCACCTCCGCCTCGTTGCAGGACTTGATCCGTCGTCACCATCGCCAGTTCGGCACCCTCGAAAACCTGGCCGACAAGGCATCGATCCAGCTCAACGACACCCATCCTTCGCTGGCGGTGGCGGAGCTGATGCGCCTGCTGATCGACGAGCACGCGTTCGAATGGGAGCGCGCCTGGGAGATCACGACGGCGACAATCTCCTATACCAATCACACGCTCCTGCCCGAAGCGCTGGAAACCTGGCCGGTCGCGCTGATGGAGCGGCTCCTGCCGCGCCATATGCAGATCGTCTTCGGCATCAATGCCCGCTTCCTCGACGGGGTCCGCCGCGACGCGCCCGATTCCGACCTCTCCGCCCTCTCGCTGATCGACGAGTATCACGGTCGGCGGGTGCGGATGGCGCATCTCGCCTTCGTCGGCTCGCACAAGGTCAACGGCGTCTCGGCCCTGCACTCGAACCTGATGAAGGAAACGGTGTTTGCGCCGCTGCATCGGGTCTTCCCCGACCGGATCACCAATGTCACCAACGGGATCACGCCGCGCCGCTGGCTTCTTAACGCCAATCCGGGTCTGACGAACCTGCTCAAGGAAACCTGCGGGGAGAAGGTCTCGGACGATATCGGGTTGATCCGCCAGTTCGCGAAACATGCCGACGACCCCTCGGTCCACGACCGGCTTGCCGCGATCCGACGCGAGAACAAGCTCAGGCTCGCGAAGATCATCCGCCAGGATTGCGGCGTCACGGTCGACCCCACCGCTCTCTTCGACGTGCAGATCAAGCGCATCCACGAATACAAGCGCCAACTGCTCAACATCCTCGAGACGATCGCCCACTACGACGCCATCCGGTCCGAGCCGTATCGCGACTGGGCGCCGCGCGTGAAGATCTTCGCCGGCAAGGCCGCCTCGAACTACGCGACCGCCAAGTCCATCATCAACCTGATCAACGACGTCGCCGCCGTGGTGAACAACGACATCAGCACGCGCGACCGGCTCAAGGTGGTGTTCCTGCCGAATTACAATGTCAGCCTCGCCGAGGCCATCATCCCGGCTGCCGACCTGTCGGAGCAAATCTCGACGGCTGGCATGGAGGCTTCAGGCACCGGCAACATGAAGTTCGCCCTGAACGGAGCCATCACCATCGGGACGCTCGACGGCGCCAATATCGAGATCGGCGAGCGCGTCGGCGCGGACAATATCGCAATCTTCGGCCTGACGGCGGAAGAGGTCGAGGCGACGCGGCGCAATCCACGGCCGAGCACCGAGATCATCCATGCCTCGGCCCATCTGGAGGGCGTTCTCGATGCGGTCTCCGGAGGAGCCTATTCCCCGCGCGATCGCAACCGGTATGCCGGCTTGGTGGACAGCCTCCTCGCGAATGACTGGTTCATGGTTCTCAATGATTTCGAGAGCTATCGCCTGACACAGCGGCGGATCGACAGCCTGTGGGCCGACCAGGCAAAATGGTGGCGCATGTCGGTGAACAACACGGCGCATTGCGCCTGGTTCAGCGCCGACCGCGCCATCGGGGAATATGCCCAGCGCATCTGGAACCTGCCGGCCTCGGTTCCGGGAGAAGGCTGACGCTTTGGCATCGCCGATGAGGATCAGGCCCTGCCCGCAGCCGGCGCGAATGGGCCCTTCCATCGTGGAAGGCGGGGTCTGCCTCGCGGTCTTCTCGCGCCATGGCAGCCGCGTCCTCGTGTCAGTGTTCGACGAGGCCGGCGAGACGGAGCTGGCATCGCTGCCGCTGCCTTGCCGGAGCGGGGACATCCATCACGGCCTGCTCGAAGGAGCCGGCGCGGGGCTGCGCTACGGCCTGCGTGTCGAGGGGCCATGGCAGCCCGAGCGCGGCCACCGGTTCGACCCGGCGAAGCTGCTCGTCGACCCCTATGCGACAGTGATCGACCGCCCCTTCCGCTGGGATCCGGAACTCGCCCGCGATGGCGCCGAGACATCGGCGCTGGTGCCGCGCAGCATCGTCCAGCCCCTGCCCGCCTCTGGCGCGCAGGCTGCCGCAGCATCGCCCAGCTTCATCTACGAGCTCGCCGTCCGGTCGTTCAGCATGCGCCATCCGGGCGTGCCCCCGACACTGCGCGGAACGCTAGCGGCCCTGCGCGAGCCTCCCGTCATCGCCCATCTCCAGGGATTGGGCGTCAGCCATGTCGAGCTGATGCCGGTTTCCGCCTGGATGGACGAGCGCCACCTGCCGCCGCTCGGGCTCGCCAATGCCTGGGGTTACAATCCCGTCAATTTCTTCGCGCTCGACCCGCGGCTCGCGCCCGGCGGGCCGGGCGATCTCGCAGCGCTCTGCGCCGCCTATGCCGAGTCCGGCATCGGCGTGATCCTCGACATCGTGCTGAACCACACCGCCGAAAGCGATGACTTCGGCGGCACGGTGAGCCTGCGCGGGCTCGACAACGCGGTCTACTATCGCCACGTCGCCGACGATCCCGGCCGGCTCGTCAACGATACCGGCTGCGGCCATACGCTGGCGCTCGACCGCGCCCCGGTCATGCGTCTGGCGATGGATGCCCTGCGTTACTGGCTGCGTCTCGGCGTCGCCGGCTTCCGCTTCGATCTCGGGACGGTGATGGGGCGGACCGAGGCGGGTTTCACGCCAGACGCGCCGCTCCTTGGCGCGATGCTGCAAGATCCTGAGCTCGCGCGCGCCATCCTGATCGCCGAACCCTGGGACGTCGGTCCAGGCGGCTATCGCCTCGGCGAATTCCCTGCCCCCTTTGCCGAATGGAACGGCCGCTACCGCGATGATATCCGCCGCTTCTGGCGCGGCGACGCCGGCACGGCCGGTAGCCTCGCGACGCGGCTTTCCGGCTCCTCCGACCTTTTCGCCGGCGACCATCGCGGGCCGCGAGCCAGCGTCAATTTCATCGCCGCCCATGACGGCTTTACGCTCCGCGACCTCGTTTCCTTCGAGCGCAAGCACAACGAGGCCAATGGCGAGGACAACCGCGACGGCGAGAACGACAATCACAGTTGGAATTGCGGCGCCGAAGGTCCGACCCGCGATCAGGGCATCGAAGCCGTCCGCGATCGCGACATCCGCGCCCTGCTCACGACGCTCTTCCTGTCGCGCAGCGTCCCGATGCTGACCGCGGGCGACGAGTTCGGGCGCACGCAGCATGGCAACAACAACGCGTATGCACAGGACAACCCGATCTCCTGGTTGGACTGGGAGCGCGCGGATGAGGGGCTAACGACCTTCGTCGCGTCGCTTGCAGCGCTGCGTCGCCGCCATCCGCTTCTGTCGGGCAGCACTTTCCTGACCGGCAAGGGAGACCCGCCGGACGCCGTCTGGCTCAAAACGGACGCGACACCAATCGCTGATCAGGAATGGGCGGGCCTCGATGCGTTCTGCCTTCTCCTCAACGGCAGCGACGAAAGCCTGCTCGTCGCCGTGAACAGACGCCGCGAAGCGACGCCTTTGACGCTTCCAGCCGGCCGATGGGAGCGGTTGCTCTCCTCTGAGAGCGGCCCAGATTCAGTCCTTCCCGCGCGCAGCGTCACGCTGTGGCGGAAAGCCTGATCACATCAGCACGATCAGGGACCGGGGCGAGAGCGAGATTTCCTGATCTGCCTTCAGGCCCTTGCGGCCCTCGTCCGAGTTCGGACCGGTCTCCGTATCCAGCACGACCGACCAGGAACCCGTTTTGACCCGCGGCGGGATCTTGAAGACGACCTCGCCATCGAAGGCATTGAACAGGACAAGCGCCTCGTCGCCACCCGCCTCGACATCCGGCATATGCATCAGCAGGCCGATCGCGAGCACGCCGGGATCGTCCCAGTGCTCCTCCTGCTGGTCGCCGCCTGCCGGGTTGACCCAGCGCAGCAGGCAGCCGTCGCGGAAGGAGGCGCGCCTGAAAATCGGGTGCTCGGTGCGTAGGGCGATCACCCGGCGGACGAAGCCGGCAAGCGCCTTGTCATGCTTGGTGATCTCGTCCCAGCGCATCCAGGCGATCTCGTTGTCCTGCGCGTAGACATTGTTGTTGCCGCGGTTGGAATGGCCGTGCTCGTCGCCGGAGAGAAGCATTGGCGTGCCGTGGGACAGGAGCAGCGTTGCCAGCAGGTTGCGCTTCTGGCGCTCGCGCACCGCGATGATGCCCTCGTCCTGGGTCGGCCCCTCGGCGCCATGGTTGAAGGACAGGTTATGGCCGTGGCCGTCCTTGTTGTCCTCGCCGTTCGCCTCGTTGTGCTTGTCGTTATAGGAGACGAGGTCCGCCAGGGTGAAGCCGTCATGGGCCGTGATGAAGTTCACGCTGGCCCATGGCCGGCGGCCGCGCTGGTCGTAGACGTCGCCCGAGCCGGTGATGCGCGCCGCGAGATCGCGGATGATCCCCTCCTCGCCTTTCCAGTAGCCCCGGATGGTGTCGCGGTACTTGTCGTTCCACTCGGCCCAGCCCGGCGGAAAGCCGCCGACCTGATAGCCGCCCGGCCCGATATCCCAGGGCTCGCCGACAAGCTTGACCTTGCGCAGCACCGGATCCTGCCCCATCGCGTCAAAGAAACCGCCGCGCGGATCGAAGCCGTGCGGCTCGCGTCCGAGGATCGTGCCGAGATCGAAGCGGAAGCCGTCGACCTCCATCACCTCGACCCAATAGCGCAGCGAATCCATCACCATCTGCAGCACGCGCGGGTGCGAGGTGTTCACGGTATTCCCGGTACCGGTATCGTTGACGTAGTAGCGCGGCTCGCCGGGCATCGTCCTATAATAGGAGAAGTTGTCGATCCCCTTGAACGACAGCGTCGGGCCGAGCTCGTTGCCCTCGGCCGTGTGGTTGTAGACGACGTCCAGCACCACCTCGAGCCCCGCATCGTGGAAGCGACGGACCATGTCGCGGAACGACGACAGGCCCGATGGCCCGACATAGCGCTGCATCGGCGCGAAGAAGCCGATCGTATTGTAGCCCCAGTAGTTGGACAGCCCCTTGGCGACGAGGTGATGGTCGTCGAGATAGGCATGCACCGGCAGGAGCTCGACCGTGGTGACGCCGAGACTCTTGACGTAGTCGACCACAGCCGGCTCGGCGAGACCGTCAAAGGTGCCGCGCCGATCCTCGGGGACGGCCGGGTGCAACCGAGTGAAGCCTCGTACATGCGTCTCGTAGAAGATGGTGCGGTCCCAGCCGATGTTGGGCGCGGCCGGGCGCTTCAGATCGGCCTTCCAGTCGACCACCACGCATTTCGGCATGTAGGGCGCGCTGTCGAGCTCGCTGAAGCTGAGATCGCGGTCGTCATCGACGCCGATCTCGTAGCCGTAATGCGCGTCGTTCCAGTCGACCGCGCCGGAAAATTCCCGCGCATAGGGATCGAGTAACAGCTTGTTGGGATTGAAGCGATGCCCCTCCTCCGGGGCGAAGCGGCCGTGAACGCGATAGCCGTAGCGCTGCCCCGGCCCGACGCCCGGCAGGTAGCCGTGGAAGACTTCGTCGGTGTATTCCGGCAGGGTGATGCGCGCGGTCTCGGTCTGCCCGCTCTCGTCGAAGAGGCAGAGCTCGACCCGCTCAGCATGCACCGAAAACAGCGCGAAATTCGTCCCGCCGCCATCGAACACGGCGCCGAGCTCGGAAGCCCGTCCGGGCCTGATGTCAAAACCCGTCATATCGTGCTCCCGACATGTCACAGCAGTTTTGCGTCCAGCTGCAGTATGGAGAATCAAGGCCGCGAAGCCGTCCTGCTGCCGTCGCGATGGCAGCAACGTGCTGCGACAAAGGCAGTTCCGGATAGCTGGCCTCGATCTTGCCTAAATATTTTCTCGACAAGGCCGGAACCGCGGCGTCGGTCGACCTGTTCTGCTTCGCGAAGTGCCGAGGGCGTGACGATGACAGACGGGTTGAAGCTTGCCGAAATCGGAGTCTTGCCCGCGACGTCCGGACACGCCTTGCATTACGCGCCCGCCGTTAAGGACGACATCGCGGACCGCCCTTCGCCGATCGCCGCCACCACGAAGCTGCTGTTCGTAACGTCAGAGATGGGCGACTTCATCAAGGCCGGCGGCCTGGGAGAAGTCTCAACAGCGCTGCCGCGGCAATTGCGGAAGTTCTGCGAAGTGCGCGTGCTGCTGCCCGGCTTCCGGCAGGTCCGCAAGGCGAGGCCGGCGATGGAAATCGTCCGGCAGCTGCCGCGGGTAGCCGGCCTGCCGCCATGGTCGCTCGGCCGCTTCACCACTAGCGACGGCCTGATCATCTATAGCGTACTCTGCGACGAGCTCTATGATCGCGACGGCTCGCCCTACGGACCGTTCGGTGGCGGTGATTTCGGCGACAACGATATCCGCTTCGGGCGGTTATCGCTCGCCGCCGCGGAAATAGCTGCCGGCGACGCCGATCCGAACTGGAAGCCCGATGTCGTCCATGTGAACGACTGGCCCTCCGCGCTCGCGCCTGGTTACATGCGCTGGAAGGGATTGGAGACGCCCTCGATCCTGACGATCCACAACCTTGCCTATCAGGGGCTATACCACCCGCAGCGCATGCGTCTGCTGGGCATTCCCGATCTCGCCTACAACATCAACGGCTCCGAGTTTCACGGCAAGATTTCGTTCCTGAAGAGCGGCATCTATTACGGCTCGCATGTCACGACGGTGAGCGAGACCTATGCCAACGAGATCACCACGGTCGAGCATGGCTGTGGCCTCGACGGTCTCCTCAAGACGCGGATGAGCGAAGGCCGATTGACCGGCATCGTCAACGGCATCGACGACAGCTGGAATGCCCTGATCGAAGGCGGCCGCTCCGGCGACCAGATCATCCGCCAGTGGAAGCGGCGCAACGCCGCCGATATCCGCCGGACATTCGATCTGCCGGACTCGCGGGGCCCGCTCTTCTCGATCGTCTCCCGTCTCGTCCATCAGAAGGGCATCGATCTGTCGCTGGAGGCTGCCGAGACGATCGTGGCGCAGGGCGGCCAGCTCGTTGTGACGGGACGCGGCGAGCCGCGCATCGAGGAAGCCGTCGAGAAGCTCGCGCGCAGATATCCCCGCGCCGTCGCTGCGCGAATCGGCTTCGACGACGGCGAAGCGCGCCGTCTGTTCGCCGCCAGCGATTTCCTGCTGATGCCCTCGCGCTTCGAGCCATGCGGGCTCAGCCAGATGTATGCGCAGCGCTCCGGCGCGCTGCCGATCGCCTACCGGACCGGCGGGCTGGTCGATACGATCGAAGACGGATTGTCGGGCTTCCTGTTCTCCAATCTCACGGGCGCAGGCTTGACCGGGGCCGTCGCCCGCGCGCTCGAAGCCTTCCGCTCGAAACGCGCGTTCCGGCAGATGCGGGACCATGCCATGGCCAAGCGCTTCGACTGGCGCCGGCCCAGCTTCCGCTATGCGGATGTCTATGCCAGCGCGCTCGCTGCCTGATCATGGCAATCAGGCGGCATCGACAGTGCTCGGAGCTCTCATCGATACGCTCAGGTCTTGGCCCTGGGCGCAGATTTGCGCGCGCCGGCATTCCCCCTTACCGCCTTTTTGACCGGGACGGTCGCTTTAGGTTTGTCGTCCGTGGTCGCGGAAAACTCGCCCTCGACCGGCTTCTTCGCCTTGGCGGCTTCGCCGACGCTCGCCGCGACCCGCTCCTCGGCCCGGCGCCAATGTTCGGCATCGCGGCCCTCGGGCTTACCCTCGGCCTCCCAGATCGCATAGGCGGTATCGCGGACGATCTGTTCCCGGCTCATCATCTGCTCCTCGAAAGGCGGCTGAAACGCGGTGGATGAACGGTAATAGGGGTAGTTGGTTCCGCCCCGCCTTTAGACGATGGTGCGGAAGCGGAACGGAGATCGTTTCTGCTGCGTTGCATCATCGCCGATTCCCGATCCCGTGCGGAACGCCTCTCGTCTTTCGGATAAGCCCGTTTATGCGCCAGTCTGCCCCTTCTCTGCCCGCTCTAGCCCCACATGATCTGGTGCTGCTGGAGGAAGGGCGCCATCCCGACCCCTTCGCCGTGCTGGGTCGCCACGCGTTCGCGGGCGGCAGCTTCGTGCGAGCCTTCCTCCCTGGCTGCAACTACGCCGAATTCGTCACCGGAGAGGGCGAGGAACGCACCGCGGTGCCGATGATCACGCAAGGCGACGGCGTCTTCCAGGTCTCAGCCCCCTCGGAAGGCTCTTACCGGCTTCGCATCTCCTGGCCCAACGGCATCGTCGAAGCGGCCGATCCATACGCCTTCGGCCTGTCGCTGTCGGAGGACGACATTTATCTCTTTGCCGAGGGGCGCCATTTCGATCTTTCGACACGACTAGGCGCCAATCCGTGGTCTTTCGACGGTGTCGATGGCGTTCTCTTCGCAGTCTGGGCACCGAATGCGGCCCAGGTCGCGGTCGTCGGCGAATTCAACAGCTGGGATGCCCGCCGCCACCCGATGCGGCGCCGGCTAGGCCCCGGAATCTGGGAACTGTTCATCCCCGGCATCGGCCCGGGCGCCGTTTACAAATACGCGATCACCGGACCTGACGGCCAAAAGCTCCCCTGGAAAGCCGATCCGCTCGGCCGCCGGCAGGAGGAGCCGCCGCGCACCGGCTCGATCGTCGCTGCCACCCCGGATTTCGCCTGGAGCGATGCCGCGTGGCTGGCAAAGCGCGAGCGCTCAACACCGATGGCCGAGCCGCTCGCCATCTACGAGGTTCATGTCGGCTCCTGGCTCAGAAGCGACTGGGGTCGCATGGGCAGTTGGAATGAGGCCATCGACAGGCTCATCCCCTACCTGGAGCACATGGGTTTCAGCCATGTCGAACTCCTGCCGATCACCGAGCACCCCTTCGGCGGCTCATGGGGCTATCAGCCGCTCGGCCTCTTCGCGCCCACCGCAAGGCTGGGCCCGCCCGAGGCCTTCGCCCTTTTCGTCGACCGCTGCCATGCCGCCGGCATCGGCGTGATCCTGGATTGGGTGCCGGCACATTTCCCCTCGGACGAGCACGGCCTCGCACGCTTCGACGGCACGGCCCTCTACGAGCACGAGGACCCCCGCCAGGGCTTCCACCGCGACTGGAACACGCTGATCTACAATGTCGGCCGACGCGAGGTCCGCGGCTTCCTCATCGCCTCGGCGCTGTGGTGGCTGGAGACTTTCCACCTCGACGGGCTGCGTGTCGATGCGGTCGCATCGATGCTCTATCGCGACTACAGCCGCGAGCCCGGCGAATGGGTGCCGAACCATCTCGGCGGGCGCGAGAACTTCGAGGCGATCTCCTTCTTCCAGGAGCTCAACACCCTTGTCGGAGCGCGCACGCGCGGCGCCATCACCATCGCGGAGGAATCGACCGCCTGGCCGGGCGTTACCGCGCCGGTCCACCATGGCGGACTCGGCTTCCACTTCAAATGGAACATGGGTTGGATGCACGACACGCTGCGCTATTTCGCGCGGGACCCGATCCATCGCGGCCATCACGGCGACGACGTCACCTTCGGATTGATCTACGCCTTTTCCGAAAACTTCGTGTTGCCGATCTCGCATGACGAAGTCGTCCACGGCAAAGGCTCTCTCATCGCCCGCATGCCGGGCGACGACTGGCAGCGCTTCGCCAATCTGCGGCTATGCCTCGCACTGATGTGGACCCATCCCGGCAAAAAGCTACTCTTCATGGGCTGCGAGTTCGGTCAGGAGGAGGAATGGAACGTCGATGCGCCCTTCCCCTGGCCCGCTGATGATGA
Source organism: Allobosea sp. 05L423 (assembly GCF_056397745.1). Classification (NCBI taxonomy): domain Bacteria; kingdom Pseudomonadati; phylum Pseudomonadota; class Alphaproteobacteria; order Hyphomicrobiales; family Alloboseaceae; genus Allobosea; species Allobosea sp. 05L423. The sequence goes on along the minus strand of NZ_JBFTOA010000019.1, from coordinate 85,912 downwards.
CGGCCGGCGTCGCGGGACCATGCAACTGGTGCGCGATCTCAATCGACTCTATCGCAGCCATCCCAGCCTGCACCGCCTTGACCACGCCCCGGAGGGCTTCGGCTGGGTCATCGCGGACGATCAGCCCAATGCCATCTTCGCCTTCACCCGCTCGGCCGGCGACGGCAGGCCGCCGCTGCTGGTGATCGCGAACATGACGCCCGTGCCGCGTCACGATTACCGTGTCGGCGTAGCAGCCTCTGGACTGTGGACCGAGCGGCTCAACAGCGACGCTGAGATCTATGGAGGTTCCAAGCTCGGCAATGGCGGACAGGCGATGGCCGAGCCCATCCCCTCCCATGGACAGCCGCAATCGCTGTCGCTGGTCCTGCCGCCTCTCGCGCTGCTCGTGCTGGAACATGCGGGGTCGGGTAATGCCGGGGGCGGCGCGCGATGACGGACGACATCCTGCGTCAGCTCGCCGCCCGCGCCGGCATCGCGCCGGAGTGGACCGACCAGACCGGCGCGTTGCGCCAGGTCACGCCGGAGAGCCTGCGCGCGATCCTCGGCGCGCTCGGCCTGCCTGCCGAAACCGATAAAGCGCTACGCAATTCCCTAGCCGCCGTGGAAACCCTTCCCATGTCAGGATCGGCGCGCTTCCTGACCGCCCGGGTCGGACAGCCGGTCGACCTGCCCACCGCCGGCGAGGAAGAAACTCCGATCGAGGTGGTTCTGGAAGATGGATCGCGGCGCGTCCTCAGGGCGCGAAGAGCCGACGACCGGCTGCTTTTGCCTGCGTTCGACCAACCCGGGTACCACACTATCCAGCTTGGAGCCGAAACGACCACCGTTGCGGTCGCCCCGACGCGCTGCATCACCTTCTCTGACCTTTCGGGAGGGCGCCCAGGCTGGGGTCTCGCGGCGCAGATCTATTCGTTGCGCAGCGCCTATGACGGTGGGATCGGCAATTTCGCCGGCGTGGCCGCGCTGGGCCGGGCCGCCGCCGCCGCCCGCGGGGCCGATGCGCTGGCGATCAGCCCGGTTCATGCGCTCTACGGCGCCTTGCCCGGCCAGTTCAGCCCGTACTCGCCCTCGACGCGGCTGTTCTACAATCCGCTGCACGCCGATCCTGCGGCCGCGTTTCCCGCCGGCCTGATATCGACCATAGCCGCACAGGCAGGCCTTGCCGAGGAGATGGAGCGGCTCTCCAGGCTCGACCAGATCGACTGGCCGGCCGCGACGCCGCTGCGGCAACGCTTCCTGCGCGCGCTCTTCGATCAACTGGACAAGGCCGGAGAAAGCCGCTCCGCCTTCGAGCGCTATGCCGCGGAAGCCTCGTCCCTCCTGCGCTCCCACGCGATCTTCGAGGTCCTGCATGCCACCGAGCTGGCGCGCGACCCGACCATGCGATCCTGGCGCGAGTGGCAGCCCGGCTATCGCGATCCCGACGGTCCGCAGGTCGCGGCCTTCGCCGAGGCCCATCGCGGTGAGATCCGCTATCAGATCTTCCTGCAATGGCTGACGAGCCTGTCCTATGGCGCTGCTCAGCGCGCCTGCCGGGAAGCCGGCATGACGGTCGGGCTCATCGCCGATCTCGCCATCGGCATGGACGGCGCCGGCAGCCACGCCTGGAGCCGTCAAGACGAGGTGCTGCACGGGCTGAGCGTCGGCGCACCGCCCGACTATTACGCAGCTGACGGCCAGAACTGGGCACTGACCACCTTCTCGCCGCGAGGCCTCGCGGCCAGCGGCTACGCTCCCTTCATCGAGACGTTGCGGGCGTGCCTGCGCCATGTGGGCGGCATCCGGATCGACCATGTCATGGGCATGAGCCGTCTCTGGCTGATCCCGGAAGGTGCCGGCGCGCTCGACGGTGCCTATGTCAGCTTTCCTTCCGAGACGCTGTTCCGCCTGATCGCTCTCGAATCCTGGCGCCATCGCGCCATCGTCATCGGCGAGGATCTCGGCACCCTGCCCTATGGCTTCCGCGACTATCTGCGCGAGCAGGGCGTGGCGGGCCTGCGCGTCCTGCGCTTCGAACGGACCCAGCACGGCTATGTTCGACCTTGGGATTGGGATCGCGATGCGGTGGCCTTGACCAGCACCCATGACCTCATCCCCACCGCCGGCTGGTGGGCGGGTTCCGATCTCGATGCGCCGGGCGAGACCAGCGAAGCCGCAGCTATCAGGAGCTGGGATCGCGGCGTGCTCTGGGGTGCATTCAGGGATGCTGGCCTGGCAGACGGCGAACGCCCGGCACCTGAGGATACCGACCCGGTGGTCGATGCGGCGATCCGCTATGTCGCGGCGACGCCCTGCACGATGAAGATCGTGCCGATCGAGGACGCTCTTGGTCTTCGCGTGCAGCCTAATGTTCCAGGCACGACCTTCGAAAGGCCGAACTGGCGGCACCGTCTGGAAGGCGATGCAGCCGAGATGCTCAATGGCGTCGGTGTTCGTGACCGATTGGCGCTTCTGCGAGCCAATCGATCAAGCTGATCGTCAGGCATGAGACCGGCGGACAACACCTCGCGACCGTCGGGACATGTCCAGCGTTTCCGTGACGCAGCGATAGTGCTCGATGGCGTCGCGCAAGGCGGCGCTCTCGATCTCGTCGGCGGAGCCGGGTGTGCATGCCACAAGCATATTCAAGCGGGATTGGGCGCGCAGCATATCGATCGGGGAACGGATCGGAGCAACTTGCATGGTTCACCTCCGGCGGCTGAACGCGCCTCGATAGACCGGGTTCCCCGCATGACCTGCGATCTTCCGACGCACCTTTTTCAAGCCCTCGCAGTGATCGCCAAAAATGCGAAACCCTAAGCCTCGAAAGCACGTTGCTATGGCGGCGGCGACTCGGATCGCCTGACGGAAACGGGGATATCGTGAAGCAGGCACATCCGGTGCGGGCCACTTATCGGCTGCAATTTCACAAGGGCTTTCCCTTCGCGAGCGGGGCTGCCCTTGCCGGCTATCTCAGCCGGCTGGGAATCAGCCACGTCTATGCGTCGCCGATCCTGGCTGCTCGCGCCGGCTCCCTGCATGGCTACGACGTCATCAGCTATGACGAGGTCAACCCGGAACTCGGCGGCCTCGACGGCTTCTACGCCATGGCCCGGGCCCTTCGGGCCGAAGGCATCGGGATCGTCCTCGACATTGTGCCGAACCATGTCGCCGTCGGCAGCGACGACAATCCGATGTGGCTCGACTTGCTCAAGAATGGGCGCAGCAGCCGCTATGCTGGCTGGTTCGACATCGATTTCGAGGATGCAGACCCGTTGCTGGACGGGCGCATCCACGCGCCTTTCCTCGGCGAGCCTTTCGATGAGGCGCTCGCAGCCGGAAAGCTCACGCTGGTCGATGACCCGCAGCGCAGCGGTTTCGCCATCCGCTATGGCGACCATCTCTTTCCGATACGGTCAGACGATGACGCTAAGGCTCGCGCGGCTCTGACCCAGACGCGACGCGAGCCCGAAGCCCTGCGCGCCTTGATCGAGCTTCAGCATTTTCATCTCGACTACTGGCGCAACGCCGGCGACCGGCTGAACTGGCGCCGCTTCTTCGATATCACCCAGCTCGCCGGCATGCGGATGGAGCGCCCGGACACCTTCGATGCGGCCCACCGCATCGCCTTCTCGCTCTATGAGGAAGGCTGGGTCGACGGGCTCAGGATCGACCATGTCGATGGACTGTCCGATCCGGCGGGTTACTGCGCGACCTTGCGGGCCCGACTCACGGCTCTGGCGCCCCGGCGCCCCGACTGGGCTGCGCCCGGCCCGGCGTGGATCGGGGTCGAGAAGATCCTGGCTTCCGGCGAAGCCCTGCCCGCCGGCTGGGAAACGGACGGAACGACCGGCTACGACTTCATGGACCAGGTCAGCGCCGTCCTTCATGAGGCGGATGACCAGAACAGGCTCGGCCTGTTCTGGTCGGAGCTCAGCGGCCGGCCCGCAAGCTTCGCCGACGAGGAGATCGCAGCGCGCCGCGAAGTGCTGGAACATGCGTTCGACGGGCAACTGGAGGCGATCACGGGCCGCCTGATGGCGCTGGCCCAGGCCGCGGGCCGCGAAGCGGCCATTCCGCGTGGCGCCATGAGACGTGCCGTCACGGCCATCGCGTGCAACATGCGCTCCTACCGGACCTATCTGACCGGCGCCTCAGCCCCGGAAGATCCCGGTCCCGGCTTCTCCGAGGCTGTCGCAGCCGCGCGCAGCCAGCCCCAGGCAGAACTCATTGCGATCGACTTCCTGGTCGCCGCCCTGACGGGGATGGAAGCAGCGCTGGAGCAACCCGCACGGCGCGCGGTCATCCGGCGCTTCAACCAGCTCACATCGTCGCTCGCCGCACGCAGCGTCGAGGATACGGCGTTCTATCGCTATGGCCGACTGCTCTCCCGCAACGATGTCGGATTCGATGCCGCGCTTTTCGCGTTGCCCGTACCGGATTTCCATGCGGCCATGGTCGAGCGCGCCCGTCTCCAGCCCGATGCCATGCTCGCCCTGTCGACGCATGACCACAAGCGCGGCGCCGATGTCCGCGCCCGCCTAGCGACGCTCAGCTGGGACCCGCAATCCTGGATCGACGCCGTTCAGCGCTGGTTCGAGATCAACACCGCGATCCGGCCGGAGGGATTGGATCGCAGCGACGAATACCTGCTCTACCAGATGCTGATCGGCACCTGGCCGCCAGGCGGGATGGCCGACGACTATCCCGATCGCATCGGCGGCTGGTGGCGCAAGGCGTTGCGAGAGGCGAAGTTGCGCACCGGTTGGGCCACACCGAACCAGGCTTACGAGCAATTGACCGCAGATTTCCTGCGCGCCCTGCTCGATCGGGGCATCAGTCGCTGCTTTCAGGATGAGCTGGAGCACCATCTCACCGCGATCGGGCCGGCAAGCGCCCTCAACGGACTGGCCCAAACGGTGCTCCAATGCACTGTGCCGGGCATCCCCGATATCTACCAGGGCGGCGAGTTCTGGGATCTGAGCATGGTCGATCCCGACAACCGCCGCCCGGTGGATTTCGCGGCGCGCCAGGCGGCGCTGGCGCAAGGCGCTGACGAAGACGGGCTCCGCGCGGAGTGGAGGAGCGGCCGCATCAAGCAGGACATCCTGCGACGGCTCCTCGGCGTGCGGCGCGATCATCCCCAACTGTTCCGGCGCGGTCGCTATCGCGCCCTTTCGGCGCACGGGTCGCGGGCCGAGCGACTAATCGCATTCTGCCGTGAGACCGAGGAACAGGCGCTCGCCGTGGTCGTTCCGATCGGCTGTCCGGCAGGCGTCGACGACACGCTCTCGCTGCGAGCGGATTGGTGGGCCGATACGGGGGTGGCGTTGCCGTCCATATCCGGCGACTGGCAGGCGCTGGTAGGAGCGCCTGTTTCAGCACAAAAAGTCCGGCTCGCGGATCATGGGCTCGGCTGCCGCGTGCTGCTCGGCCATCGCTGAGCCGTCTCGCGCCTTACGAGAGGAAAGCGCGGAACGACCTCGCGCCGAGGAGCAGGCCGTCCGGCCCGTGCTTCGCCTCGCCCAGCGCGAAGATCTCCGCGCCTTCGGGCAGGCTGTCGGTCACGGCCTCATCACCGAAATTCGCCAGAAGCGTCAGCCTCCCGCCACCGAGACTCCAGCATGCCCGAACGGCTGACGAGCCGAGGGGGTCGGCGCCCGTGCTGCGACAGGAATCGAGATGAGGAACGATCCGCTCGCGCCGCAATGCGATGAGACTGCGATAAAGCGCGCTCCACTGCGCTCCGTCCTCGCCCGCGTCCGGCCTGCTTGCGTCGAAGGTCTCGGCGGCGTTGGGATCGAACAGCCGCTTCTCGCCGCCGGGATCGACATGGGCGAATTCGCGCGCGCGCCCTTCTCTGACCGCCTGGGCAAGCTCCTCGTGGTGATCGGTGAAATACAGAAACGGGGTGCGGCTGCCGAACTCCTCCCCCATGAAAAGCAGCGGGATCTGCGGATTGAGCAGCAGGAGCGCGACGGCGACGCGAACCCCAGCAGGATCGGCCAATGACAGGAGGCGGTCGCCGAACAGGCGATTGCCGATCTGGTCGTGGTTCTGCAGGCAGTTGACGAAACGGGTCTGCGCCAGATCCGCGCTTGGCCGGCCGCGCGTCTCGCCGCTGAAGGCAGCGACCTCGCCCTGAAATGCGAAGCCTTCCGCCAGCACTCTCGCGAGATGGCGGACAGGCTCGTCAGCGAAGCTGCCGTAATAAGTCGTCGCCTCACCCGTCAGGAGGACATGGACGGCATGGTGGAAATCGTCATTCCACTGCGCATCGAAATGCGACAGCAAGCTGGAATCGTTGGCATCGTTCTCGACCACGAGCTGGATGCGACGGTCAGGCGGGATCGCATTGCGGACCTCCCGCTCGAAGTCCAGCAGAAAGTCAATCGAGGGGATCGCGTGGACGGCGTCGAGCCGCAAACCGTCGAACCGATACTCGACGAGCCATTGGACCGCACAGGCGATGAAATAGGCCCGAACCTCCGGCCGGTCGAAGTCGATCCCCGCGCCCCATGGTGTGTGGCTTCCGGCGCGGAAGAATTGCGGGGCATAGGCGTGCAGGTAGCAGCCATCCGGGCCGAAATGATTGAAGACGACGTCGAGATGGATCGCGAGGCCGCGTTCGTGCGCCCGATCCACAAGCCGCTTTAGCTCGTCCGGCGATCCATAGGCGGCAGCCGGCGCGAATGGCAGGACACCATCATATCCCCATGAGCGCTCGCCGGGAAAATCGGCGATCGGCATGAGTTCGACAGCCGTAATACCGAGCTCCGCCAAGCGGGGCAGTTCTCGCTCGATTCCCGCGAAGCCGCCGGCGAGACCTGGATGGATTTCGTACAGCACGGTCTCGCGCCAGGGCCTCCCGCGCCAGTTCGCGCAGCGCCAGGAATAGGAATCCGGGTCGGTCAGGACGCTCCAGCCATGCACCCCGCCGTACTGGCGGTGCGAGACGGGATCTGGAAAGACCAGCCCGCCCTGAGAGCGATAGCGATATCGCGTGCCAAACGGCAGGTCGTCCCTGTGCTCGAACCAGCCGTCGCCGATCGCGACCATAGCAACGCTTCTGCCACCGCCGTCTATCTCGATCATTACCTCCGAAAGCGCGGGCGCCCATAATCGGAACGTCGAGGCCGAACCCCTTCGCGATGCCCCGATGCGGAAGCGCTTCCAATTCTTGCGTGCGAGTTCGGTCATCGGCGTTCTAGGGCCGCCCTCCGTCGCGAGCGAGCTCGGCTTGCGCGTGAAGTATCCCGGCCGCCGTGAGGATCGCCTCGGGAGGAACCATTTCCTCCTGGAGATGCCATTCGACATAGTCGCGAGGACAACCGGAGCAGTCCATCAGCATCGCTATCCAGTCGCGACCTGGGAAAGGGCGTTCATGCGAAGGGCGAGCTCGCGACCATTCGTGATTGGCTCGGAGCGATCCATTCTGAGCTCCTTGCGTCAATGTTTCGAAAGCCGAAGTCACCGAGGAACTTCACTGGCGCGCCACCGTTCCGAAGATGCGTGACCCCTTCAGTGTCGCGCCTGAAGCCACGCAGGAGGGGACTGGAACCTGCCTGGCCCCTTCTTTCGTGAACGATGTCAGTGAATCTGCTGATGCTCCATCTGCTCCAGGTTGGCGCGGTCCAGCAGACCTTCGAGCTGAGCGAGCTGTTGCGGAGCCAGAACAAGCTGTACACGCTGTCCACGGCGCGATGCATGGCGATGACAGCTCCGTCGGCTCCCTCCGGACTGACCACGAGCTTCGTTATTTCGAGAACCTCGTAGCTATGTGTCCTCATTGTCATGACACTCCCTTCGGGCGCTCCGGTCGTTCGGGCGACACCGATCGAGTTGCGTTGCGGCGCGAGTGGCTTTCGGCATCCCACTGATCGACGAACCGCTCGATGATACCGGCACCCGGCGTGGTCAGCCGAATGCGAGCTGAGCCATCATCGATGATCCAATCGTCGCCGTCGCGGCGAAGCTCGATTGTTTCGCTCACTGCTTCGATCCACCGACGAGCGCCGGCCGACGTAGCTCGGTTTCAACAGCATCTGCGGAAGCCCCAACTTCGCGCACTGCATCTTCAAGCTGGGCCTTGGATACCCCGAACTTGTCGGTCCAATAGCGAACTTCGTAGTCCTCGCTCAGATTGATCCGCGAGCGGTCCTGAGGGCCCCGATTTGTTTTGTCGTCTGCCATTTGAATCTCCTGTCTCGCAATTCAATCGACAGGGGCGCGTCAAGTTCCGGGGCACCATCTCGGCCCGCATTCTCCCGGTGTGGAACCTTTTTTCGCCGAGCGCGTAAACGTCCGCGGGTTTCGGAGCGGGCCATAGATGAGCCGGTTTTCGCCCCAGTTGGAATGATGGCAGTGGCGTTACCGGCTTGGTACGCCTCTCAGGTTTGGGATCTCTAACCTCATGCTCCGATCGACTGATCCGAACCCCTTCGCCATTCTGGAGGATCCAGATGCGATCGCCCGGGCGACGTCGGCATGGGAAGCAGCGTGGAGCTATGTTGAGCAAGGCGTGCCCCCGGCTGACCGCGAGCGCCAAAGCCAGCGCATGAAGTTTGTCGTCGCCTCTGTAGCCTTGGGCACGCAGGACACGCGGGAGATGGCGAATAAGGCGATTCAGCGGTTTTTGGCAGAGACCAAGACCCGCCGCCCGTAGGTCCGTGCGAAGTTTCGCCGCGGGGAGATCTGATTTGCCAAGCGGCGGAACAAGCTCCGGTCAAGCCGATTGAGTCGCTAGAGTGAGTTGCGTGGGGAGTTTGTCATGGCGGGTCATCGCGCCCAGTGGAAGGGCTTCATCAAGTTCGGCGAGGTGAGCTGCGGCGTAGGTTTGTACACTGCCGCTAGCACCTCGGATCGCATCGCGTTTCACACCCTGAACAAAGCCACCGGAAATCGCGTCAATCGCATCTTCGTCGACAGCGAGACGGGCAAGCCGGTCGAGCGCGAGGATCAAACCAAGGGCTTCGAGATCGAGAATGGCGAATACGTCATGCTCGATCCGGAAGAGGTCGCAGCCACCGTTCCTGAGAGCGACAAGATGCTCGCGATCGAGACCTTCATCCCGTGCTCAGAGATTGACGACGTCTATTTCGACAAGCCGTATTACCTGGTACCGACCGATCGCGTTTCATCCGACGCTTTCACGGCGCTACGCGACGCTATGGCGAAGTCCAAGGTAGCGGCCGTGGCCCAGACCGTCCTGTTTCGGCGCATGCGGACGGTCCTCATCCGGTCGCATGGCAAGGGGCTGATCGCGACGACCTTGCAGTACGATTACGAGGTTCGATCCTCGGAGAAGGCTTTCGAGGAGATGCCGAAGCTCCGGATCAAAGGCGAGATGCTCGATCTGGCGAAGCACATTATCGCCACGAAGAAGGGGGAGTTCAACCCCGCCGAGTTCGATGACCGCTACGAGGCGGCGCTGGCCGAGCTGGTCAAGGCCAAGATCGAAGGCAAGGCTGTACCGCAGCGCAAGGCAGTGAAGGTTTCGAAGCCCGACGACCTCCTCGCGGCGTTGCGTGAGAGCGCCAAAATGATGGCGGAAGGTTCGCGTCCTCGCGCAGCGGCAAACGCCAATCGTGGGACGGCTCGTAGCGCAAAGCGCTCCGGTACCCCAGCCTCTCGCGATCAACAGCGTAAGGCCAGCTGAGGAGAGGCGTTATGGCTCCGCGTCCCTATTGGAAAGGCTACCTCAAGCTCTCTCTCGTCACCTGCCCGGTTGCGATGTCGCCCGCTACCTCGGAGAGCGAGAAGGTACGCTTCCACACATTGAACAAAGCCACCGGCAATCGCGTCGTGTCCCAGTACGTGGACTCTGTCACTCGAAAAGCCGTCAAGGACGACAACGAGATCAAGGGCTACGCGCGCGGCGAGAACGATTACGTCATGCTGACCGAGGATGAGCTCGACGCTGTCGCACTCGACACCGTCAAAACCATCGATATCGACAAGTTCGTCCCTCGCGACAGCATCGAATGGATCTATCTCGAAAAGCCGCACTACCTGATGCCGGACGATCCAGTCGGCCACGAGGCGTTCGCCGTCATTAGGGACGCGATGGCGGCGGACAAGGTCCTCGGCATCTCCCGGCTCGTTATTGGCCGCCGCGAGCGCGCCATCGTGCTGGAGCCGCGGGGAGAAGGAATTGTGGTGTGGACGCTCCGCTTCGGTGACGAAGTGCGGCCCGAAGGGGCCTATTTCGAGGATATCTCGGCGAAGTCGGATCCGGATCTCATCCCTCTCGTCCAAAGCTTCATCAAGCAGCACACCAAAAACTGGTCGGCGGACATGGTCTCAGACCCGGTCCAAACTGCTCTTCTCGACATCATCGCCGAAAAGAAGAAGGCGATGAAGCCCGCCCGCAAGGGTAAAAAAGGCGCGAAGGACACGTCCGAGAGCAACGTCATCGACATCATGGAGGCTCTACGCGCAAGTCTCGCCGCGAGTGGCAAGAAAAAGAAGGCATCCTGAGCTCGCCAGCGGCATTCAAGCGGCGCGCTTCGCCTTAGCGAAGCGTTTGATCGCCGTTTCCAGGGGCCGCTGCCCGTCGCAGTAGTCCTGCCACGCAGAACTCTTGCCCAGCAGCGACGGGACGGTGCGTACCGTGAAGCGCTTGGGGTCGAGATCGGATTTGACCTGGGTCCAGGTCAGGGGCATCGAGACGGTCGCGCCTGGGCGGGCGCGGGGCGAAAGCGGAGCCACGGCGGTCGCCATGCGATCGTTGCGCAGATAATCGAGGAATATCCTTCCGCCCCGCAGACTCTTCGTCATCTTGATTAGGTAGCGATCCGGGGCCGCGCGCGCCATCTCCTGGCAGACATCGTGAGCAAAGGCCTTCGCTTGATCCCACTGCAGCGGCTTCCGAGAGGACACGGCGAGCGGCGTGACGACATGGAGCCCCTTGCCGCCCGTGGTCTTGCAGAAGCTAACCAGACCCAGATCATCCAGGCGATCGCGCATTTCAAGTGCAGCTTCGACCACGGCCGAGAAGGCGACATCGGGGCCAGGATCGAGATCGAAAACCAATCGACCGGGAATCTCGGGCTTGCCGGGCTCGCAGTTCCACGGATGAAGTTCCACTCCGCCGATTTGCGCGATCGCCACCAATCCTTCGATACGGTCGACCTGCAGGTAAGGCTTCTTGTCGCCAAACACCTTGACCAGTTCGAGCAGATTGGACGTGCCTGGCATCGCATGGCGCTGAAAGAACTGCTCGCCGCCGATGCCATCGGGAGCGCGCATGATGGAGCAAGGCCGACCTTTGACGTGGTCGATCAGCCAGGATCCGACCGCCTCATGGTATCGCCCCAGATCCTCTTTGGTTACCGGTTCCCCGTCACCGGCGTCAGGCCAGAGTGGCTTATCCGGATTGGAAATCAGCACACCCATCACCTCTGCCTTCGCACCTTTGCGACGCGGGGACTTAGTCTTCGGGACCGGCACGGGTGTGTCAGTGCGGGAAGGTGCGGACGGCTTTTCAGCCTCGACCTCCGCGGCTGGCTTATCCTCTCGAAGTCCCTTGAATGCGCCCTGACGAACGAGGCCATCAGCGGTCCAGCCGACGAACTCGATTTCGGCTACGAGCTCGGGCCTGAGCCAGGTGACCTCCTTTTCCCTTTTGGGAGCACCGGCGCCGGTGAACGGTGAAGAGCCGGTCTCTGCTTCCTTCAGTTTGGGGAGGAGCTTTTCGACTCCGAACCCCGTGCCGACACGCCCGACATAGACAAAATGCTCCCCGCGATGCACGCCCACCAGCAGCGAGCGGAATTTGCCGTTAGTCCTCGCATAGCCGCCGATGATAACCTCGTGCCCAGCCCGACATTTCGACTTCGCCCAGGTGTCGCTCCGACCGGATTGATAAGCCGCCTCAGATTGCTTCGACACGATGCCCTCGAGGGAGAGTTTGCAGGCCGAGCGCAGCACGGCATCGCCGCCCGTCTCGAAATGCTCGACGAAGCGCAGGCGGGGATCATCCGACGCGTCGGAGAGCAGCCTCTGCAGCCGCTCCTTGCGTTCGATGAGCGGACGATCGCGCAGGTCCTTGTCGCGTTCGAACAACATATCGAACGCGAAGAAAACAAGATTGCCCGTGGTACGCTCGGATAATGCGGCCTGTAGGGCCGCGAAGTCGGGAGCGCCATTTTCATCGAGCGCGCAAATCTCGCCGTCAAGAATGCAATTCGGAAGCTCCGAACCAGCTACCACGATCTCAGGGTATTTGGCGGACCAGTCCAGCCCTTTGCGGGTCTTCAGAGAAACCTCACCGTGGGCCACCCGCATCTGGATTCGGTAGCCATCGAACTTGATCTCGTGCACCCACTGCGCACCCGTCGGAGGTCGCTCCACGGTTTCGCAGAGCTGAGGAGGGATGAAGACAGGGAGCATGGCCTTCCTGCCCGCACTTTCGGAGCGTTTTTCTGATTTGGAGGCCAAGCCACGCTTGCCGTCCCAAACTGCATCGCTTTCAACATCCGCAGCATTGGTCATAAACGGCGTGGGCTTTCGCCCCTTACCGGCGGCGATCTGCTCCATTGTCCGGGCGGACGCTATGGAGGTGATGTTCTTTTCGAGAACCGCAGCTCCATTGGCATCGACTGAATGGTCGTCGTGATGCTTGATCAAAAGCCAGTTGGTCCGCTTTCCGCCATCGCGGTCGCTGCGCATTCGGACCAGGACGAAGCTACCTTTCAGACGCTTACCGTGCAGCTCAAATTTGAAGTCGCCCTTTTCCAGTGCCTCCTGTGGGGTACGTGAGCCCTCCGGCTCCCAATATCCCCGGTCCCAGAGCATCACCGTGCCGCCGCCGTACTCGCCTTTTGGTATGATCCCTTCGAAGTCGCCGTAGTCCAGTGGATGAGCTTCGACTTCCACGGCAAGGCGCTTGTCGTGGGGATCCAGCGACGGGCCTTTCGTGACTGCCCAGGATTTGAATACGCCGTCCAGTTCGAGCCGCAGGTCGTAATGAAGGCGGGAGGCGTCGTGCTTCTGAATGACGAAGCGCCGCCGGTTCGAGTTTCGGATCGGGAGTTCGCCGCTCGGCTCCTCCGTCCTCTGGAAGTCACGCTTGGACCGATATTTCGAGAGCTTCTGCGTTGCGCGCCGATCGGCAACAGAAGGGGCCCGAGACCCTCCCTTGGGTCCATCGACAATTCTCGGCCGGGAACTCTTCGCCATCTCAAGCCTCGCTGATGCGAGGGACAACCGGACGCGCTGCGCAGTGTTCCTCCTCTTGTCCTATCATCCTGACGGAACGCGCATTGGTTCAGGCGATGCCGTGGGACCCCGCATTGCGGCGACCGACAAGCACCCCGGCTTCAAGGGCGAGAAGATCATGCTTCTCCGCCCAGGCCGCGAATAATCCCTTCGCGGTTTCAGGTTCAATCTCGCCGCGGACGGCAGCCAGGCTGGCCTTCAATGCAAAGGCGTGGGCGGTGTCTCGCTGCGACTTCGGCCAATCTACCAGGAACATGTAGGCCTCCATCGCCGAGCAAATTGCGGTGGGGTGTCCAAGGCCAGTCAGAATGACGACAGGGCGTTCAAATTCGTCGGGCGGCAACAGTGCCATAGCCATATTCTCCTCGAAGCAACATGGGTCTGGTCCCGCGCGGTGCGCTTGGATCCCGCAAATTTAGGGAGGCGCTCCCGAACTTTTCAAAGAGGCTTGCAGAGGCTCGAAGCTCACCTAAATCAGCCCCTGCCGGATCTAATGAGGAAGACGATGGCATGCCTTTTTCTTCGCTGACCGATCCGCCTGATCTAGCTCGGGCTTGTGCGTCGCTCGAAGCGGTTTGGAGACGGGTGAAGGCTTCCATACCGGCCAGCGACCACGAAAAGGAGCGCGAGAGGATTGCCTATTTGGTAGCGGGCTTCGCTCCAGTCGCACTCGACGAGGATGATCTAACCCGCAGAGTCCTGTTCCAACCACAGCGTGATTTCGCCGCCTGAAGCGACGCCTACGACACCTTCGGATTGCACGGTCACTCGCGTCCCCTGTGGCGCGGAACGACAGCATGTCATGCCTCTTTCGGCTCATTCCCGAACCCCGGAGCGGTACCGGACTTCGGGAATCGCAGCGCGAGATCGCGCCGCGCAACCGGGGCACCATTCTGAGTGGAACCTCGATGCCGGACGGTCCGTTGCCCATCGGCGGGGTGTGGAGGGAGAGCAAGCCATGATGTTCGTGGAGCCAATCAAGGAAGGCCAGCGGGTGATCGGATCCGACGGAGGGCATGTCGGAACCGTCGACGCCCTGAGCGGCCAGCTCATCAAGCTGAAGAAGAATGATCCTGAGTCGAGCGGAGCCCACCACTACCTCGACCTGGCGCTCGCCGTTGCCCCCGAGGACGATACGATCGAGCTAATCGTCCCGGCGGCGGAAGCCAAGGAGAGATGGTCTGAGGCGACCGAGTAATGGACCGACGCCATTTTGTTGCTGGAGCCGGCGCGACCATCGTCGCTGGCCCCACCCGGGCAAGCGTCGCGGTTGACCGCTTTGGTCCGAGCGCCTCTGGAGGCAGCGTCATCCTCCTTTATGGCTCAGGCGGTCTGACGAACAGCGGCCGATACCAGTTCGCCGCAAACACGATCGCGGGAGCTCGTTATAACGTCCTGCTGCCACGGTACTTCGAGGCCACCGGTGATCGGCGGGCCCGCTACGGCGAAATCAAGAACAAGTTTCCGGTCTGGCTGGAAGCGATCGAGCCGATCACAGCTGAGACGCCCCGTTTCGCCGTTGTCGGCTTCTCGCTGGGCGGCGCATTGGCTTTGGCTCTGGCGGCTCGCGATCGCAGGGTTAGAGCTGTCGTCGACTTCTTCGGATTCCTGCCACCCGGCTTAGAGCAAGCTTCGCTGCCCCCTACGCTCATTGTGCATGGGGATGCGGCCCGAGTGGTGCCTGCGTCCAATGCCGGGGCGATCGAGCGATTGGTCAAAAGCAAGGGGGCATTGTCCGAAGCCACATCTATCCCGGCGAAGGACATGGTCTCTCTGGCCAGCTGGCCTGACGCTATAGCCAGGACCCAAGTGTTCCTGCGCGAGAACCTTTAACGATTGGCGGTCGCGTTCAAGGAGGGCCATCGTTGAAGATCGCGACCTACAATGTGAACGGCATCAATGGCCGGTTGTCCGTTCTTCTCCAGTGGCTCAAGCAGGACAGCCCAGACGTCGTGTGCCTGCAAGAGCTGAAATGCTCAGACGATCGCTTTCCCGAGCACGAATTGCAGCAAGCCGGCTACGCGGCGGTTTGGCACGGCCAGAAGAGCTGGAATGGCGTGGCTATCCTCGCGAAGGGGTCATTCCCGGTTATCACGCGCCGGGGGCTACCGGGTCATCCTGATGACAGCGATAGCCGGTACATCGAGGCGGCGGTCAACGGGGTACTGATCGGGTGTCTCTATCTTCCCAACGGGAATCCCGCCCCTGGCCCCAAGTTCGAATACAAACTGCGCTGGTTTGGGCGACTGAATAGCTACGCCCAGGAGCTGCTCTCCCTGGAGGTACCGGTCGCGCTCGTCGGCGATTTCAATGTCATGCCGACGGATCTCGATGTTTACGCACCCGGGCGATGGCGAGATGACGCGCTCTTTCGGCCCGAGGTGAGGACGGCATATGCCAAGCTCCTCGAACAGGGTTGGACGGACGCCATCAGGCACCTTCATCCGAGAGAGCGAATTTACACGTTCTGGAAGTATTGGCGGAACTCGTTCGAACGCGACGCCGGACTTCGCCTCGATCATTTTCTGCTTAGTCCCCCCTTGGCGGCTCGGTTGAAATCCGCGGAGGTTCGACGCGCTCCGCGAGGCTGGGAGCACACCAGCGACCATGCTCCGGTCATGATCGAACTTGGGTGACGTGCTGGCCGAGCTGCGAGCCCATACGCGTTAGGAACCCGGATCGACTGTGTCGGCCACCGCCTCCTTTTTAGCCCGAGGCAGCAGCGTCATCACCAGGATGAAGGCTGACAGCACAAAGCATATGCTGTTCGTGACGATGAGCGGCCATTCGCCCAGACCGATTCCATAAGCCGTCCAGAGAGCGAAGCCAGTCACCGTCAGGCTATAGGTCACGGGAGAGATAGCCCCCGTGTCGCGTGTCCGGACAATTCGCCAAGCCTGCGGGACAAAGCTGATGGTAGAACACAGCGCCGCAAGGGTGCCGGCCAAGGCGATCCAATTCACGTCGAAAATCTACCTCGACAGTCGCCGAACATTCGCCCGGACCTTTCGTCGATAGCCGCGAGCAATTCCGACAGGCCAGTTCCGGTGACCGCCTTCAACACGGCAGCCTGCGCAGTGGAGACCTTCTCCGACACCATCAAGCGGGACTCGCGCTCCGCAGCGCGGCCGCCCGCGGCGATCTTCATGCTCCGGAGCCAGACGGCCTGCTGCGCCTCGAATGCCAGCATCGACATTTCCAGACACAACTTAAACATCGGCAGCCTCCTCAGCTGAGGGCTTGCGAGGCCGCTGCGTTCCCTTTCGCGCCTGGCCTGAGCGAGATTTTGCGCTCTGACCCGCCGCCGACCGGGCCGGGCGTTCCGGCTGCTCTTCCTCCGCCACCGTCGCCCGCGCCTCCTGACTCATGCGGTACCAGGTGTAGCCAATCGCGCCCGCGAGTATCAGCGGCGTTGGAAGCCGTGTCGCCAGTAGCGTCAGCGGAACCGCAAGGCGCTCGGGGATTTCGCCTCTTCCCACTTTCCCGGCAACCCAAGCGCCAGCCAGGCTGAAGACCGCTGCCCGGATCATCTCTGCTCCTCCGCGGCGCCCAGGGTGATGGGCACCTGCTGGGCCACAGGGTCGCTCGCGGGAAAGGTGTCTTTGAGGGCCCGTTCGAGTTTCTGATCCGAAGTGAGCTTCCGCTCTGCTTTCTTTTGAGACTTTTGCTCCTGCCGGAGACTCTCGACTGCCGGGCTCTGTGGATCTGCCATGGGTGCCTCCGTCAACTGTCTGTGCGGAGGTTGAACGCTGCCAAGCCCACTGCCGTTCCTTTGCGGAGAAGATCTCGGTTCGCGGCCCTGTGGGAACCAAAGCAGCGCCTATCTCGTTGTCTGTGCGGCACCGTCCGGTGCCTGCCTGCTCTCCAGTTGGATGCGCCGCCGCGGATGTACCGGCCGCAACCGACAGGAGGGCAAAGCCAGTTTCCCGGCGATGGCCGGAACCGCCTAGACCTGACTGAAGTCAGAGGCCCGCCGTTTCCCAAGCGGTGGGCTGATTATTTCGCCCGCATCAGACCCCGATCGATGGTATCGGGTACGGATTTCGCTACCAGCTACCGATACAGGTGCGAATCTCCCATCGACCTCTTACCTTCAATGCGTGTTTTCTGGGCGCCGCGGAGATTCCGCGTTGACAGGAATCGGGTGGCTAGTGTTCTTCTTATGTTCTCTTTTTCGAGAACGCGCCATGCTCACACATCCGGCCATCGTCGGACCTCCCGCTTTCCTTCCCGTCTATCGGAAGCCAGTCCGCGCTGGTTTCCCCTCCCCCGCTGACGACTATCTGGACGCCCCGATCGATCTGTCGCGCGCTCTGATCAAGAACGCGCCAGCGACCTTCATCATGACCGTCGCCGGCGACAGCGCCATCGATGCCGGGATCTTCGACGGAAGCCTGATCACGGTCGATCGCAGCCTGCGTCCGCTTGACGGCGACCCGGTGGTTGTCGATGTGAATGGCGAGCGCTCCATCAAAATCTTCCGCATCGTCGGGGGCCGATCATGTCTTGCGTTTGGCAACCGTCGATACCCCGACTATGACCCCGGCCCCGATGCCGACATCGAGATCTTCGGCGTCATCACCAACAGCGTGCGGCGCTTCAGGCGATGACTGCGAGCTTCGCCCTGATCGACGGCAACAGCTTCTATTGCTCCTGCGAGCGCGTGTTCGACCCCAAGCTCAAGGGCCGGCCGGTCATCGTGCTATCGAACAATGACGGCTGCGCGGTCGCACGCACCAGCGAGGCGAAGGCCCTGGGCATTCGTATGGGTGCCCCGATGTTCACCATCCGCGATCTCGTGAAGCGCGAGGGCGTTGTCGTATTCTCCTCGAACTACACTCTCTACGGCGACATGAGCCGCCGGATGAATTCGGTCTACCAGCGGTTCGCTTCCGACATCGAGGTCTATTCGATCGACGAGAGCTTCCTCGACGCGGCGCCGGTCGAGCCGGAGCGACGTGTTGATTGGGGCAAGGATTTGCGCTCGACGGTCTCTGCCTGGACTGGCGTTCCGACCTGCGTCGGCATCGGGCCCACGAAGACACTGGCCAAACTCGCCAACAAGATCGCCAAGGGAACGCCTCAGCTCGGAGGCGTCTGCGACCTGACCAACGAGGAAGCGAGGCAGGAATGGCTCCAAATGATGCCGCTCGACGATGTCTGGGGCATTGGTGCTGCCAGCCAGACCAAGCTGAAGGCGTTCGGCTGCAAGACCGCGGCAGACGTCGCCGCGCTCGATCCGAAGCTCGCTCGTCAGACACTGACAGTCGTCGGCGAACGGATCATCCGAGAGCTGCGAGGCTACCCTTGCATCGACCTCGAGGCGGTCGCCCCAACCCGCAAGGGCTGCGCCGTGACGCGTTCCTTCGCCGGACGGGTCGATAACTTGGAGATGATGCAGGAGGCGATCGCGGCACACGCGACCCGTCTCGGCGAAAAGCTCCGTCATCATGGGCTCGCCACCGATCATGTCAGCGTCTTCTATCACACCTCACCATTCGACGGCGGCCCGGCGCGCTCAGTCTCGACCACAGTGGATTTCCCCGAAGCCAGCAACGACACGCTCGTCCTCGTCCGGGCGGCCAAATGGGGAGCACGGCGGATTTGGAAGCCGGGATATCGCTACGCCAAGGCCGGCCTCATGACGGTCGACCTGGTTCCTCTTGAAAGTTCGCAACGAGCGTTGATAGGCAGCCTCGATCGCGAGAAGTCTGGGCGCCTCATGGCCGCTCTCGACGCCTGCAATGCGCAGCACGGTCGGGGCGCCGTTTTCCCGGCCG
This sequence comes from Allobosea sp. 05L423, assembly GCF_056397745.1. NCBI lineage: Bacteria > Pseudomonadati > Pseudomonadota > Alphaproteobacteria > Hyphomicrobiales > Alloboseaceae > Allobosea > Allobosea sp. 05L423. The sequence goes on along the minus strand of NZ_JBFTOA010000019.1, from coordinate 66,929 downwards.
CTGCAGGCGTTGCCCGTCAGCGCAAGGCGTGGGTCACCAAGTTCGATCAGCGTTCGCCTCACTACACCACCCGCCTCGAGGACGTGCCCGTTGTTGGCTCACGCGCCCATTGAAGCCAGTGCAGTAAGCCAAATGGGAACATAGGATTGCCTGTGCGATTGAATCCATGCCTGCAATCCTGAGCCGAGCATCATGTGAAGCGCACTTCAACGCAGCTCGCCGAATGGCCTCTGCCGTCCACTGTTACCCTTGGATCGTCGGTCCGCGCTAAGGGGATTGAGCGGGAAATCAGGCGGCGGGTTCCTTGGTCGACCCGAAAACACCTCACGGTCGAAACCGGCAAAGTGATCCTTCATTTGCCAGACGCCGAGGCGGCGGAGTTTGACGCGCTGTTGGCGATCGTTGGCGACATGTTGCCTGAAATTGCCGGGTTGCCCATCCTCCCCAGCGAAGCCGAGGACATCCTCTCCATCTCATCTCGCGAGCGTCATAAGTGGCTCGACGATGGCCGGCTGCAGAGCGCAGGGACCAAAACGGTCAAGCTGCGCGGTCGCGCGGAGGCCGTAACGTTCCACGTGTTCACGCCGGGCTTCATCGAACATGTCCTCGACAGTGGACTGCCGGAGATATGGCGCGAAGAGGACATCGTAACAGCAGCGGAGAACCGGCGGCGAGCAGCAGCGAAAGCGGCGTTGACGCGCGCCGGAAAGCGCCCCGCCAAATCGCGCGAGGCAGCCCCAGCGGATAAAGAAGCAACCGGCTTGGAAGGGTGGGAAGAGTTCGAAGCTCAAGGTCTGCTTCGGTGACGCATTTGGCCATGGAGGTTGGAGCAGGCGCGTGTTTGGGCACGACTGGGGGCACGGGTGCGCCCTCAAGAATTAGAACATTATGAGAACAATCACCCGCAAGGAGTCAAGCTCCCAGGCGAAGTCGGCACCGCGCCGCAAATTAGAACGGGAGACGGCTACGCGCGATATCGGTCATACGCTGTGAGCCGCAAGGTCAGCGGCTCGGCATCCTCCCAGCAGTAGATATCGGTACGAAGATACCGAATTTCCTCCTCCCGGAGCTCGTCATCGATCTCGATCCACCAGGCCTTTGGCCGTCCGTCGCTGCCGTCCGACCAGCGGTATCCCCTGCCCTTGAGATGGTCCTTCATGTCGAAGGGCGCACTCTCTGCGTAGATGCGAACCCGGCTCTGATAGCTGGATTGCAAAAGCATCGAGAAAGGCGTTGTCCCATCGTCCTTTACCGCCCGAGCCAGAACCTCGAGGAGCGCATTGCAATCGTCCGCTGCTCGATGCCCCTCGTGGAACAAGCCCGATTGACCAACGAGGTACCCGAGCTTGTTTCCTTCGAAGCCAAGGTCGGCCCACGAGACCTCCTTGACGGAGCATGCCCAGGCTTTCGACGCAAAGGCAGGGGAGAGCTTCTCGCAGAACGGTCGGTCGAAGGCGGCGTTATGAGCGATGATGAGGTCTGCGGGCTCGATCAGCGCTTCGAGCGTTGCGAAATCGATCTCCCTGCCAGCAACCATTTCATCGGTGATGCCCGTCAGCCTTGTGATTTCCGCCGGGATGGGATCCGATGGCTGACGCAGGCCGCTGTAGATGCCGATGACGTCGCCGATCGCCCCTTCGTCGTCATAGGTAAATGCGACAGCACCAATCTCGATGATCTCGTCCCTGGCGTGGACAAGGCCTGTCGTCTCGGTATCGACCAAGACCGCAAGGTTCGGAAAGGCGCTCTGGGCCCGCGGGATGATTGGGCGCGGCGCGAGCTTTCGCAGAACCTTGAAGCGACCACTTTGCTCCAGCCGTTGAGCAGCTTCCTCGTCGTCCCAACCGGCTAGCGGAGGCGCCGGGGCCGGACGCTTCCGGGGCGCAGGCCGAGGCGCCTCGCGATAAACTGGAGCATCATCAAAAAGGTCAATTTGAGCAGAACTCGGCTTCATATCTCAGCGATCTCTCGCCTCGCAATTGCCCTCATATGACAGCCAAGTGCTCCATCGGCTAGAGTAACAGACCGTGTTGGAATCCGCTGCGACGATCGGGGGCTCAAATACAAGCTCAAACGCCTCGCTCGGGCAGACACTGTTTCAGACATTTGACGAACGCGTTCGTGCTTGCCGAGCGGGGCTGCTCCTTGACGCTCAGTATGCCGTACGAGCCCATAATTGGAGGCAGCGCGACATCCAAATGGTGCAGCAGGCCATGCTGGATGGCGAAGGCTGCAACATCGCCGGGCATCACAGCCAGCATGTCGCTTTCCTGAAGCAAAGCGATCATCGTCATCATCGATGATGTCTCGACGACATCCAAAGGCTGATGAGCCATCATCGCGGCAAACAGCGGCGCCAGCACCTTTCGCATCGGACTAGTTGCCGGCAACAGCGTCCATGGCCACGACGCCAGGTCTGCCATGGTCAACGCCCTAGCCGAAGCCAATGGATGCCCGACGCGCGAGACAATCTGCAGTGGTTCGTCAATCAAATCCTCGTAGTCGAAGTCAGATCGCCCTGCGAGCGCCAAAGGGCGGGCCAGCAGAACGTCGAGTTCGCCCTTCGCCAACATCGGCACCAATGCGTCGCTAGTCCCCACCTCGATGGCGATGTCGAGGCGCGGTTGATCGCGCTTAAGCGCCGCGACTGCCCTGGCCAGCAAGAAGGGAATGGCGCTGATCACAGCGCCTATCCTCAGTCGGCCGGTTGCGCCCGAGGCTAGCGACTCTAGCTCCAGCCGCGTGCGTTCTAGATCATTCAAGATCAGACGCGCGTGCCGGATCATCACCTCGCCATAAACCGTTGCCTTCACCCCTCGCCTACCGCGGTCAAACAGCGAAAGCCCCAATGTGGTTTCCAGATCCTGAAGCAGCTTCGTCGCAGTCGGCTGCGTCATGTTCAGTGAAGCGGCCGCCCGCCGCAGGCTTCGGGTTTCGTCGATCGCCGTGAGCAGCAGCAGCTGCCGGTTCTTCAGTCGCCGCAGAAGCGACGATGCGTTCGCGACGGGCAGCATCCAGACGCTCCCAGTGATATCGTTTTGCAGATCACATAATCCATAAACTTCATTTCATCGGCATACCAGAACGCGTGTAGCGTCAGCTCCGATAACGCTGGCGGCACGCATCGCCGGCGACAAAGAGAGATGCCCGACGCGGTTGTCCCACCGACTTCCTCAGTCGCATCCTCAGGGAAACGCAGCAGCGACCCCGGCTAACCCGGGGGGAGGGATCATCATGTCTGGACTTGAGCGGGCTCGTGCTCCGCAGGGCGGCGTCGCACATGCTGGCGTGGGGGCGGCCGGAGCAACGACGGTACGCTGGCGCATCTTCGGAATTGTCTTCGTTCTGGTCGTCATCAACCTCATTGACCGCACGGCGCTTTCGATTGCGATGCCGACCATCGCCAAAGAATTTGGACTGAAACCGGCGATGCAGGGGCTGATTCTGAGCGCCTTCTTCTGGAGCTATGCCGCTCTCCAGATTCCGGGCGGGTGGCTGATCGACAAGTTCGGCCCCCGCGCGCTCATCACCGGCGCGACCGTTGGCTGGGGCGTTTTCCAGACGATCGCCGGGCTGTGCACCGGTGGAGTGACGCTCCTCCTGAGCCGCATCGGGCTCGGAGCCGCAGAGGCGCCCCTGTTCCCGGCCGGCGCCAAACTCAATTCGATCTGGCTATCGCCTCGTGAACGTGGACGGGGCGCGGTGTTGATGGACAGCGGCGCTCCGCTCGGCGCGGCGTTTGGCGGCGTCATCATCGCCTGGCTCATATTGGCGCTTGGCTCGTGGCGCACAGCTTTCGTCGTCGCTGGTGTCGCCACCATCGTGCTCGGCTACCTTTCCTGGTGGTATCTGCGCGACAAGCCGTCCGACCACCCGAGCATCAATGGTGATGAACTCCGGCTGATCGAGGCTTCCGCCGTTGGCGGAGCCTCGGCTTCCAGCGCCACGCCGAAGGCCATTTCGAGACGCTCTCTCTCCGCCATCCTCACGGGACGGATGAGCTGGGCGATGATCAACTTCGGCCTGCTGACCTGGGGGCCGAGCTACCTCGCTCAGGCCCGCGGCTTCGATCTCAAGCAGATGGGCGGAGCCACCTTCGTGATCTTCCTGTCCGGCATGTTCGGCTCTCTGCTGAGCGGTTTCCTCGTCGACAAGCTGCAGGCAAGAGGAATGCGCCGCAGCACGACCTACAAGGCCGCTCTCGGCATCAGCGGGCTCGGCGTGATGTTGTCCTTCTTGATCCTCCCRCAGGTGGCAGATCCGGTGATGGCGGTAGCGGTGCTCTCCGTCACACTCTTCCTGCTGTATTTCGGCAGCCTCTATTGGAGCCTGCCTGCCATCCTCGCGCCTCGCGAAAAGGTCGGTATCGTCGGCGGCGCCATGAACTTCGCGGGAAGCGCCAGCGGCATCGCGATCCCGATCATCACCGGTCTGATCCTGCAGGCGACCGGCGCTTACCTGATGGTGCTCTACTTCTTTGCCGGCTGCGCGGCGCTCTATGTCATCGGCACGATGCTGATCGACTTCCAAGACGCTGAGACAGATTGAGGATCGCTTGGCATGACCCAACCCCAACTTTGGCAGGGGCCAATCGTCGATGCGCATCAGCACTTCTGGGATCCGGAGCGCAATCCACACCCTTGGCTAAAGCCCGACGCCAACATCCCCTTCCGCTACGGCAACTATTCTTCGATCAAGAGGCGCTACTTGCCGGCCGAGTATTTCGTCGACACGGCCGACCACGACGTTCGCCAGACGGTTTATGTCGAGACCGAGTGGGACGAGAACGATCCGATTGGCGAAACACGCTATGCCGCCGGCCTCGCCGAAAAGTTCGGCGTGCCCAACGCAATCGTGGCCCAGGCTTGGCTAGATCGTCCCGATGTTGACGAGGTCCTTGCTGACCAGGCCGCATTCGGCCTGGTGCGTAGCGTCCGGCACAAACCGGGCGGTCCGCAGCGACCCGAGGACGTCGGCGCACAGCGCACGCTTATGTCGGACGACCGGTGGCGGCAGGGATATGCGCTCCTGTCGCGCCACGGCCTGAAGTTCGATCTGCAGACAGCCTGGTGGAACCTCGGCGAAGCTATCGACCTGGCTCGCAGCTTCCAGGAGACCACGATCGTTCTGAACCACGCCGGCCTGCCATCTGACCGCAGCGAGGCCGGGCTCACAGGATGGCACGCTGCTATGACGAAACTTGCCGAATGCGCCAACGTTCGGGTCAAGATCTCAGGCATAGGGCTAGCCGGCCTGCCCTGGAGGGTTTCAGACAATCGCTGGATCGTCGAGGAAATCATCGCCATGTTCGGCGCGGATCGCGCGATGTTTGCTAGCAATTTCCCAGTCGACAGCCTCTGCGCGCCCTTCGATACGATCTACACCGGCTTCAAGACGATCGCGGCGCGCTATTCGCCGGCCGAACAGGCGAAGCTCTTTGCTGAGACGGCTTGCCAGACCTATCGCCTGCCGCAACTTGGCGCGCCGTCCAGAGCCGCGACCAGCATTCTGCCTGAGATGTCTCCTGCCTCGGGATCTAAATCATGCCGGCGTTGAGAGGACACGCATCTGGATCCACAAGTTCGAAGCCGGCGCCTTCGACGACGAGGCTGTCGCCGCCGATGCGATCGAGGCCTACGAGACGCGCATCGCCGCGCTGGAACGGCTCGTCGGCAGGCAGGCCCTGGAGATTGAGTTCCTAAAGGGGGCTCTGAAGCACAGACCGCGGCCGTGGGAATCGTGCGCTCGACCTACTACGACAGCCGGAACCCTTCGCGGCCACGCGCGTAGTCGCGACATGCCGCTGCACTGGTTCACCCCTCCGGTCTATGTCGAGTCGACTAGGGTCGGCGAGCGCTACGCCGTGAGCAGCGTAGAGCGTGCGGCTGAGTTCCTGCTGTCGTGGCGCGAGCAATCTGGCGCAGAAACGTGGCGTTTTGCCATCGCCACATGCATGGCAGCGATCAAGGGCGAAGTGCCGGCAGTCCACGCGAGGAAAGCGTTTGAGGCGGCTGCCCGCGAGTGCGGCAAGCTCGTCTGATCACCGCCAAGCCTCGCTCAACCACCCGTAAACCAGCACAAAAACGAGCCCCATGAAGGCGAGGGCGATGGGGAAGCCATTGGCGCGGATTCATAGTTCTCCCTCTGCCCGGTCCCGCGTCGGCGAGGCCGGGTTTTTCTCTTTCAGTCTACTTCCCTGATCAGATCCCAGCGGCTTCTGTAGCTGTTGAGCCAGTCCGGTCGTCTCCACGTCGATCAGTCTGACGCGCTGCATGAACAGGAGATCAGCACTACCGCGGGTCCATGCAAGTCAGGATCGCTTGCTCGCTTCCTCGGCGTTTGCCTAACCGCCCGACCGTTGAAACCGTGGAACAGGCGATGGCTCCTGAAGTTGTCTCCGCAGTCGGGGGGCTTCTGAGGAGATCTACCCATGAAGAAGTACCTTATCATCGCGGCGGTTGTGATGGCACCCGCCTTTGCTAATGCCCAGAACCCGGAAGGTGCGCGCGGCGGCGCTGCCGCTGGTGCTGCGACGGGGGCCGTCGGCGGCGCGATTGTTGGGGGCCCCGTCGGTGCGGTTGTGGGCGGCGTAGGCGGCGCGGTCGTCGGCGGAATCGCCGGTGACGCCACACCTCGCTTCAAGACTTACGTCCGCGCCAACGAGGTTCCCTCATACACCTATCGCGAAGACGTCCGGGTGGGCGCGGTCTTGCCTGAGAGCGGAGTGACTTATCGCGAAGTGCCGGCTGAGTTCGGCACCAAGGGCTATCGCTATACCGTCGTCAACGGCCGGACGGTGATCGTCGAGCCGCAATCCCGCAGGATCATTCAAGTCATTGAATGATCGATAATTTTCGCCGGGCGCGAACTCGACGAAGCCGAACATCGCTCGGAAGAAGTCCGGCCCCGCTCCCGCGAGGCCGGACTTTTCCGCAAAATGAATTGGACGGCGAGATGAGCCGCATGCGTTTTTTTTTCACAAGACGAGGCGCTACGAGGCGCATTCTCACCGTCAGAATGGTCTTCGCTCCTGCCCCAAATTGTACGCGTGCCTCGGCGCCTGCAGTGCTGGGCTCCGATGGAGGGCACGTCGGAACCGTCGATGCCCTGAGCGACCAGCTCATCAACTCAAGAAGAATGATCCGGAGCTGGCGGCGCCCATCTCTATATCGATCGGAGTGTCGTGATTGTCATCAAGGTGATTGCCAGCGGCAGAGGCGAAGGAACGGCGGTCCGAGGCGACCGAATAATGGATCGGCGTGACATCTCGGAACTCCAGGATGAAACATCGCGTTGCCGCGGCATGAGTCGACCGATGGCGATGTCCATGCCGCGAGCCGCTTTCGAGCTACTGCAGATTTTCCAGGCAGCCTTAGTGTGCGGATGCGTCTTGCTGGCGCCGACAGCCGCACGAGCCCTGACCGCCGACGAAGTGAATCAGGCGGGCCGCCCTGCGCCTACGAAAGGCAAGGTGACGCGCCTCAACGCATCTATCGTCAAGGCTCAGGTCTTGCTGGCGCGTCAGGGAGTTTCTCCTGGGGAGATCGACGGACTCGATGGCGACAATTACCGCAAGGCGATCGACCAGTTCCGCCGCCGCGAAAATCTCGGAGATGGCGAAATCATCGACGCCGCGACATGGCAGATCCTTAAAGGGGACATCAGCTCGGATATCGTCGCCGACTTCGTGGTGACAAAGGAGGATATCAAAACCCGGTTCGTCCGGCGCATTCCTCATGACTACGCTCGCCAGGCCCGGATGAAGCGGCTCGGCTACAGGAACGCTCAGGAGATGTTCGCCGAACGTTTTCACATGAGCGAAGGCCTACTCAGGGTGCTCAACCCGCGAACGCATTATCGGAAGCGTGAAGAAACGCTGCACGTCGTCTCGGTCGGACGAACCGCTCCTTCGGACGAGGCGCGAACCGTCGAGGCCGACAAGACCAACGGCATGGTTCGAGCGCTCGATGCGACGGGAAAGGTGATCGCCATGTATCCGGCCACCATCGGCAGCGAGGACACCCCGTCGCCTGAGGGCGAATATCAGGTGGTGAGGGTCGTGAAGAACCCGACCTATCACTACGATCCGGTCAAGAATTTCCAACAGGGCAAGAACAAGCGTCGCCTGGTTCTTCCCAAGGGACCCAACAATCCTGTCGGTACGGTCTGGATCGAGCTGTCGAAACCGACCTTCGGCATTCATGGTACGCCGGAGCCTTCGAAGATCAGCAAGGCGTCATCGCATGGCTGCGTTCGGCTCACGAATTGGGATGCCGAGGAACTGGCCCAGATCGTCAGGCCAGGTACGACCGTCCGCTTCGTCGACTAGCCGATGTCACCCCGGAATCTGGCTTGCAACCTTGACGGGGCCGGGGGCATCGTTCGAACTGCGGGACGGTAGGCGATGGCTGCGCGCGAACGCAACGACGTCGAAATCAGCGAAGATGGAGAGGGCCCGGGAGCGATCGTCTCTTTCCCGTTCGACGCCGCTGCCGTGGAACGTTTTCGGGAAGCTTTTCCGAGAGCGCGCTGGAATGACGATCTAGCTGCTTGGCGGATACCGGGCACGACCGCGATGCTTCGCGTGGCGCGATGGCTCGATCGCGAGCTGCCGAGTACATTCACCCTCGTGGATGAGCGCGGCCGCGATTCCTTTTCGTTCGAGCCGATCGTCAGTCCTTATCTGGAAGCCGCCGACGAGATCGTCGGGCGCACCCCTTATTCACGAACCGTCATCGAGGAATTGCGCGCGATTCCGTGGGCCTGGTGGAACGGAGAGGACCAGGCTTGGCACGTTCCGTTCCGATCGATCGACGAGCTTCGCAGAAGAGGGCCGTCAATCGAAGCTGCCGCGCAACGCAGCGAGCCAGAAGCACGAAGGAAGCGACGCGAAGCAGCAAAATCCGCGCCGGAATACGAGGAGGAGAAAGCCACAGCAGCCGAGCGGCGTCGCCGCCGCTTCCCCGTTCCGGCAACCGAAATTCCGCCGCCGGACCGAGTGCTGATGTCCCATGAAGGACCGCTCGTCGTCCTTGAGGTAACCGGCGAGATCGTGCCTGCGGAAGCCGCCGCTCGGCATTACCCCTGGAGCTCCGAACTCTTCGACGATCTCGTCTGGGCGTTGTGGCGGCGTCCGACGCATGAAGAGCTCGTCAGGGCCTGGCCTGCGCGCCGCCCGACCACAACGGATGCCTTCCGGCGCGGATGGTGGCAGCCGACGATCCAAGAATTGCGTGCCGCCCGTAGGGCGGCGAGATCCGTAGAGCGGGCTCAGGAAACGCGGCGAGCCGGCCTCTCTGCGAATGATTGATTGATCGACCCGCTGGTGCCCGTCGATCAGACCGTGCTCGACTTAAAGCGAGAAAGAGAGGTAGCGTTCGTTGGCGTATGGCGTCGCTCGGCCTCTCGCGCTGCGGTAAGTTGGGTGGGGACACGGTTGAACAAGGATACTGGCGCAGGCGCGCATGCCCGTTCCACCGAGATCGAACGCTGGCGGATGTTCAGCCGCATCGCCGGTGCCGTGGCGGGAAAATTCGATCTCGCGGAACTGGTCAGCATCGTGACGGATGCCGCAACCGAATGGTCTGGAGGAAAGTTCGGCGCCTTTTTCTACAATCAAGTCGACGAAAAGGGCGAAATCTACAGCCTCTACACGTTGTCAGGGATACCGAAATCAGCCTTCGCCGACTTCGATATGCCCCGTAAGACCGCGGTGTTCGCTCCGACTTTCGACGGAACCGGCGTGGTTCGATCGGACGATATCCGCAAAGATCCTCGATATGGGCTGAGCCAACCGCATTTCGGAATGCCCCCGGGTCATTTGCCCGTCGTCAGTTACTTGGCTGTTCCGGTCATCTCGCGAACGGGAACCGTCCATGGCGGCATTTTCATCGCTCACGACGAGCCTGGGCAATTCGATGAAGAGGCGGAGGAGATCGTCAAGGCTATCGCAGCCCATGCCGCCATCGCCATCGATAACGCTGCGCTCCTCCTTGAGGCGCGTCGGGAGTCCGAGGCCCGGCGGATCGCCCATGAGGCCAATGCGAAGCTCGCGGCAATCGTGGCCCATTCCGACGATGCGATCGTGAGCAAGTCGCTCGACGGCACGATCACGAGCTGGAACGCCAGTGCCGAGCGCCTATTCGGCTACACCGTGGAGGAAGCGATCGGGCGCCCGATCACCATGCTGATCCCCGATGATAGGATGCACGAAGAAGACATGATCATCGGCGGGGTCCGCGAGGGACGTCGCACTGACCATTTCGAGACCCTTCGGCGCCGCAAGGACGGCTCCCTTGTCCACGTCGCTCTGACGGTCTCTCCTATCCGCGACGAAAACGGCGCGATCGTGGGAGCCTCGAAAATCGCGCGCGATATCAGTGAACGCATTCAGGCTCAGGAACGCCAGGCACTATTGCTGCGCGAGATGAACCACCGCATCAAGAATCTCTTCGCCCTAACGGGCGGGCTGATTTCTCTAAGTGCGCGGTCGGCAACTTCCGTCGAGGATCTAACCCAGAAACTTCGTGAAAGACTTACAGCTCTGGCTCGCGCTCATGCGCTCACCATGTGGGATGAAGCTGAAGACAAAGGCGCCTCAACGGATTTGCTAAGCTTGGTGAGGGCGATCCTGTCACCCTACGAGGCAGAGCATCGGCAATCGCTGCGGGTCGCGGGTCCCAGAGTGACTGTTCAAGGTTCCGCGTTGACAGCTCTTGCCCTAGTTCTTCACGAGTTTGCAACAAACGCCGCCAAGTACGGCGCGTTGTCCTCTCCAGATGGACAGCTGTCTATCGAGCTTCTAAGCGACAACGATACGCTGACGCTTCGCTGGATCGAACGTGGAGGTCCTGAAATACAGGCAGCTCCCTCCCAGTCGGGCTTTGGGAGCAAGCTGGAGAAGGCCACGCTGAGCGGGCTAGAGGCAACCATCGAACGGAAGTGGGAAAGGGACGGATTAACCCTTTCTCTCCGCCTACCCCTCAGTCGTCTTAGGCACTAAGCCTAGTAGCTGCCACTCCTAAGGCTCCTCCGCGCTGCAGACCGGGCTGGACGGACCGCAGGCCGGCCTTGGCTTCGTCCAGACCGCGAGCCTGTTCGTGATCGATGGCATGAGAGGGTATCCGCCAGGCCAAGCCGGAGACATTGTTCGCGAGGAAGCAACGCCGGCAATGATGCAGAGGATCGCCCTTCTGAGCTTTCCACCCCGAGATCCGGTACTCGGCGATGACGGACCAGTGCGCCGGCTTTGGGCTGACGCCAGCGTCTCCTCATGATCGCAAATCTCCCGGCGGTAGACTCTCATCGCGAGCTCTCGCGCAATTGCGAAGCACAGCAGTTGATGTTGAACGCAAATGATCGACAGGAACCTTGTGCCCTAGCCAGCCGCGTGAATGGACAGTGTAAACCGGCGCCATGAAATGACCCTACCATGTTATTGAATTTCCATGGCTGCCACGCCGGTCGGCACTGAAACCCCACGCCGATTCACACGCAAGGTAAGATCGAGCCCATTGATGCAGCGGACGTTGCCGCACATCTAGCGCCGAAGGGCCACTCTGTTGTTTTTCATCCGCCGACAAACCGGGACATGCTCCGATACCCCGGCCAAACCTCAAAGGCAACTGCCGGGAAAGCGGCTCAAGCTCCCTTCAGACGAGCATTGCATTGGCTGTAGTAGCCGCCACCCTTCTGGATCCACTTCAGGCTAACCCCGAAGAGATAGTCGCGAAGCTGCGACAAGTCTATGTACTGGTCTCTCAGGTCCAGTCCGTCGCAGACGCGACCCTCGTCAATCGGCGTGACAGAGGTTAACTACCACCGTTGGCGCCATGAGTTTGGCGTTTACTTTGCGGGCCCGAACACTGGCAACCCCATTAAAACCGTCGAAAAATAGACATCCGATTTGACGTAGGTCATGTCTTTTGACGGGCCATCGGCCTTTATTTTATGCTTCTATTCCCTCCTACGACTACGCCGGCCCGTCTTGAACCACTTTTAGTTGCGTGGGGCCACCATGAGGTCAGACCTAAGTCGCGAAAATCTCACTTCGAGCTATGACCAATGTATGGTTTTCTTGAAAAGTGCATTCCTTTGCGCAATCGGCGAAAAGGAAGAAGATCTACGTCTGAGAGATTCCATTCGGAACGCATTTGACAATCTAGATGCGGCACGAAGCGCCGCCAATTCTTCGAATATCGTCCCATTTCGCCGCAACGCAGTGAAGGCCCTCGATTAACAGTGTGTCGCGCGCGCATGAGTCCTCATAGGATTTTTGGGTGATAGGGACGTGCTCGATTTTTCGCTTCGTGGCCCCTTGAGGCTCCGATTGCCGACTGATCAGACCACCTGCTGGAAGCTTGCTATGACTTTGTTGGCCGGCACGACGACGTGAAATCCAGTTGATGGTGCCGCTACCGATGATGCGGGAACCCCGACACTTTACCGGCGTTCTAAATCTGCTCGACCGAAGCCAGATCGGCAGCGGTTCTTCGGCTTGGGGGCAGCATTGTACGAACCGTCTCGCCGTGCGATTCTCGCTCTGCTCTCCAGCACCTGCGTGCTTGCGAGCCGCGCCCAGGCTCAGGCGCCCGCAGGCCCAGCGAAGAGCTTCGACTATGAGGATGTCATCGAGCGGGCGACGGCCTTGGCAAAGCAGCCTTTCGATGCCGAAAGCGCCAAAATTCCAGCCGAACTGTCGAAGCTGACCTATGACGGCTATCGCGAGATCCGATTTCGCCGCGACAAGGCTGTTTGGCGCGACGGCGGGTCGGATTTCCGCCTGCTGCCCTTCCATCTCGGCTTTCTGCACGACAAGCCAGTCCAAGTTCACATCATCAACCACGGCAACGCGATCCCGATCCCTTTCACGACCGGCCTCTTCGAATACGGCAAGGTCCCCGTCCCGAAAGGCCTCTCGCCGGCGCTGGGCTTCGCGGGTTTCGCCGTAACGACCAACCTGAACAGCCCGAAGGTGCAGGACGAGGTCATTTCGTTCCTGGGCGCGAGCTATTTCCGGTTGATCGGGCGAGGACATCGCTACGGGCTTTCGGCGCGTTCGCTGGCGTTGGATGTTGGCGGCAAGCAGCCCGAGGAGTTCCCGTTCATGCGGGCGCTCTGGGTGGAGGAGCCGTCGCGCGACACGACCGAGCTCGTCATCTACGCCCTGCTCGACTCTCCATCGGTCGCCGGAGCCTATCGCTACGTCGTCAGCCCGGGCCGCGACACCTATGTGGACGTCACCGCGACGATCCTCCCGCGCAAGGAGATCGAGCGGATCGGCATCGCACCGCTGACGTCAATGTTTCAGGCCGGTGAAGGCGATCTCGGTCAGCGGACCGATTTCCGCCCGGAAATCCATGATTCGGACGGGCTGATGATGCAGTCCGGCAGCGGAGAATGGATCTGGCGACCCATTCGAAATCCTAAGGCGCTGCGCATATCGAGCTTCAGCGACAAGAACCCGCGCGGCTTCGGTTTGATGCAACGCGACCGTAACTTCGGCAGCTATCAGGATCTCGAAGCACGCTACGATGCCAGGCCTGGCTACTGGGTTCAGCCTCAGGGCGACTGGGGAGAGGGCCGGATCGACCTGATCGAAATCCCGACGGTGAACGAGGCGTTCGACAACATCGTCGCATGCTGGACCCCGAACGCGCCGTTGCCCGCCGGAAAAGCGGCAGAGTTCCGCTACCGAATCTCGGCGATCTCGACGACCTGGCACCTGCATCCCTACGCGCAGGTGCAACAGACCTTCAACGGCTCGGACATCGAAGACGGCGTCGTCGATGGGAACGGCACGAAGCGCTTCATCGTCGATTTCGCCGGTGGCGATCTCGCCTATTACCAAAGCGAGCTCGATCGCCTGGAGCTGGTCGCGACCACAACAAGCGGCACGATCTCGTCCAAAATCCTCGCGTTCAATTCCCCCTTGAAAGGCGTGCGCGCCATCGTCGATGCGACGCTCCCCGACGGTCAGTCGGCCGAGCTTCGCATGTTTCTTAGAGCGCGAAATCGAATCCTGAGCGAGACCTGGACGGCGACCTGGTCGGTTCCGTCCGGCGATTCCACCCGCCCGCAGCCGTCAAAGAAATGACTTCCGACGACGGCCGATCTTCCGTCGACGGATTAACGCCGGCGTCAAGATTGAAGGAAACCGAAAGATGCCCGCGATCGAGGCTTCATCCACTGTCGCGAGTCCAGCGGTAAGATCACCTATCGACGGCGTCGCGAATGCGGCGCTCGGAGCTTTCATTGTCGCCGCGCTATATTTCGGGCGTGAGGTTTTCGTCCCCGGGGCACTCGCAATCCTGCTCAGCTTCGTGTTGGCGCCGCTGGTCAAAGGACTGCAGAAGGTACGTGTGCCGCGAGCACTGGCGGTTTTTACGGTTGTCCTGATTGCATTCGCGACGTTGGCTGCCTTGGCGATGGCTATGGTTGGACAGGCGACACAATTGGCAAGTGAGCTGCCAACCTATCAGAGCACCATGCGGGCCAAGATTGCCGCGTTGAAGGGTTCGGAGGCCGGGAGCGGGGTTTTGAGCCGCGCTGCGGATATCCTGCAAGACCTGGGCAAAGAACTCGACCGCCCCAAGGCAGAGCCTCATGCTCCGAGTGAAACGCCCGGCGTTGCGCGAGAGGGACGCCCGATACCGGTTGAAGTCCATCAACCGGAACCTGGCGCGATCGAAACGCTGCAGGCGTTTCTGTCGCCGCTGATCCATCCTCTGACTACGACGGGTATCGTGCTGATCTTCGTGGTTTTCATCCTGCTAAAGCGCGAAGATCTTCGAAACCGGTTCATCCGATTGACCGGCACTTACGACCTGCAGAAGACAACGGCTGCGTTCGATGATGCGGCCAGACGTCTCAGCCGCCTATTCCTCACGCAGCTCATCGTCAACGCCGGCTTCGGAGTGGTGATTGGTTGCGGTCTCTGGGCCATTGGCGTTCCCAGCGCGCTGCTTTGGGGCATCCTGGCCGCAATCCTGCGGTTCATACCCTATCTCGGAGCCTTGCTGTCAGCCGTCTTTCCGATGGTGATCGCCGCATCGGTCGATCCCGGTTGGATGATGCTCGCATTGACAGCCGGTTTGTTCGTGATCGCAGAACCGCTTGCCGGGCATGTGATCGAGCCGTTGGCCTATGGCCGCTCTACCGGGCTATCGCCTGTCGCCATTGTGGTCGCCGCAACATTCTGGACCTGGCTATGGGGCCCCATCGGGCTGGTCTTGGCGACACCGTTGACTGTGTGCCTCGTAGTTCTCGGTCGGCACGTCGAAAGACTCGAATTTCTGGACGTCATGCTGGGGGATCGACCTCCACTTTCGGCTCCGGAAATATTCTATCAGCGGATTCTCGCGGGAGATCCCGCGGAGGCAGCCGACAAGGCCGAGGAAGTACTGAAGGAACGCTCCCTATCCGCCTATTACGACGAGGTCGCGCTCGAAGGTTTGCGGCTCGCCGCAGCGGATGAGGCGCGCGGTGTTCTCGATGCACCTCGGCGAAACCAAATCCTCGCGACGATCCGCGAGGTCGTCGAGGATTTGTCCGACCGTGACGACGGCCGCCCCTCGCTCGGCGCAGCAACGACGGATCCCGAGTCCGAGGCTGCCGTTGAACAGACCAACGAAAGTGAAGGCACCTCCGATCTGCCGGTGCTCGCCGAGGCTGAGCTGAGCGAGAGGTTTCGGGGCCGAGATCGCGTGGTCTGCATAGGCGCGCGATCGCAGCTCGATGAGGCGGCCGCGCTGATGCTGAGCCAGATCTTGGAAAAGCATGGATTGGCGGCGGATGCGTTACCGCCGACCACGCTGTCGACCACCGGAATGGAGCGCCTTGCCGAGCGAGGCCCGGCTCTGATCTGTCTTTGCTATATCGGCCCGCACAATGCTGCTCACGTGAAGTATGCCCTGAGGCGCCTTCGTCGCCGCGTGCCGATGGCGATCCTCGTCTTTGGGCAGCTGTCGGAAGTCTCCAGTTCCCTGGCGGATATCCAGGGCCCCTTGCTTGCTGACGAAGTGGAAACTTGTTTTCGCAGCATCTGCCGGGTCTGTCTGAAATTTGCGGAGAAAGGGGACTCGGCATGATCGGAGACCGAAGATACTCGCGCCGGATCCTCTCCACAGCCGCAAGCCCCTATTTCTAAGTTGGCAATGAACCTCCAACGACATCCCTTCATGATCGGATTAATCTCGGCCGCCCTTGGCGTCGCAGGCTGCCTCCTGGTAGGCAACCTGCTGCCGGAGCCGCAGGAGCTAAGGCAACCGCTTCCGCATAATCTGGCCTCGTCGGATCGCCAGCTCAAGACGTCCATGGGCGCGCTTTTCGGGTCGAACTATGTGCCCGGAAACCGAGTGGAGACGCTCGTAAACGGCGTACAGATTTTCCCTTCGATGCTGCGCGCCATCCGCGAGGCGCGGCAGACGATCAGTTTCGAGACCTACATCTATTGGCGCGGCGCCATCGCCGAGGAGTTCGCCAATGCGCTCTCGATCAAGTCCCAAGAGGGGCTGAGCGTGAAGGTGCTGCTCGACTGGGCGGGCAGCCTCCCGATGGACGAGCGGCTGATCAAGCGGATGCAGGATGCGGGCGTCGAGGTCGTGCGGTTCCGTCCGGTCGCCTGGTACACGATCGATCGGGTGAACAACCGAACCCATCGGAAACTGCTAATCGTCGATGGGCGCGTGGGCTTCACCGGTGGTGTCGGCATCGCCGATGAGTGGAAGGGCGATGCGCGCTCGCCAAACGAATGGCGTGACAATCACTACCGCGTGGAAGGGCCGGCTGCAGCGGAGTTCCAGGCGGCGTTCGCGGAGCACTGGATCGAGGCGACCGGCGAACTGCTGCTCGGCGATCGTTTCTTCCCCGAGATTGGGCCGGCGGGTGATCGCGCCACTCAGGTCGTGATCAGTTCGAACCTCCAGCGCAATGTCATGCATCTGATGCTGATGACCGCGCTCGCCGCCGCGCAGAAAAACATCCGCATCGCTACACCCTACTTCGTTCCCGACGAACTGACGCGCCAGCAACTTCTTGAGGCTCGCAAGCGTGGCGTCGACATTCAGATCATTGTCCCCGGCCCCCAGACCGACGCGCGCATTGTCAGAAAGGCGTCCCGGCATCTGTGGGGGGAGCTGCTTCAGGCAGGCGTGAAGATCAGCGAGTATCAGCCCACGTTCTTCCACTGCAAGCTGGTGATCGTAGACGATATCTGGACCTCGGTGGGCTCGACGAACATCGACGACCGCGCCTTACGACTTAACGACGAAGCCAACATCAATCTGTTCGATCAGAAATTTGCCAGCACCCAAATGGCCCTGTTCGAGAAGGATGCGGCAGCCTCTCGGCCCTACAGTTTTTCGGATTGGCAAAACCGCTCAGCCAGCGAAAAGGTCTCGGACTGGGTATCCAGTCTCGCTCGGTCGCAGATTTGACCACCGAACAAAAAAGGCGAGATACTGCACCGCCCCCGCTCCAACTCGTCCGTCGCTTCGGCGGACGACGTCAGCGCACTTAAAGGTTCGTCCGTTCGCGCTCAGCGCAACAGCGGTCGAGAACCTGCGGAGCAGGCCTGTGATCACCGGCCAAGTAGCCGGCGTTCAAGCAAAGCCTGCATGTCGCGGCGGCCATCGGCGATGACGAAGATGACGACTCTACTGCCAATGACGCGGTAGATTAGGCGATACGGATCGAGCAGAATCTGCCGGAATTCCCGAACACCTAACGCCTCAAGCTCCTTGGGAAAGCTGCCCCGTTCCGGGTAACGCTCCAGTGTGGAGATCTTCTCGATGAATGCATCGAGCAAAGACTCGGCCGCTTTCATCGAACGGTGCTGCGCAAGGTAGGCGTGAATGGCTTCGAGATCGTCCTCCGCGCCTTGCGTCAGCTCGACCTCAAAGCGGCCCTCCTTCACCGGCGATCGGCCGCTTTTCCGCGCAGTCTTTCGACGACAGCGCGAGCTGGCTTGGTCTTGCCTGCCTCGACGTCCTGATTTCCGAGGGCCAGCAGCTTCAACAGCGCGAGCATCTCTTGCGTCTGCTCAAAGGAGGCAACATCCTGCAGCACCGCCTTGGCCTCGCCATTCTGCGTGATCACCAGAGGCTCTCGCCTTTCGGCGAGGTTGAGGAGGATTTCCGCTGCGTTGGCCTTCAGATAACTGATCGGCTTGACTTGGGCAGAATACCGCAAAGCGACCTCCCGAACTAAATTCGGCCCTAATATAGTCCAGGCGTCAGCGCGGTGCAAACTGCCTAGGCAGCAGCCTCTAACGAAGCCGACCATTGAGCGAGACGAACGTATCGGATACCCGCCATGAAGGGCGAGGCTCGGCGGATGAGATCCAGCGCGCGCTCGCGTTGAGCTCTGTGCTTGGCCGGTTCCGATACGTCACTGTCAGTGAAAGACCGCCATCGACGCTGCCGCGATGCCATTACCAGCGTTGCACTCCAGCCCAGGAGGCGCACGAACCTGTTCGTCACGAAGCGGCCCATATTGTCGCACTGAGACCCAACCCACATCATCGCAGCCATCACCGGCACGGCCACGAAGCCATTCACGACTGCGCTAATTCCCAGCTTGCTCGTGCTGCCAAGCGAAGCCGAGGACATACTCTCGATCTCCTCCCGCGAGCGGCAAAAGTGGATAGGCGACGGTCGACTCCAAAGCGCCGGAACGAGAACAGTGAAGCTTCGTGGGCGCTCCAAGCCAGTGACCTTCCAAGTATTCGGACCACGACATATCGAACGGACAGCAATCTGCCCGAAATCTGGCGCGCGGAGGTGTTGCCACTTCCGCCGAGCTTCGCCGGCGCGCCGCGAGCAAGGCCGCCCTGAGGCGTGCGGGAAATCGGCGGGCAAAATCGACAGCCGATCCTGCCGCCCGGAATGAGATATCCGAAGCCCAACTCGAAGATTGTGAGGAATACGCCGCGGAAGGGCTGCTGAGTGAGCGGCGCCCCGACGGTTTTCGGCACGACCAATAACCTTATCCGGCTGGCTCGCCTCCTGTGCTTGCATGCGGCCAGATAGATGGCGGCGCGACGATCAACGAACCACTTCAAACCTCTGGTTGACGGGGATACGATCAACCGATGGCTCCGATCGTCAGCTCGACCCTGACCGCACGCCGCGATCAGATGTTTCCGATCCTCGCAGAGACGGATATCGAGCGCATGCGGCGCTTCGGCGAAGAGCGCGACTATGCCGCCGGCGACCTGATCGTCCAGGCCGGCGAGATCTCGCCGGGCCTAGTCGTCATCCTCTCGGGTGAGGTCGACATCACGCAGTCCGGCGTTCTCGGCCAAAGGGAAGCGATCACCACTCACGGCCCCGGACATTTCATCGGCGAGCTGGCGCAACTGTCGAGCAGGCCTTCCCTGGTCAATGCGGAGGCGATCGAGCCGGTGCGGGCGATCATCGTCGCCTCGCCGCGGCTCCGGGACCTGATGGTGCAGGAGGCAAACCTCGGCGAGCGCGTGATGCGCGCCCTGATCCTGCGGCGCGTCGGCCTCCTGGAAAGCGGCGTAAGCGGGCCGATCATCATCGGCCCCTCCGGCAACGGCGACGTCCTGCGGCTGCAGGGGCTCCTCGCCCGAAACGGCATCCCGCACCGCGCGCTCGATTCCGATACAGACCCTTGCGCCAAAACCCTGATCGGGCGCTTCCAGATCGATCCGCACCACCTGCCGATCGTCCTGTGCCCGAGCGGCAAGTTGTTGCACAATCCCGGAGATAGCGAGGTCGCGCGCTGCGTCGGCCTGCTGCGGCCCGTCGACGGCGATAAGATCTATGATGTGGCGATCGTTGGCGCCGGTCCGGCGGGGCTGGCTGCGGCGGTCTATGCGGCATCGGAGGGGCTTTCGACGATCGTGCTCGATTGCCGGGCCTTCGGCGGGCAGGCCGGGGCCTCCTCGCGCATCGAGAACTATCTCGGCTTCCCGACCGGCATTTCGGGAATGGCGCTGATGGCGAGAGCCTATAATCAGGCGCAGAAGTTCGGCGTCGACATGGCAATCCCCGACGAAGTAAAGCTGCTTGCCGCCGCCGACGACGGATCCGATGCCCGCTACGCGCTGGCCGTCGGCGACGGCGAGACCGTGCGGACGCGCACGGTCGTGATCGCCAGCGGTGCACGCTATCGTCGCCTTGATCTCGCGAACCTCGCGGAATTCGAGGGGACATCGGTGCATTACTGGGCCTCCCCGATCGAGGCGCGGCTGTGCCAGGATCAGGAGGTGGCGCTGGTCGGCGCCGGCAATTCGGCCGGCCAGGCGGCAGTCTACCTGGCCACGCAGGTGAAGAAGGTCACGCTGCTGGCGCGACGCGACAGTCTCGATGCGACGATGTCACGTTATCTGGTCGAGCGCATCAAGGCCCAGCCGAACATCGAGGTGCTGACCGAAACCGAGATCACGGCGCTGGAAGGCAACGACGGCAAGCTCGAACAGGTCCGCTGGTGTAACCGTTCGACCGATGCCGAAACCCGGCGTCCCATCCGGCACGTCTTCCTGTTCATCGGTGCCGACCCCAATACGGACTGGCTTGCGAATTGCGACATCGCGCTCGACGGCAAGGGCTTCGTGCGCACCGGGCCGGATCTCGCGCCGAACCGTGGCTTGTTGGAAACCAACCACAGCGGGGTCTTTGCGATCGGCGATGTTCGCCGCGGCTCGGTCAAGCGTGTCGCCGCCGCCGTCGGCGAAGGTGCTCAGGTGGTGGCGGCGCTGCATGCCTGCCTGGCTGAGAATAGCGACCACGCCGCCACCTCCGAACCGGCGAGGAGACCGTGATGGACGAATGCCGGCACACCAGGGGCATCCGCGACGTCACGCCGAGCGCGCTCGGCTGCGAGGAATGCCTGAAGACCGGATCGCCGTGGGTGCATCTTCGGCTTGGCCGGACCTGCGGCCATGTCGGCTGCTGCGACGATTCACCCAATCGCCACGCCACTAGGCATTTTCATGCGACCGGCCATCCGATCATCGAGGGCTACGACCCGCCGGAAGGCTGGGGATGGTGCTATGTCGACGAGGTATTCATCGATCTCGGCGACCGCACGACGCCGCAGAACGGACCGATCCCACGCTTCGTCGAATTTGACCGGCAGGTACGAAGCGGAGCACCTCATTTGCTCTTACCGCCCCGTTCAAACGAGACATGGCATTTCCTCAAACCAAGGGGGCGAGCCCCCCGTAAATCGCCAAGGGGCGGCCGCCATTGCCCTATCGTTGGTGGGTTCAGCGGTGTGGTGTACACTGAGCACCTGCTCGGATCCTGATTGCAGACATTCGCCGATCCCGCTCCCACGTACGGAGGAAGCCAGCGATCTGTGGTTCGGATTTGAATTGCCTAAGTGTCGCATCTACCCCGATGCTGGCGCGGGGCGGCACCGAACCGATTGCGAAAGGCCCGGTTGAATACCGACAGGTCGCCGAACCCGACTGAGTAGGCGATGGAGGCGATGCTCTCGCCGGTGCGGCGGGGATCGAGCAGTGCGCGCCGGCTCTCCTCCAGCCGCGTGGCCAAGAGCCAGCGGCCGAAGCTCTGACCGGTTGCGGCGAAGCGCGCATGCAACGTACGCAGCGAGATGTTGAAATGCGCCGCGACGGTGCCTGGCGAGAGCGTCTCGTCGCCGAGGCGCCCGCGACAGAAAGCGAGGATCGCCTCATGGAGGTTGTCTCGGCTGTGGCCGGCGGCGTCGCTGGAAAGCCCAATTAGATTGCACAGATTGTCGGTAAGCAGGCTCGCCGACATGTCGTCGAGGACCTCGCCGTGCCGGGCCAGTTCCAGGATGTGCTGCCGCGCGAGCGAGATGAACCGGGATGCGAGCGGAATTCGGTGCGGGCGGCCGCGCACAAGCCAGGGCGCCTTGAGCAAAAGCGTCCGACGCGGCAGCACGGCAACGACGCGCCGAACTTCCTCCGAGAATGACAAGCGAAATGGCCGCGCGCCGTCTACAAGTCCGATCTCGCCGGGCTGGAGCAGCAGCCGCTCGTCGCCCTGAGAGAGCCGGCATTCGCCACATTCCTGCAGGCTGACCAGAACGCTGTCATCGCCTTGGGCAACATGGCGCGGGGTGCGCACGACGTCGTGCCGCGAGGAGCGGAAGCTCGCGATCCTGACATCGCCGAAACTGCGCCCGACGAGGGAACCGTGGAATGCCTCCTGCGGGTCGGGCGCTTCGGTCGAAACGCCGAGCACAGCGCGGCACACGGTTTCGCGCCAGTAGTCGAAACCGGAATCGGGCTCCAGGCCTTCTGTGCGCCAGACGATGGTCCCCATGCCCCTCTCCACCCCGCAGCCGACAGAACATCCCGAGGCGCGGCCAGCTTTTCATAAGAATGGTTTGCACTCAAAGCCGGATTTTTCTGCACGCAGCGCCGAGACCTCGCGCGGCCTGGGTCCCTAGCTTTCCAGTCGGAGGGCAGACGGGAATGCAGACGAATTTCAGCGCCGACCAGTTGCGCGATCCAGCGATCCGGGAAGCCGCCGACATCCTCGGCACCTGCGTGCATTACGGCTTCTGCACCAATACCTGCCCGACCTATGTGCTCAGCCGCGACGAAAACGAATCCCCGCGCGGCCGCATCGACCTGATCCGCGAGATGCTGGAGAGCACGGCGCCGCCGAAGGCGCAGACCGTCGCGCATCTCGACAGCTGCCTCTCCTGCCTGTCCTGCATGACGACCTGCGCGGCGAAGGTCGATTACGCGCATCTGATCGACCGGGCCCGGATCCATGTCGAGCGCCATCATCGCCGGCCCGCCGCCGATCGCGCCCTGCGAGCCCTGCTCGCCTTCGTCCTGCCGCGCCCGCGATTGTTCCGTGCGGCGCTGGGGTTCGGTCGTCTCGGGCGATCGATGCAGCGGATGCTGCCGCAGCAGCTCCGGCCCCTGCTCGCGATGATCCCGGAGCGCACGCAGGCCGAGATCCTGACGCCGCAGGTCTTCCCCGCGCAGGGCGAAAGGCGCGCGCGCGTGGCGCTGCTCGCCGGCTGCGCCCAGCAGGCTCTCGACGGCAACATCAACGCCGCGACGATCCGCTTGCTGACCCGGCATGGCTGCGAGGTCGTCGTCGCCGCCGGAGCCGGCTGCTGCGGTTCGCTGACGCTGCATATGGGCCGCGAGGCGCAGGCCGCTAAGGCCGCTGCCGCCAATGTCCGGGCCTGGATGCGCGAGCGCCGCGGCGAGGGGCTCGACGCGGTGATCGTCAACGCTTCCGGTTGCGGCACCACGGTCAAGAATTACGGCCATCTCCTCGCCGGGGCCGAACGCGCGGCCGAAGCGAAGGAGATTGCCGGCATCGCGCGCGACGTCACCGAATTCATCGCCGGTATCGGGCTGCTGCCGCCGGCGGCCGAGCGTCCCCGCCTGCGTATCGCCTATCACGACGCCTGCTCGATGCAGCACGGCCAGCGCGTAACGCGGCCGCCGCGGGACCTGCTGCGCGCCGCCGGGTTCGAGGTCGCGGACGTGCCGGAGAAGCATTTCTGCTGTGGCTCCGCCGGAACCTACAACCTGCTCCAGCCCGCCACGGCCGAAATCTTGGGCCGGCGAAAGGCGGGTCATATCGATAGCACCGCGCCGGACGTCGTGGCGGCCGGTAATATCGGCTGCCTCACGCAGCTCAGGCGCTATGTCGCGGCGCCGATGGCGCACACCGCCGAGCTTCTGGACTGGGCGACGGGCGGTCCTCTGCCGCCGGCCGTGGCCGGTGCGGCGCTAACGAGCCGGCCCGCCCCGGAGCGGGAGGAGGCGCCGGCCAATCTCGTGTCGACCGCCCCACCGGCGAGCGACGATGCGGGCTTCTGGTGAGACGAATGCAGGAACGGATGGCAGAAGGGAGAGCCGGCATGGCGGAAGCATTCTTCAACGAGGTCGCGGCAGCGATCGGGGCCGAATGGATCAACCGCAGCGAGGAGACGCTACGCCGCTACGGAGAGAACACGATGCCGGGTGGCGATCGGCGCCCGCTCGGCGTGGTCTATCCCGGCAGCACGGCCGAATTGCAGGCGATCGTGAAGGCGGCGAACCGCCATGGCGTCGCGCTCTACCCGGTCAGCACCGGCAACAACATCGGCCTCGGCAGCCGCTCCGCGGTGCATGCGGGCCAGGTCGTCGTCGACCTCGGACGCAGGATGAACCGCATCCTCGACATTGACGAAACGCTGGCCTTCGCCGTGGTCGAGCCGGGCGTCAGCTATCAGGCGATGTATGACGAGCTCGTCCGGCGCGGCGACAAGCTCATGGTCGACGTCACCTCAGGTCCGCCCCAGGGCGGCATGCTCGGCAATGCGCTCGACAAGGGCGCCGGCTACGGCCCCTACTTCGACCATTTCGGCTTCTCCTGCGGCATGGAGATCGTGCTCGGCAATGGCGAGGTGCTGCGCACCGGCGACGGTGCCTTGCAAGGCTCCGAACTGCCGAACTGGCATGTCAGCAAATACAGCTTCGGCCCGATCCTCGACGGTCTGTTCGCCCAGTCGAATTTCGGCATCGTCACCCGCATGGGCATCTGGCTGCTGCCACGTCCACCGGCGATCCGCAGCTTCCACTTCACCTATCCGGACGAGGACGATCTTGCCGAGATCGTCGACATCTGCCGCGCGCTCAAGCTCTCGAACTTCGTGCCGACATTGCTGCGCGTCGCCAACGACACCTATCTGTGCGGCTCCGAGCATCCGAGCCCGGATTATCGCCCGGGCAGCCGCGCCTCGATCTCCGATGAGGCCCGACGCGCGTTGCGGGAGAAGGACGGGCTCGGCGCCTGGACGGTCTCGGGCGCCTTCTACGGCCCCAGCATGGCCGCGCTCGAACCGCAGATCGAGCGCGTGCGCGCCGCCTTCGGCGAGTCAGGCAAGGCGACCTACATCCCGCATGAGGAGGCATCGTCCTTCCACGCCCTACGAGTAGCCATGGACGCCTGCTCGGGCGTTCCCGGCGTCGGCGAGCTCGGCTTGCTGAAATGGCGCCCTGGCGGCGGCAATCTCTGGTTCCTGCCGGGCACGCCGATGGTCGGCAGCGTCGCCAATGACTGCCAGCGCATGGCGCGCCGCATCTATGCCGAGCACGGCATGGACTACATGATCATGAACGTCTGCAGCGCCCGCTTTGCGCGCGGGCTGCACGTCATCGCCTTCGATCGCGAGAACCCCGACGAGAACGCCCGTGCCAATGCCTGCTACGAGGCGCTGGCGCGTGCCTATGCCGAGCGGGGCATCTTCGTCGGCCGCGCGCCGCTCGATTATCACGCGCTGCATATGGGCCAGGCCATGCCGGCCTTTCGCGAGAGCTGCACGGCAATCAAGGCCACGCTCGATCCGGCCGGCGTCATCGCGCCCGGACGCTACGGCATCGGCTGATTTCGAACGAAGCAATGAGGGGAAGCAGCATGCACAGGACCACAAGGATTGCTCCGACGGCGCTTGCGCTGCTCGCAGCACTATCAGCCCCAGCCTCGGCCGAGCCGGTCAAATCAGTGAAAATCGGCCTGGTCAGCACCCTGACCGGCCCGCCCGCCGTACTCGGCCAGCACACCCGCGACGGCTTCCAGCTCGCGATCAAGCAGCTCGGCGGCAAGATCGGCGGCATTCCGGCAGAAGTCGTGGTTGTCGATGACGAACTGAAGCCCGAGATCGGCATCCAGCGCGTGGAATACCTGATCGAGCGCGAAAAGGTCGACGCCATCGTCGGCATTGTCTTCTCCAACATCCTGATGGCGACGGCCCGGCGCATGGTCGACAGCAAGACCGTCTTCATCGGCACCAATGCCGGCCCCTCGCCGCTGGCCGGCCGGAACTGCAGCCCGTATCTCTTCTCGGCCGCGTATCAGAACGACCAGAACGCTGAGGCGATGGGGCGCCACGCCACCAGCAGGGGCTACCGCAAGATCGTGGTCGTCGCCCCCAACTACCAGGCTGGCAAGGACGTCGTCGCAGGCTTCAAACGGGAATACAAAGGCGAGATCGTCGACGAGATCTTTGTGCCGCTGGCGCAGCCAGATTTTTCCAGCGACCTCGCCAAGGTCGTGTCGTCGGGCGCAGATGCCGCCTTCGTCTTCATGCCCGGCGGCCTCGGCGTCACCTTCGTCAAGCAGTGGAGGCAAGCGGGCGTCGCGCTGCCGATGCTGTCTGCCCACACCATCGACGAGACCAACCTACCCGCGCTGCAGGAAGCGGCGGTCGGAACTTCGGGCGTGACCAACTGGTCACCTGCGCTGGATGTGCCGGCAAGCCGCGCCTTCGTCGAGGCCTTCAGGGCCGAGTACAAATACACGCCCGCCAACTATGCAGCGCACGCCTACGATGCCGCGATGTGGCTGAACGCTGCGGTAACCGCATCGAGAGGCGAGATCGCCGACCGGGCGAAGCTGATCGACGCCCTGCGCAAGACAAAATTCGAATCCGTGCGCGGGCGCTTCGAGATCGGCACAAACCAGTTCCCGATCCAGGATTATTACCTCGTCGCGGTGACGAAGCGCGATGACGGCAGCTACGCCACCGAGATCGATCGCAAGATTGTCGAGGGCCTCCCCGACGCCTATGGCAAGGATTGTAAGATGCCGTTCTGACAGACTCCGTTGTGCACCGGCCCGGATCGGCACCACGTGCTCGGTGACGGCACTCGTCCTGGCTCTCACCCGACCTTGATGAGGTTCTGGTTCGGCAGAGGACCGCCGGGGAACTGCGCGAGCTTGCCGCCGACCGCGAGCGAACCGAGGTCGATTCCGGCGAACCCGAGGCGCTCGATCAGGGCAGCAACCTCGGATTTAGCTGCGGCGTCGTTGCCGGAGTAGAACAGCACGCGCCGCCCGCCATCCGAGCGGGGATCGGTGGCCAGCAGCTCCGCGCGAAGATGGTTGAAAGCCTTCACGACGCGGGCTTCCGGAACGAGATCGGCAACGACCTCGCTCGATGCACGGCCATCAAGGTCCACAGGCTTGAACAGCGGCGCTTCGATCGCATTGTTGGCGTCGATGACGATCCGCCCGTTCCAGGCAGGAAGTCTCGCCAGCGCGGCCGGAAGTTTTGTCCAGTTCACGGCAACGAAGACGATGTCGGCGCGCGCGGCTTCCTCGCGGCTGACCGCCGTGATGGATGGTCCGAGCTCGCGGACCAGATCTACGAGAGAATCCGGACCGCGGCTGTTCGAGATGCCGGCCTCGATACCTGCGCGTGCCAGCGTCCGGGCGAAGGCCGTGCCGATGGCGCCCGAGCCGATGATGCCAATGGTCATGTGATGTTCCTTCAGGGTCGGCGCCGGCGGCAGTCAGCGTGCCGGCGCGCTTGATGTCACGATCGGTGTCAGACGGCTGGTGCAGCTCCGAGTTGCTGCATCAGCGAGAAGAGGTTGGCGACGCCCCAGTGCTCCGCGATCTTCCCTTCACGGACGCGCATGACGTCGACGGTCTCGAACTGGATTTTTCGGCCCGTCGGCTTGATCCCGAAGAGCTCTCCCCGATGCGTGCCGTGATAGGTCTTGTAGGTCGTCACACGGTCGCCATCGGCGAGCTGCCAATGGATCTCGGCGTGGAAATCGGGAAAGGCGGTGCGAAGCACCTTGTACAATTCCCTCGCACCGGCCTTGTCCGGGGTGCGACCCGGCTGCGGCGTGTGGTCGAGGAAATCGTCGGCGAACAATTCCTCGAACACCGCGAAATTGCCTCCGCCCTGTACTTCTTCGGTATTGCGGCGAACGACCGCCTTGGCGGCTTCGCTTGGGTTGCTGCTGGTCATGACACGCTCCGATGAGTTGAGAGGTCTGGGCTACGGTTGCTCGCGAGGGCGGCTCACGCCTTGCCGCCGGCCGCCTGCCCCAGCAGTTGCAGTTCCCAGGCGAGCGCGATGCCGGTGCCGCCGCCATGCTCTATGAAGATCTCCCCGCCCTTCCCGGCCGTCTCTTCGCGAGCCCAGTCGCGCTGCAGCTCGCCGGCGACCGCCATCCAGGTGATCGGAACGACGCCCGCCATCACCATGCGGCGCACCGCCATGTCGTGCGCTTCTGCGCTCACGCCGCCCGACGCATCGGTGACCGCATAGACCTCGTAGCCTTCGCCCGCCGCCTGGATGGCCGGCATGGCCAGGCAGATCTCGGACCAGAGCGCCGCGATGATGAGCTTCTTGCGTCCCGTCTTCTTCACCGCATCGACGACGCGGGCATCCTCCCAGGTGTTGATGAAGGTGCGGTCGATCGGCTTCTGATCGGGGAAGACATCCTGCAGGCCCTTGATCAGCTTGCCGCCGCGGTCCTCGAGGACGGTGGTCAGGATCGTCGGCACGCCGAAGAGCTTGGCCGTCTTGGCCAACGCGATGACGTTGTTCACGATCATTGTGGGTTCGTGGCTGTGCAGATTGGCGAACTGGAAGGGCTGGTGGTCGATCAGCACCAGCACCGACTCTTCAGGGGTCAGCAGGGCGTTGAGGCCGTTCTTCGGGGCGGTGGACTGGGTAGCCATGGGCGTTTCTCCGATTGGTTCTGCGTTGTCCGCCCCACAGCAATCGCCCGTTTATTCGGCTATGATTAGTCGGTAATGGCTGATAATTCTTACAAGTATTGCTTGAAGGAAGGCGCTTGGAGACACTGGCCAACCTCGAATCCTTCACACGCAGCGCCGAAGCCAGCAGCTTCTCGGTCGCGGCGCGGAGGCTCTCCCTGACGCCGGCGGCGGTCAGCCGCAACGTCGCGACGCTCGAACGCAATCTCGGTGTCCGGCTGTTTCACCGCAGCACGCGAAAGCTGACGCTGACCGACGCAGGGGAGCGTTTCCTGCTGGAGATCAGGGACAACCTCGAAGGGCTCCAGCAGGCCATTGCGAGCGTGGCGACGAATAGCGGAGAACCGGCCGGCGTGCTCAAGGTCAGCATGGGCCTCAATTTCGGGGCCGACTACATTCTGCCGATGCTGCCCGCGTTCCTGGCCCGCTATCCCGGCATCCGGCCCGATTGGCAGTTCACGACGCGGCAGACCGACCTGATCGCCGAGGGTTTCGATGCCGCGATCGGCGGCGGCATCGAATGGGGGCCCGGCGTCGTCTCGCGCACGCTCGCACCGCTGCATCTGATCGCGGTCGCGTCGCCCGCATACATGAAGAAGCACAGGCCGCCGACCGATCCCACACAGCTTTCCGCGTTCGATGGGATCGCGTGGCGCTCATCAAGGACGGGCCGGATCCGGGAACGCATCATGCGCGACGTCGAAGGCACCGCGATTCCGGTCAAGCTCAAGGAGACCATTGTCCTTGACGACCCCGAAGCGACCTGTCGCGCGGCGCTGCTCGGGCTCGGCGTGACACTGAACGCCGTGTGCCATGTGCTGCCGCATCTGGAGAGCGGCGCGCTCGTCCGCCTGCTGCCGCAGTGGTACATCGACGAAGGGCCGATCTCGATCTACTACGCAAGCCGCACCCTGCTCCCATCAAAGACCCGTGTCTTTGTCGATTTCGTCGCTGACGCGTTTCGGCGCCAGCGGCTCGCCGAGAAATTTGCCGGCAGTCTTGGCTAGCCATAGATATGCCTCAAGGAGCACATGATCCGAGCTTCTAGCGGCGTCATCATAGGCCTCGTACCAATGTCGAGACCATTGAAGACACCGTCATAACCAACAATGGCGGACTTCCATCGCGGCCAACCCGGTTTCACTCAGTAGCGTCGGCTTTTGTGGGGTCGTCCGGGCTCACGGCGTTCCGCATGCCCCGTCTCAGCGCCTGGACAAGCTGGTTGAGTTCGATCATCTGAGGCACTTCGAAACCGGAATGGCGCAATAGCGCGTCGGTGAGGCAGCCGGTTTGGGGATGGAGCTCCCTACCCTTCTCGGTAAGATGCACCTCGACCAGGCGCTCGTCCGTGGTACTGCGCCGGCGACTAAGAAATCCTGCCGCCTCCAGTCGCTTGACGGCGGGCGTGATCGTGCTCGGCTCCAGCGCGAGCCGTTCAGCGATGGCCCCGATCGTCAGCCCGTCCTTTTCCCAAAGCGTGCTTAGGGCGAGATACTGCGTATAGGTCACGCCGAGCCCGTCGAGCATCGGCTTGTAGACCCGCTGGATCGCCAGCGAGGCCGAATAGATTGAGAAACAGAGCTGGCCGTCGAGCGGCAAGGTCGGCCCCGCAGGCGCAGGCGCAGGCGCGGCGGAAGGCTTCTGGGCGTCGGTCATGTTGAACTCCGGAATCGGCTGGCGGGTCGATGTCGAGAAAAACGATATCGCGATAAAGAAAGCGCTTTACAAGCTCCGAGGGGGTGAGTATGAAGTACTTATCGCGATAATAATTGCCGCGAACATGTTAACCCAAGGAGCCCGCCATGACCAAGTCCATCCTCGCCGCTGCCGCCCTTGCCCTCTCCACCACCGTCTCGCTGACCTCCGCCCAAGCCGCCCCCGCCGTCAAGAACGTCGTCCTCGTCCATGGCGGCTTCGTCGACGGCTCGGGTTGGCAGGGTGTCTACAACGCCCTCAGGGCCAAGGGCTACCACGTCACCATCATCCAGAATCCGACCACCTCGCTCTCCGACGACGTCGCCTTCACCAAGCGCGCCATTGCGCAGCAGGACGGCCCGGTCGTGCTCGTCGGCCATTCCTATGGCGGCGTCGTGGTCAGCGAGGCCGGCACCGATCCTAAGGTGAAGTCGGTGGTCTACATCGCCGCCTTCGCGCCGGATGCCGGTGAATCGGTGATGTCGCTGATCGCCAACCCGCCTGCAGGCGCGCCCGTCCCGCCGATCCTGCCGCCAGTCGAGGGCTTCCTAGCGCTTGACAAGACCAAGTTCGCAGCTGCCTTCGCTGCCGATGTCGACGCGAAGACCGCCACCTTCATGGCCGACTCGCAGGTGCCCTGGGGCGTCGCGGCTGCCGGCGGCACCGTCACCAGCCCGGCCTGGAAGACAAAGCCGAGCTATTATCTCGTCGCCACCGACGACCACATGATTCCGCCCCCCGCCCAGCGCCAGATGGCCAAGCGCGCCGGTGCGACCGTAGCCGAGACCAAGGGCAGCCATGCCGTTTACGTCTCCAAGCCCAAGGTCGTCGCGGAATTCATCGAACAGGCCGCTCGCCAGAAGTGAACGGCGCGGCCGGCAAGCTCGCACCGCCGCATCGATCAGACAGGCCGGGTTCGATCAGAGCCCGGCTCTGGCACGAACGCTCCCATCAAAGCCGCGCCATTACGGTTCGACATGAACGGCCCGGCCGGCAAACCAGCCATTGACTGCGGTGCCCACCCCCAGAAGCACGAAGAGCACCGCGCTCCAGGCGAAGCTGCCGGTCCAGCTATGGATCAGGCCGACGACGAGCGGGCCGATGGCGGCCAGCAGATAACCGACGCATTGCGCCATGCTGGAAAGCTGGGCCGCGACATGCGCGTCGTGAGCGCGCAGGACGATCACCGTCAGTGCCACGGCGATCAGGCCGCCCTGCCCGATGCCTTGCAGCACCGCCCAGAACCAGATCGACCAGAGCGGCGCGAACAGGAGACCGAGGAGAGCCACGACGGCCAATCCGCTGAGCGCGACGTTGATGGCCCGCTGGTCCCGGCCGCGCACGGCGATATGCGGCGCGATCAGGCAGGCAGCTGCCTGCATCATCACCGACACGGAGACGATCGCCCCGGCTGTGAAGCCTTCCAGGCCGCGTTCGCGCAGGATCGGCACCAGCCAGCCGAAGACGCAATAGGCTAGCGCCGACTGCAGCCCCATGAACAAGGTGACGTGCCAGGCCAGCCTGTTCCGCCACAAGCCCTGCACGTTCGGCCGAGCCCCCGTGACCTGGAAGCGGCTCGAAAGCACCTGGGGCAGCCAGAGCAGGCCCGCCACCAAGGCAAGAAGCGCCCAGACCGCGAGCGCCCCGCCCAGCGACAACTGGAGCGACTGTTTGAGGGGCAAGGTCAGGCCGGCAGCACCGGCCGCCCCCGCACAGAGCGCCATCGTGTACCAGCCCGTCATCAGCGCCGCTCGATCGGGGAAGTCCCGCTTCACGACACCCGGAAGCAGCACGTTGCCGATGGCGATGCATGCTCCGGCAAGGGCCGTGCCCAGGAAAAGCAGCGGAATCGATCCAAAGCCGCGCAGTGCTGTGCCGCAAGCGAGCAGTAGCACGGCCACGAGCAGGGTCCGCTCCGTGCCGATCCAGCGCGACAGGCGCGGCGCCAAGGGCGAGAACAACCCGAGACAGACCACGGGAAGCGTCGTCAGGACGCTGGCTCCCAGCGAGGAAAGGCCCAGCGTGCTGCTGATCTCCGGCAGCAAGGTCGAAGCGCTGGAGAACACTGGCCGCAGATTGAACGCGATGAGCACCAGGCTCGCGCCGAGGAGAAATCGCGAAAGCGCGGTCGAGGTCGTGCCCGAGGCAATGGCGGCTGGCTGGCTCATGACAGCAGCGCCTTGTCGAGTGCAGCCAGAACGGGCGCCATGAAGCGACGCACGGCCGCGTCAGCTCGGTCGGGATCGCCGGCTTCGATGGCGTCCACGATTGCGCGATGCGCCGCCATGTCCGGCTCGGGCAGATCGTCTTCCAGCGTCGCCGCGATCGTTTCCGCGATCAGCCGCGAGGAGAAATCGTACAGTCCCGTCAGCACGCTGTTGCGGGATGCCGCGATCACCGCCCGGTGGAAGGCGAAGTCGCGGGCGACGAAAGCGGCCTTCTCACCACCGGCATACTCTCCGCGTTCCGCCAGGAGCGTACGAAGCCGCTCCACATCGACAGGGGAACAGCGCAATGCCGCCAGGCGCGCCGCCTCGACATCGAGCGCCAGCCGCGCCTCGAACTGCTCTCGAAGACCGGCTCGCTTCGCCGTGGCGAGCGACAGGCTCGTTCCGGTCGTCGACAGCACATAGGTGCCGGAACCCTGCCGGGTTTCGAGGATGCCCTGCGACGCGAGGACCCGCACGGCCTCGCGCACGGTGCCGCGGCTGACCGCAAGCGCGGTCGACAAGGCCGCCTCGTTCGGCAATTTCTCACCGATTTCCCATCGCCGAGCGAGGATTTCGCCACGGATCGCTTCGACGGCCGTTTCGGCCAGGCTCGGCCTGCTCAGCGCACGCATGCAAATTCACCAAATCATTAGATGACTTGGCGAATACCGCATCGTGCCTGCTACGTCAAAACTGGGCGGCTCGACGCAGCGCGAGTGCGAAGCCTGCTCCGGGAGACCCCACCGGCAATCGCGGGATAGCCCGACTACATTCGCGATGTGGGCGTTTTCGAAGCGGGTCGTGATGGCTGTTCGGGCGTATCGATCAGTGGCTCGGCTTTGACGCCGCAATCGGCTTGAATCCAGCGTCGAACGTTTTCCCGAACCAGCCGCTGCTCGCTAGGTTCCCCCGCTTGGGCTGCTCGGCGCGATCGATGCTGGGCAGCGGGATGGATGTGGCTCGCACTGTCGAGGGCCGCATCTCATCGAGAGCTAAGGACCGACCGCGAGACATCTCACGCGCGGTCCGCCGTTCAGGAACCGCCATATCGCCCGTGAGTTTTGCCGCCAGACCCACCCGACTGATGGATGCCCATGAACCTGCCCTCGCCCGCCGACGGCGCCCAGCCCGATCTTTTTCGCGCCTTGCAAGCCAGCGATTTCCTGAACCCGCCGATTCTGCTGGCAGGGGTTGTCGATAATATGATGTACGCCTTCTTCCGGGACCGCCCCATGACGGCTCCTCTGGAGGGCGTCGTCGTCATCGAGCTCAGCACCCTGGGAGGCGATCCCGAAGTGGCGCGGATGATGGGCGAGGACGTTCGGTTTCACAGCGAGCAGGAACCGGGCCGGCGCTTCGTCTTCCTCGGCAAGACCGCCATTTACTCCGCCGGCGCGACCTTCATGAGCTTCTTCGCTCGCCCGAACCGCTATCTGACGCGCGGTACGCGGCTCATGATCCACGAGCGCAAGCTCCAGGCCAATGTCATCCTCGATGGCCCCTTGACCATGTGCATCGCCAATCTGAAAGCCAAGCTGAACGAGATCGAGCATTCGATCCAGATCCAGAACGAGGGGTTCCAGAATCTTATCGCCGGCTCGGCGGTGACCATGGAGCAGGTGCTGAGGCTGGCGCCGGAAAATTGGTACATAGAAGCCAATGAGGCCCATAATCTCGGGCTTATCGAAGGCGTGATATAGCTCTGTCTGCCTTGACCGGCAGGCTGACTGGCAAAGCGTGCTGCCGGCGGCAACCAAGACGCAGCGCTGCTGTTCGCTTCGCTGCAGACGCCACCTCCGGCTTCATGAAACACGTCATCACGGTGTCCACAAAACCGGCAGCAGGACAGATGGCGAAAAACCTTGACCCAACTCCCTTTGAGCTGCGCAGATGTTAATTGGCGATGCATTTGAAACGGCAAACCCCGCCATGGGGTGGCGGGGTTCACTTGGGCCTCCAGCCCATTGCTCGACCTGAGATCGAGCACTTCTCTGAAATCCGGCCTGGAAACCCGACCTAGCGACATTAGTTCCGAAATGGAAAGCCTAGCCCCCGCCGAAGCGGGATCGGGCCTGATGGACAATACGCTGAGAGAGTCAAGTGATGTCCGAAAAGCCAACCATTGAGAACCCGGTGATTCAGCCGACAATGATCCAGTTGAGCAGCGACGTGCGCGGCGATGCCGCAGTGAAATTTGAGACGGCGGGCGATTCCGACGTGCTGCTCGTCCTTCCCATGACTGCGCTCGCCCAGCTTGAGGCGATGCTAGCCCGCGCCAGCCTGGAGCAGGCGAAACACCAGCCGAATCAGTGAAATGCAACTCCCTATAAAATTGACCGGCAGGCAAGCGCTGCTACGGTAGACCCCTCAAACGGCCTCGTGGCGGCCATCGCCCCGCGCGCGCCTAGCGAACTCGATGCTCGCAGCCTGCGAGATAGCGACAAATACTGAGCTCAAGCTCTGCCCTCTCGCGCCCTCTGGGAGAGTCTTCAGCCTCGCATTCTAGGAACCGCAAGCGCTCAAGAGCCTCGCGGAACTGTTCGGGAGTTTCGATAAGTTCTGCGGTCGGGAATGTGCGGCTTTTTGTCAGGTACGGCATCGTCATCCTCCAGCGAGGACTCGGCATTTGGCGGTCCGGCGAGCTTACGACTGCCCCAGGCCAAGAACTGGTTCTCGTTAAAGAAGTTCCAGCTTGCGACACGTTCGGCACTTCGAAAGCTAACCTCGGCTGATCCTGCTACCTGCACATGGCGAACTAGTCAGCGCCTCCACGAGGTCCCATGAACGCTAACTTTGACCGCGCCATCACAGCGCAGGGCGATGCGGTCAGAGTGGGGCCAGAACGTTGCGCTACCGCCGCAGATCAGCAAGGCTGGTCTGCGGGAGGGCTTGTTATGCGTGCGCCCAATACCTCAGAGGCCTCAATGGCCCGCATTCACGGCGTTTTGATCCGGACGGCTATCGTGGTTGCTCTAGCCGCGGTTGTGGTGCTGCCCCTGGCCCTTCGTTGAGAGCTATCTGCCGTCCGCGGCACACGAAAAAAGGCCCGCCCGCCGAAGCCAGCGGGCCTAAATCATTTGGCGGATGGTCGTCGGTATCGTTCGGCCGCGGGGCGTCCTTGTCTTCCGCGATGCAAGAGGCATAATGGTTCAGCGCGTCGCCCGCCGCGTCTCCCGCACGACCGTTGGCGCTGTAACAGCACCTGCTGCTCCGCCGACAACCGCGCCAACCGGGCCGCCCACTGCGGCGCCCGTGCCGGCTCCGACCGCGGCTCCGCCGACGCGCTGCTCGGTCGTGCTACAGGCTGTCGTGGCGATCGCGACTGCGAAGAGCAGAGCTAAAGTCAGTGCATTCATGGCGTATCCTCCTTGGGCCATGAACACACGCCGAGGGGCGCAGTTCCTCAAATGACAGATGGCCCGATCGCCTTCGGAGATCGGGCCGATCATCGTTGTCGCACGCAGGGGAACGGTCGCTTCCAAATTCGTTGGTCCCGGCCGATCGGCCGCCGCTGGCACATCCGCGGCGTGCTCCTGATCGGCGGTATAAGAAGGGAACCGGGCGGCTGGGGGGCTGCACCGGCTCCCTTCGATGGTCATCTTAGCAGAGTAACCATCGTCACTATCGCGGCTGACGGAGCGGTAGTGGCGCAGCGAGAACGTTCAGACCGTTGTTTGGTTCCGCTCCGTGCGCCTGTTACACATCAGCTTATTGTCGGTATCGATCGAGGGCCTTTTCCTTCAGGTCTACCTCATCTTCTGCGGCCGTGAACAAGGCCGCCACTAGGTAGGCCAACCTGGTCCTCTCCTTCTCAGCAATCGCATTGGGAATGGCCGATCTGACATCGTTCTACGCGGCATCCAAAGCCGCCTGTGCCCGAGCGAGGTCAATGGGTCATTCCACGAGGAGAATGGCATCGCTCCTTCCTTCGCCAGGATTCTGCGGTAAAAAATCTAGCTCGCTGGCGGGTCGCTTCAAGAGCCTTTGCATAACGAAAAAGGCCCCGCCAGCGGGAGCGACGGCTGGCATCGGCGCCCGAGTGTCAAGAGCCGGCTTCACTGGCTCCCCCGTCGAGCGAGTGGAGGGGCGCGTCGAGCGTGAAGATCAACCCAGCGGGCAGATAGACGCTGGCGGTGCCGGTCCGCACGGCCGGGAAGGAGCGTTCGATAAGCCGGGTGCCGAACCCCTTGCGCGATGGCGGTGTCACGGGCGGACCGCCGCTCTCCTGCCAGCGCAGCCGGAACTGCTTGACGCCCTCCATATCATCCACGCCCCAGTTGAGCGTGACGATGCCGGTCTGATTGGAGAGCGCGCCGTACTTCACGGCGTTCGTCGTCAGCTCGTGCAGGATCAGCGTCAGCGCGAGAGCGGCTTTCGGCCCGAGCACAACTTCGCCTCCCTGGATCCGGAAGCGCGCCGCATCGCCCTGAAGCGCTATGACGCTCCGCGCAATGTCGGCCACCCTCGCATCGGCGCGCCGGCCACCGACCAGGAGATCATGGGCGCGCGCAAGCGCCGCCAGGCGGGCGCCGAAGATCTCGCGCGCCGCTTCGAGCGAGTGCGCATCACGGAAGGTCTGGGAAGCCAGCGCCTGGATCATGGCCAGGGTATTCTTAACGCGATGCGCCAGCTCCTGCATGAGCAGGCGCTGCTCGGCCTCCGCCTCCTTGCGCTGGGTGACGTCGAGATGCGCTCCGACGAGACGTATCGCCTTGTCGTCTGCATCGCGCTCGATCTGCGCGGTCGCCGAGATCCAGCGCACCGCCCCATCGGAAGGCCGGATGATGCGATACTCCGCCTGATATTCGGTGTCTGTCCCTTGCACCGCCGCGCGGAAATGGCTTTCGACCGCCTGCCGTTCCTCGGGATGGATGCGCCGGACCCAATCTTCATGCGTTTCCTGGGCCGCCTCGGGCGGCAGGCCATGGATCAGCAGATATTCCGGCGAGCGGCGGTTGCGGAAGCCCGAGCGCAGATCCACCTCGAGCCCACCCACACGGCCGATTTTCTGGACCTGCGCCAGTTCCTGCTCGCGCCGCCGCAGCGCCTGCTCTGCGTGCACGCGCTCCGTCGTCTCGGTGACGAGCGCAAGCACGCCCGCGACCTTGCCTGTCTCATCCAGCACAGGGCTGTAATCGACGTTCAGCCACACTTCTTCGGCCGCGCCGGTCCTGTAGAATACAAAGGGCAGGTCGCGATAGGAGGACGATTGCCCGGCGAAAACCTCCGCCATCACTGCCCGGTTGAATGCCTCGACCTCGGGCCAGGCTTCGAAGACGCTCATCCCGAGCGTGGCCGGGTGCCTGGCACCGGCAATGACCGAATAGGCGTCATTGTAGAACATCAGCCCCCGCTCTCCCCAGAGCAGCGTTATCGCCGATGGCGACAGCAGGATCAGTTGCAGGGCATCGCGCAGATGAGGCGGCCAGCCGGATGGCGCCCCGAGCTCGGTTTCCTGGCCTGTCCAGCGCCGCAGCATTGCCACGATCTCGCCCTGTCCGACCGGCCAGGCTCGCTGCTCCATGGTCGTATCCCCCAACCGACCAGA
The DNA here is from genome assembly GCF_056397745.1 of Allobosea sp. 05L423. Lineage (NCBI taxonomy): Bacteria > Pseudomonadati > Pseudomonadota > Alphaproteobacteria > Hyphomicrobiales > Alloboseaceae > Allobosea > Allobosea sp. 05L423. The sequence continues at coordinate 28,986 of NZ_JBFTOA010000019.1, read as the reverse complement.
AATGCGACGTCGCAAACCCTATCCGGCCCGCAGCCGGTTGTGGCGGACATTCCAAGCCGCCACAAGCGGCCTTCGAGCCCTCTCCAGAACGAGTAACAGGCACGACGGTTCCCGAGCGTGTCAAAAGACATTCCGGCCTGTCGATCTAGGGACCTCCGCGGCAAAAGCACTGGCGGCGACGGGCATCGAGGAGGTCGCTCGCTCGGCGCTGAGCAAGATCTGCGTCTGGTAGTCCCGGGCGAGCTCGGTTCGCTCGCGCCGGCCACACAACAGGTCATCGCGCGTAAACGTCTGCTTCCGGGCGATCATACAATGTCTGGAGTTGGCGCATTCACGCGGAAGCTAGCGAGCAGATTTCCCGGAACTTGCTCACATTAGTAAGGTTTTAAGGTCGGCCTACTGAGAGTCGTTCGCAATCCGGGGGACTATCTGTGTATGCACACTTCGCAGAAGGACGCTCTGCAGGGCCGGAATATGTCCGCACCGTCCCTGATGGATCACGACAGCCGCGTCTGATCGAGCTCCAGATGAAGATAGCCAATACGGCAATACGGGACGGGCACCTGAACCGGCCATCATTTCCAAACTAGGTCGCTATTCCGGTAGGGTGCGTATTGAGATCGACCTCACTCGGAGCTTCAGGCCTATAAATGGCCTGCCGAGGCAGCCAGCAGCGCAGCTTCCGATAGAGTCTCAGCGCCCAGCCGCTCCATGACATGTGCGCGGTGATTTTCCACTGTGCGGGGGCTAATGCCAAGCCGTCGTGCGATTTCCTTGTTCGTCTCGCCCGCGACCAGGCCAAGCAGGAACTGATCCGCCCCCGCCGAGAGGTCCGGCTTGATCGTTAGTGCACGGTTGGCCTCGGCGCTAGCGCGGGCGGCGTAGCCGGTCTGGTTTGCGCAGCCGCCCGCGCGGTCATGGCTGGGATGAAGACCTCTGGCGCGCGAGGCTTGTAGCCGAGCGAGCCGTGTGGGCGCAGCGTGTTGAAGTGGCGCCGCCAGCTTTCGACGACGGTCTTCGCCTCCGCGAGTGAGTAGAAGATCTCGCCGTCGAGGAGTTCGTCGCGCAACCGGGCATTGAACGACTCGATGAAGCCGTTCTCCCAGGGACTCGATGGCCCTTCTCGTCGGCTCGGCCATGTGAGTGACCGTGTCGCCGTCATCGAGCGCCCACTGCGCTCCCAAACGGCGAATTTCGAGCGCTGCTGTCATCTCCCGATCCTGGCGAGGTCCGCCCTGATTTCAGGGCGGACGATGATGTGAGGGGGATCGCTTGGCGTCGCCGGGGGAAAAGCCGCCGAGAGGCCGCGGGCGCGGCTCAAGCCGCTTTCTTGTTCGCCGCCGAGACGCCGATCTTCGAGAGAAGCTGATCCGTCTTGGTTTCCTCGCTTAGCGTCTGGTCGAGCAACGTCACTGCGTCCTTCAGTCCCAATTGAGCGGCCCAGGCTTTGAGCGTGCCATAGCGGGCGATCTCGTAATGCTCGACCGCTTGCGCTGCGGCAACCAGACCTGCGTCGAGGGCTGGGCTACCCTCGAACTCCTCGATGATGCTCTTGCCCTCGTCGATGATACCTAGGATGGCGTCGCAGGTCTTGCCGCGCGGGGCCTTGCCCAGGATTTCGAAGATTTCAGCGAGCCGCTCGACGTGGGTTTCGGTTTCGTCGCGGTGGGTCTCGAAGGCCTTCTTGACCTCGGAGGACGTCGCCGCGCGCGCCATCTTGGGCAACGCCTTCAGGATCTGCTTTTCGGCATAGAAAATGTCCCTAAGGGTATCGAGGAACAGATCGTCGAGCTTCTTGGGTTCGGTCGCCATTGGAGCCTCCTTAAGTGGGTGAGACTCTCTCAACAGAAGGAGGATGCGTAGGTTCCTCCATCGACACGAAGTCAAAACCGGAACGATCCTCTCGAAGAATTGCTCGCCAGCATTCTGATCCACCCCCGTTGAATTGGTCCACCCTGAAGTATGTCTTTTGGCAGACAGGAGGACCGAGATGCCGAAGAAGCGCCACAAGCCCGAAGAGATCGTCGCGAAGCTACGCCAGGTCGATGTGTTGGTCTCGCAGGGGCAATCCGTTGCCGACGCGATCCGCTCGATTGGCGTGACGGAGGTTTAGCCCTGGTGGGCGAGGCGATAGCGCCTACTGAGATCGGACGGATCAGGAGGCGTTTTGGCGGGGGCGTTTCGGTTCCCGCGGATCGAGCTCTTGCGGGCGGGCGACGCTACTAAAATCTGACTTCGCCGTACCTTTTTTTTTGGGAGGAAGACATGCCGTTTTCGACCCTGAGCGACTCGGCCGATCCGCTCGTGCCTATGCGGCGCTGGACGCGATTTGGAAAGAAATTAGAGATGCGCGTCCGGAAGAACAGCGGGATGCTGAGGGAACCAAGATTGCTTACCTGGTCGGAGCATTCGCTCCAATGGCCTTGGATTAAGAGGATCTGAAGCGAAACGTCCTGCTGCACTACCGACAATCGCGAACTGCATGATCGCGACCAACGTCAGTGAAAGACAGCCATCGATGCGGCGGCGGCAGCCATCACCAACGTGGCGCCCCACCCTAGGACGCGCACGAAACCGTTGGTGACGAAGCGTCCCATGCTGTCGCGTTGCGAGCCAACCCACATCATAGCTGCCATCACCGGAACGGCGACGTAGCCATTTACGACAGCGCTCCAGAACAGCGCCTTCATCGGATCGAAGGGGGTGAAGTCGAGACCAACGCCGAGGACAGTCGCGACCGCGATGACCGAATAAAACCCTACCGCTTCCCACGGCTTGTTTTCGAGACCGCATTTCCACCCTTGGGCCTCACCCAGCGCGTAAGCAGCCGATCCCGCGAGCACCGGGAGCGAGAGCAAGCCAGTTCCGATGATGCCGAGGCTGAACAGTTCGAAGGCAAAATCGCCCGCGACGGGGCGTAGCGCCTCGGCGGCATCCGATGCGCTTCCGATTTCGGTCTTGCCGCTGGCATGGAGCGTCGCCGCGGTACTGATGATGATCGCAATCGCGACCAGGTTGGAGACGGCCATTCCGACGAAGGTGTCCAGCCGGATCCGCTGCAGTTGCCGATCTGCTTGCTCCGGCGCCTTACGCAACGGTTCGTCTTCGTCCTTTCGCTCGATCTCCTCAACCTCCTGGCTGCTTTGCCAGAAAAGGAGATAGGGGCTGATGGTAGTGCCGAAGATCGCGACGATCATCGTGACCGTGTCTCCGGAGAGCGTCAGCTTTGGCGCGACGAAGCCGGAACCGACTGCGGCCCAGTCGATCTTCACGACGAAGACCACCGCGACATAGGCCAGCAGTACCAACGTCAGCCATTTGAGATAGTTGGCGTAGGTTTCATAGGAGATGAAGAGCTGCAGGGTCAGCGAAACGCCTGCCAGAGCGACGGTGTAGAGCAAGCTGGGCCCGCCGATTGCCAGCGAGCCGGCTGCGCCCATTGCTGCCAGGTTGGCGCCGATGTTGATGGTGTTGGCAATGAACAGCAGCCCGACTAAGCCGAGCAATGCCCACTTTGGCAGCACGTTCTTGAGATTCCGAGCCAGGCCGGAGCCGGTTACCCGGCCGATCTGGGCGCTGACAAGTTGTACCGCCGACATCAGGGGATAGGTCAGCGCCATAGACCAAAGCATGTTGTAGCCGAACTGGGCGCCGGCTTGCGAATAAGTCGCGATGCCGGACGGATCGTCGTCTGCGGCGCCAGTGATCAGCCCGGGGCCGAGCTGCTTAAAGACTGCGGCGCCGCGCCATCCTCTCCATGTGATCGGCCTCGGCGTCGGGGGCGAAGAAGTCAGGTCGGAGATATTTGACATTGCGACATTCCCGGAGGGCGCGGGAACAACGGCCCGCCGGGATCTTCGTTCCGCCGTAGGCTGACGACGGGAACAGAATCATCGTGCAAGCGGTTCGAGAGGCATTCCAGCGGCACATGCCGCGTCAAGTTAAGGGCCTCTCCGATGAGAAAACACCTGATGGTGCTCAGCGTCCTGGCGGCGATTACGTCGTTCGGCGCGCACGCTCAAACGTCGACCACCTCCCCCATGCCGGCGCCGAAGGCGGATGCCGACAGGAATGCGCCGCTCCCGGGCGCCAACAGCTTCACCGAAGGCCAGGCCAAGAGCCGCCTCGAGGCGAACGGCTACACGAACATCGGCGAGCTCAAGAAGGACAACAATGGCGTCTGGAAGGGCACTGCGACACACAGTGGCGCGACGGTCACCGTCTCTGTCGACTATCGCGGCAACATTACCCGTAACTGATCCGAGGAGCGACTATCATGACCCAGACCCTGACCCGTTCCTACGAAAGCTACGAGACCGCTCGCTCGGTTGTCGAAGCCCTTGAAGCCGGGGGCGTGAGTTCCGCGGACATCAGCGTAGTTGGCCGCCATGCCGAGGCCGATGACAGCAACGCGGGCGAAGGAGCTGGCATCGGTGCTGCCTTGGGTGGCGCGGCTGGCCTCTTAGCCGGCATCGGGCTGCTGGCCATTCCCGGCATAGGTCCCGTCGTCGCGGCCGGGTGGCTGGCGTCCACAGCCGCAGGTGCGGCCGCCGGCGGCGTCGCAGGGGGCATCGTTGGCGCCCTGACCAGCGCCGGCCATAGCGAGGAAGATGCAAACTACTACGCCGAAACCGTTCGCCGCGGCGGCACCGTGGTTTCGGTTCGCGTCGCCGACGACCAGGTGCCGGCCGTCGAGGCCATTCTCGACGGTGCCACGCCCATCAATCGCGATCAGCGCCTTGCCGAGTATCGTGCCGGCGGGTGGAACCGATTCGACGAAGCAGCGGATCCCTATCGCCACCCCGTGATCTGATTTTGGATTGATATCCTGACTTCGAGCAGGTCGGCTGGGTATCTGCCGGCCTGCTCCACCGTTCCGAGAGATTTTGCAACCGCGTGCGCCAGCGATGGCGGCGCCTCTGAATTCCATTGTGTTACGCATCCGCCGATGTCCTCGATGTCATCGAGGTTGAACCGGACGGCGCGCGGCTTGTTCGCGTCATGGGCTGAAAAGCACGATCTTCTCGCGCCCGACGTCGTTGCGTTAATCGGAAGCCGAAGGGAAGGTTCACGGGTCACGTCTGAAGTGAGCCCGGCTCCGCACAAGCGGACCGGGCCACATTTTCAGACCAATCATGGAGGCAACTCGCGGAAGTACCTATAGTGGCGGCCCGGTTGTGGGCGGGCAACTACCTGAAAATGGGAAGATGATTGTGCACTAAATTGGGGTGTTCATCGCCGTCGATCGTCGTCCGAATTATCTCTTTCGGCGCGCCGCTGCGCGGAGAGATGCGCGATCGGAAGATGCCAACCACGCGTGATCGCCATGAAGCGAAGGCCGAAGCACACGGCGGCTCCAGCCAGCGCTGAAACGCCATAGGAAAGGCCGAGCACATGGCCGGTAACAACGAAAGTCGCGGCGGTCAGCGCTGCGACGGCGTATAAATCGGAACGCAATACCTGTGGAATCTCCGCAAGCAGAACATCGCGCGTCATGCCGCCGCCGATTCCGGTCAGCATGCCCAGAAGCGCTGACATCACCGGGTTTAGTCCGAACACAAGCGCCTTCTGTGCACCGACCACCGCGAAAAACGAAAGGCCCACCGCGTCGAACAGGAGGACGGGGCTACGCAGCTTATCGACGCCGGCATACCAGAAGAAGGTGATGAGCCCGGCCAGGACTGAGACCAGCAGATACCGCCAATCCGTCAGAGCGGCAGGCGGGATGGCGCCGATGAGGACGTCACGAGTGATGCCGCCAAAATTGCCGGTAACGAACGATAGGACGAGGATACCGAAGATGTCGAGGCGGCGATTGACTGCGGCAACCGCCCCGCTGATCGCGAAAACGAAGGTGCCGCCCAGGTCGAGAATTCGCACAAAGGTTTCGATGGCGATCATGACGAATCCGCCCGCGAAATCCTAGCGCATCCGGACGAAAGGACCGAACAGCATTCAAATGAGACTGATCTCCGACGCAATCGGTTAGAGCAGTTCATTTTGTGTTCGCGCCCAGCCAAGCGAGCGCTCCGACGACCAGCGCCTCGACGCCCGTTTCCAGCGTGGGATGCAGAACCGGCGCGAATTGCGGGCTGTGATTGACTGGCAGTTCGTTCAACCTGCCGGCCGCTTTAGCCTCGGCATAGACCTTGGGATCGTTGCCACCCACGAACCAGAATACCGAAGGCGCCTGCCATGCGGTGCCGAAACAACCAAAATCCTCGCTCGCAGGGGCGGGACCAGTATGCTTCACCCGATCGGGCGAAAAATAGCCGCGAAACGCTGCGGCGATGCGGTTGCTGGCGGTTTCGTCGTTGACGTTCAAAGGGTAGCGATCGAGCGGCGTGATCTCCGGTTTGCGCGGCGCGCCGGAGGCTTCGGCCTCAGCATTGACGATCCGCTCGATGGCGGCGAGCACATGCTTGCGCACGCCTTCGTCGAATGTGCGCACATTGAGCTTGATGACGGCGTCGTCAGGGATGACGTTTTCCTTGGTGCCAGCCTGTAGCACGCCCACAGTGACGACTGCCGCGTCGTTTGCGGCAACCTCGCGGGACACGATAGTCTGGAGCCGCAGGACCACGGATGCCGCCATGACGACGGGATCGATGCTGGCCTGCGGCATCGACCCGTGCGCGCCGCGCCCGAACAGGCGGATTTGCAGGCTGTCCGCAGCGGACGTGATCGGTCCAGCGCTTCCGGCAACGCTGCCGGCGGGGCCGACCATGACATGCTGGCCAAGTACGACATCGGGCGTTGGGAAACGTTGAAGCAGACCGTCATCGATCATCGCCTGAGCGCCTTGCGCGGTTTCCTCGCCCGGCTGGAAGACGGCCATCAAGGTGCCCTTCCAGGCATCGCGCTTCTGCGACAGCAACGTCGCCGCGCCAACGAGCCAGGCGACGTGCACGTCATGGCCGCACATATGGCCCACTGGGACGGTGCTGCCTTCGGCGTCCTTCCCTGTGACCTTGCTGGCATAGTCCAGGCCAGTGTTCTCGGCGATCGGCAACGCGTCCATGTCGGCGCGCAGCATGACCGTCGGCCCCTCGCCGTTGCGAAGCAATCCGACCACGCCCGTCTTTCCCACGCCAGTTGTCACCTCGAAACCGGCTTTCCTGAGCTTGTTCGCGGCGAGACTCGCCGTTCGCGTCTCCTGCATCGACAGTTCGGGGTGTGCGTGGACGTCCTTATAGAGCGCCTCGAGATCGGGCATCAGCTTGTTCAGATCCGTCAAGACAACGGATGCGGTTTCGGAAGAGGCGTGCTCAGCCATGATGATCTCCTTGCTGTGCTTTCCCTCGGCAGTCATTCAGACCCGGACGATCCCCGAAGTTTGGGCAGTGGTCATGAGAACGCGCTGAAGGCTCAAATCGATCCGGCGGAGATCAGGAGTGGGATGTTTGGTGCAGGTTCGGCTAATGCCGTGCAGGCTCGGTCTCCAGCTTGACATTTGCATGGTCGAGATATCGGCTCGCCGCCAGGCGAGGTACGAATTGACGGTCCTACCCACCGACGAGATCGGGCTCGCCGTGCTGAGAAACAATCGATCACCCTCGATCCGGACGAGGCGGGGCTGGGTCTGGCCGGCCCAGTTCGGTAACAGAGAAATGAACATCGAATGGGTGAGTTGCTCCCTTTCCTCATCGACCTGGAATGGGCCGGTATAGGCGATGTAGCTGGACGCCTCGTCCCTGAATTCAGTATCCGAGGCCTGGAACCAGTCGCCGGAGGAGAACGGCTTGCGGTCGGGCTTGGACAATTGCGCCGACATGAAGCCATCCGGCGTGTACATGATGATCCCCTTCGGCGAAGTGCCCATGGGATAAAACGATGGCGAACCGTCGACCGGCCGTTCTTCGTAGGATACCAGGCTCCAGGCGCCGATCAGGCGCTCGCGCAGACTTCTGCTCCGCATGGTCATTCTCCTTACGCCAATGGAGCGCATCCGCTTCAAGGTGAGTGATTGCGCCGATAGAGGCGGCGCCGAGTTCAGTTTCGTTGCATGTCGCCGTCGATCGGCACGATCTGGCCGGAGATCGACCTGGCGGCGTCCGAGGCAAGAAAGACAGCCAAAGCCGCAATGTCCTTCGGATCCACCAGATATTGGAGCGACTGGTTGGACATGGCTTCTGCCTTGATTGTGTCGAGCGATTTTCCGGTTGCCTCAGCCCGGCCCTGGAATACCTTTTGGATCCGCTCGCCATCGACAGCGCCAGGCAGGATGGCGTTCACCCGGATACTGTGGACACCGAGTTCCATCGAAAGCGTTTTCATAAAGCCGATCAGGCCCCACTTGACCGTCGAGTACGGGCTTCGGTTGGGATATCCGAAACGTCCGGCCGCCGACGACATGATCAAGATGACGCCATCCCTCGACGCGATCAGATGCGGAATTGCGGCCTTTGTGACGAGGAATGTTCCCGTCAGATCGACCTTCAGGACCGCTTCCCACTGGTCGGGATCGACATCCTGTACCCGCGCGGTCGGCCCGGCGATCCCGGCATTGTTGATGAGGATATCTATGCCGCCGAGTTGCGAGACCGCGTCCGCCACCATCGCTCCGATTTGGTTGCGGTCGCCCACATCGCATAACCCGTGCTTTAGACCCGGTAGCTCGCGTACCGCAGCTTCCAGCACGGTCCGGTTGATGTCACAGGTGTAGACGCTGTCGCCGGCCGACAGGAAGGCCGCGGCTATCTCCTTGCCGATGCCCGAGGCACCCGCCGTGACCAAAACCCTGCGCATGACGTGTTCTCCAAATCCTGCGGACGCAGAGTATCGGAGCCAGCCGGTCGACAGGCCACCGACCTGATCAGAGGAGAAACAGACGGAGAAGCGGCGGCAGGACAATGTCGGGCTCAAATTCGCTCTTTTCGACTGCCTTAGATGGGGATGATTGACGCTTTTACGGGGAAATGACCGATGTTAGCGTCTCCCGCACTTCCGCTAGATGCGTTCAAGGTCGCGGCGCAAGGAATCGCGTCCGCGCTGTCCGAAGCCGGGAACTGTGCCGAACTCGACCTCATTTTCGCGGGCCGGATCGAGAGGCTGGGGTACCATAGCGCCGGGTATCTTAGAGTCTTCGGCGAGGGCCAGTTCCACGGGGCCGGGTATCTATTTGGGCAGACGACGCCCGGTTGGGCCGAGCGATACCAGAGTCAGCACTACTCGCTCGACGATCCCATCGTAATGGCAGCGTGCCATATGAGCGCAGCCTTCACGCTCAATGAAGTTGCCGCTCCCTCGCGCAACGGCGCTTCCATCCTTGCGGATAGTCGCAAGCACGGGCTGGTGGACGGGCTTTGCTCGCCAATCCGCGCCGGGTACGACGAAGTGGGCCTTGTTCTCCTGGGAGCTGACCACCTGCTGGAGCTCGCCGACTATCAGCGCTTCCTTTTGCAGGGCATGTGCGAAGCCTATGCTCGTGCCGGTCTAGCGCTTCTTCCCATGCGCGCCGAACCGCCGTCGCTGACCCAGCGCGAAGTTGAATGCCTCAGGTGGGTCGCGGCAGGTCGCAGCGCCCCACAGATCGGCATGATCCTCGGCCTGTCGCCGAACACTGTGCACGCTCATGTCGAGGCGGCGAAGTCGAAGCTCGGCGCCAATTCTCGTGCGCAACTCGTCCTGCGCGCCGTGATGGCGGGCATCCTGAGGTCGGGCCCTTCACGATAGCCAGCGGGGCTGCGCCCGCTTCCGGGGAGCGAACTCACCCGATCAAGGGACTACTGCCTCATTGTCTTACGACCGAAACTAGGAGCGTCGTTTAAACGCGGCGCATTTCACCCAACGCGGTTCGCAGCCGCAGCACATTTTACCGCTCTATTGGGCGAAGCGGGAACCGTCCGCGTCCTGCCCGATTTTATTCCCTCAAACTCACTGAGGCATCACGGGGCCGCTCCGCTTTGAGACGCTCCATACCGGTACGAGGCAGGACAGCAAAAGACATGTAGCCTCGCTAACAGCTCGGATAAAAAGGCAATGCATGAGGAGATCACGCGATCAATGAGCGCCGAGACCGAACACGATCGTATCGACGCAGAGATCATGAGGGTCACAAACTCGTCCGATCCCTTCGCCGCGGCGGTCCGTGCCACGCGAATGCCAATGCTGATTACGGATCCCAACCAGCCGGATAATCCGATCGTCTTCGCCAACGACGCGTTCCTGCGCCTCACAGGCTATACAAGAGAGGAGGTCGTCGGCCGAAACTGTCGGTTTCTTCAGGGGCCTGACACCGATCCGGCCGACGTCAAGCGGCTGCGTGATGCGATAGCCCGGCGATCGCAGATCGAGACGGAGATCATCAACCACCGCAAGGACGGCTCGCGTTTTCACAACCGCGTGCTGGTCTCTCCGGTGTTTGATGAGGATGGGCATCTCACCTATTTCTTTGCGTCGCAGTTCGATGTGACGTTGGAGCGCGACCGGTTGGTTCGCCTGCAGGAGGAACACGATAAGCTCGAAAAGGACGTCGATAGGCACAGCCACGAGCTTCGCCTGTCGGAAGAACGTCTCCGCTTCACCATGCAGGCGGCACGGCTCGGGTCCTGGACACTGGACCTGGCAGAAATGCGTTTGAGCTGTTCGGATATCTGCAAGCGCAATTTCGGCAGGGAGCCTAGCGACCCCTTCACCTACGAACAGCTGATCGAGTCAATCGTGCCCGCCGAGCGCGAGCGGATGCAGCTCTCAATCAGGGAGGCCGTCGAGAACCACTCGGACTACGAACACGAATTTCGCATTGTAACACCGGCTGGCGAGAGCCGCTGGATGTTGGCCMGAGGGCGGGTTCACTACGGTTTCGATGACAAGCCGATCAGCATGTCGGGCGTCACGCTCGATATGACGGAAAATCGTCGAAACGAGGAACAGCGCCTTTTGCTGACGGCGGAACTGAAGCACCGGGTCAAGAATTCGATGGCGACGATCCAGTCCATCGCGACGCAGACGCTGCGCAACGCCTCGTCGCTGAAGGAGGCATCCGAGGTTCTCACCGCGCGCATGCAATCGCTGGCGTCGGCACACGATCTTCTGACGCGGGAGGAGTGGCAGAGCGCCACGATCGCCGAGAGCGTGGCCATCGCCCTGCAGTCCTTCGAAGTGCCCGGAGCTAACAGGTTCCGTGTCGGCGGCCCGAACGTCAGCTTGGGCCCTCGCGCCGCCATGGCGATGGTGCTCGCCTTACACGAGCTCAGCACGAACGCCGTAAAATATGGAGCGCTCTCTGTTCCAGAAGGGCACGTGAATGTGGATTGGCACGTCACCAGGCATGGCGCGCAGGAGATGATCGAGTTCCGTTGGCAAGAAGTCGCCGGGCCGTCAGTCAAGGGGAAGCCTTCGCGCAACGGCTTCGGCACGCGACTGATTGAAAAGGTCCTGGCGGCAGAACTGAACGGCAAGGGAGAGATTCGCTATCTACCCTCAGGTCTCGTCTTCACCATCATCGCGCCGATGCCTGAGCAGGACAAGATCAGCGGCACCCCCGACGACGAGGAGCTGTTCCGGCGCAACATTGGGTCCTTCATGGATTAGCCAATGAGGGCGAGCGCGTCGTGCATCTGCTTGTCGCTATAAGGCTTCGACAGGAATGCGATGTCGTCGGGTAGGTCGCCCTTCTTTGGCTTCACTTGTCCGGAGACCACGATGATGAGCACGGGAGGCCATCGGTCTCGAACGGCTCTTGCGAGCTTCAGCCCGTCCATAGACCCGGGCATCTGCACATCAGTGACCACAACCCGAATGTCGTCTCGCCTTTGGAGGATGGAGATCGCTTCGTCGGCGTTCCGGGCTTCAAGGACTTCAAACCCCGCGTCCTCGATCACGGTTACCGCCTGGATCATGAGGATCGGCTCGTCCTCGACGACCAATGCAATAGGCGGTGCCATTGAGCATACTCCGCTCGCGCTTACTCGCGAGGTCTCGATCTTTGTTGACAGGAGACATCGGTCTTCGCCGAATCGGGTTCTGTCGGTTCTTTATTTTCCGACAAATCCAATGAACCCTTGTAGATGCGCCGCCCCGCTTCGTTCTCGACTTCCACGCTGAAATGTGTGTCTCGGTCCAGCGGCATCCTGTCCCTGGCCATCTCAGCGAGCGCTTTTTGCGCGTCTTCGCGAGCGGCCTTCTCATGCGGGAATTCGATCGAGTCGCCGGTGTCATCCGGACCGTCGCCATTGTCCGTACGGATCTTGAATCTTGGCATGAGCTCTGGACCGGTTGTCCCCCGATGAGGACCGAACGGGCTGGAGACCCTCATGTTCCGTCATCGTGCGGGTGCCGCCAAGAAAAACGCTTGTTATCTTGCTTCTTCAATCCTTTTTGGCAGCGCCGGGCGATCTAGGACTGGCGGTCCGCGGAGCGCCAGTCCTGCAGCCATCTTGGCCGGATCGGCCTGACCAAGAAAAAGGCCCCGGTGAACCCAGGGCCGTCTCTTAATTGCAGTCGATCATACCGCTGGTAAGGCACGGCGTTCTCGTCGAAGCGTTCCCACCACCGGCGCGGTACTCTGACTCTCGGGTCGTACGATCGATGGGAGTCGCGCCGTCGAGAATAGCCTCGACGGTGCCTCGTGCTCCGGCTCGGGGCGCACCGAAAAGACCGAACCGCCGCGGCGAACAGTCTCGGCGTAGTACGCGGCCTCGTCTTTGTCGTGGCCTTCCTTCGCAAAGGAGCCGACCAGTCCGCCAGCAGCACCCGCGACCGCACCTGTGGTGGTCGAGGCAAGCCAGTCCGCGGCGACGACGAGGCCGATGCCAGGGATGGCCAGCATGCGGAGGCCGGCGAGCTTGCCCGCGCGCCGCCGATGCCTGCGCCTTCAGCTGCGTTGGTCTCGTCTGTGTTACCATCGCGGCCGACGATGCTGACATCGCTGCTGGAGACCCCACGGCACTCTTGGGCTGGGTAGGAAGCCGGACCGCGATCGGCGCCCGAGCAGCGCTACAGACCCAGCGACCTGACGATCACGTGAGCGGAACATCTTAGAACGATAATGAACTAGTCGCTCTTTCGGTTGTTCTCTTTCGCGACGCGGCGTGCGGGAGGCCAGCCTTGGCCGCGGTTTGCCAAAATCAGAGGCTGATATGCCAACTCCCGGAGAACTGGACATGAAACGGCGTGACTTGATGGTTGTCGCTGGCGCTTGTGCCGCCTTTCCCGCCACGGCGACGGGCACGCGGGCGCAGCCGGCGCCGAGCGGAAAACCAGTGCTGAGCGAGGTCTCGTTTAGCGTAAATGGACAAAGCCACCAGCTTGAACTTGATACGCGCACGACGCTGCTGGATGCGCTGCGCGAGCATCTTCACCTAACGGGCACCAAGAAGGGCTGCGACCACGGTCAATGCGGCGCTTGCACTGTGCTGGTCGATGGGCAGCGGATCAATTCCTGCCTGACGCTGGCGATCATGAACCCTGGAGCCGAGGTCACGACCATCGAAGGACTGGGCGGCGTCGACGACCTGCACCCGATGCAGGCGGCGTTCGTGAAGCATGACGGCTTCCAATGCGGCTACTGCACCCCTGGGCAGATCTGCTCAGGCGTTGCCGTGCTCGACGAGATCAAGGCCGGCATCCCGAGCCATGTGAGCGCCGATCTCACCGGCGCGATGGCTGTCACCGAAGCCGAGATCCGCGAGCGCATGAGCGGCAACATCTGCCGCTGCGGCGCCTATTCCAACATCGTCGAGGCGATGATCGAAGTCGCCGGGAGGCGCGCGTGAGAGCTTTTTCCTACGAGAACGCGGCTTCGCCCGCCGATGCCGCAGCGGCTGCTGCCAAGCACCCGGCAGCGAAGTTCATTGCCGGCGGCACAAATCTGCTCGACTTGATGAAGCTGCAGATCGAGACGCCCGCGCATCTGATCGATGTTAACGGGCTCGGCCTGGACAAGATCGAGCCGACCTCGGAAGGCGGTTTGCGTATCGGCGCGCTGGTGCGCAACACCGCTCTGGCGGCCGATGACCGGGTGCGGCGCGATTACGCCGTGCTGTCGCGGGCTTTGCTGGCAGGCGCATCCGGCCAGTTGCGCAATCGCGCGACGACCGCCGGCAACCTGCTGCAGCGGACGCGCTGCCCTTATTTCTACGACACGGCGCAGCCCTGCAACAAACGCCAGCCGGGCAGCGGCTGCTCGGCGATCGGTGGGTTCTCGCGCCAACTTGCCGTCGTCGGCGTCAGTGATGCGTGCATCGCGACGCATCCCTCCGACATGGCCGTCGCGATGCGGGTGCTCGACGCCACCGTCGAGACGGTCAAGGCGGATCGATCGACGCGTTCCATCCCGGTCGCGGAACTGCACCGTCTGCCGGGCAAGGCCCCCAATCTCGAAACTATTCTGGATAAGGGCGAACTCATCACGGCGGTAAAGCTGCCGAAGCCCGTTGGCGGCACGCAGATCTATCGCAAGGTGCGCGACCGGGCCTCCTACGCTTTCGCGCTGATCTCTGTCGCGGCGATCGTACAGCGCGACGGCAGTGTGCGGATCGCGCTTGGCGGTGTCGCGCCCAAACCCTGGCGTGTCGGAGAGGCCGAGGCCGAGATCAGCCGCGGGGCGAAAGCGGCGACGGACGCGCTTCTGGCCGATGCAAGGCCGACCCATGACAACGCATTCAAACTGCCGCTGGTCGAGCGCACGCTCGGCGCGGTGCTGGCTCAGGCGAGGGGCTGAACTTATGAAATTCGACAAGCCCGCAACTGACAACCCGATCGACCGACAGCAGGTGGTCGGCCGGCCGTATGACCGGATCGACGGTCCGCGCAAGGTCACCGGCACGGCGCGCTATGCCTATGAGCAGCACGATGTCGTTCCGAACCAGGCCTATGGCTATGTCGTGGGCGCCGGCATCGCCAAGGGCCGGATCGCTTCGATCGACTACGAGGCCGCGCGCAAGGCGCCGGGCGTGCTCGCTATCGTGACGGCGAAAGAGGCGGGCAACCTGAAGAAAGGCAAGCGCAACACGGCCCGCCTTCTGGCGGGGCCGGAGGTGGAACATTATCATCAGGCCGTCGCGCTGGTCGTGGCCGAGAGCTTCGAGCAGGCCCGCGCTGCGGCCTGCCTGATCAAGATCGACTATGCGGCCGCCAAAGGCGCCTTCGATCTCAAGGCTGCAAAAGATAAAGCTGCCAAGCCCGAGGGCGACGATCCCAGCCTCGACGACACCCATGTGGGGGATTTCGCGGGGGCTTTCGCGAGGGCGGGGGTGAAGCTCGACGAGACCTATACGACGCCTGATGAGAGCCATGCGATGATGGAGCCGCATGCCACGCTCGCTGCCTGGGAAGGCGAGAAGCTAACGCTATGGACCTCCAACCAGATGGTTGCCTGGGGCGTCACCGACATGGCGACGATGCTAGGCATTCCGAAGGAGAACATCCGCATCGTGTCGCCCTTCATCGGCGGCGGCTTCGGCGGCAAGCTTTTCCTGCGCGCCGACGCGCTGCTGGCGGCACTCGGAGCGCGCCTCGCCAAGCGGCCGGTCAAGGTGGCCCTGACGCGTCCGTTGATAATCAACAACACGACCCATCGACCGGCCACGATTCAGCGGATCAGGTTGGGTGCGACGAAGGAGGGAAAGCTCACCGCGATTGGCCATGAGAGCTGGTCGGGTGACCTTAAGGGAGGTGGGCCGGAGCTCGCGGTGCAGCAGACGCGGCTGCTCTATGCCGGTGCCAACCGGATGACGGCGATGCGCCTTGCCGAGTTGGACCTGCCTGAAGGCAATGCCATGCGCGCTCCGGGCGAGGCTCCGGGCCTGATGGCGCTGGAAACGGCGATGGACGAGATGGCCGAGAAGCTGGCGCTGGATCCGATCGCCTTCCGCCTGCTCAACGAGACGCAGGTCGATCCCGAGAAGCCGGAGCGACCCTTCTCGATGCGGCGGCTCGACGAGTGCTTGGGGATCGGGGCCGAGCGCTTCGGTTGGTCGCGCCGCCCCCCGCGCCCGGGGCAGATGCGCGAGGGCAACTGGCTGGTTGGCTTCGGTGTCGCGGCCGCTTTCCGCAACAATCTGGTGATGAAATCCGGAGCGCGGGTCAGCCTCGACGCTGGGGGCGTCGTCACGGTCGAGACCGATATGACTGATATTGGGACCGGCAGCTACACCATCATCGGCCAGACCGCCGCGGAGATGCTGGGTGTCGAGCTGGACAAGGTTGTCGTGAAGCTCGGCGACTCAGCCTTTCCTGTTTCGGCCGGATCCGGTGGTCAATGGGGTGGCAACAGCTCGACGGCAGGCGTCTACGCGGCCTGCGTCAAACTGCGCGAGGCCGTGGCGCGGAAGCTCGGGGTCAATTCGGACGAGGCGGTGTTCGCCGATGGCGAGGTCAGAGCCGGCAACCGCAGCCTGCCTCTGGCAAGCGCGGCCGAGGGCGTGCCGCTGACCGGGGAGGATACGATCGAATACGGGGATCTCGACGAGACCCACCAGCAGTCGACTTTCGGTGCCCATTTCGTCGAGGTCGGCGTGGATGTGGCAACGGCCGAGACGCGCATCCGGCGGATGCTCGCCGTCTGCGCAGCCGGGCGCATTCTCAATCCGAAGACGGCGCGCAGCCAGGTTATCGGCGCGATGTCGATGGGTGCTGGCGCGGCGCTGATGGAGGAACTGGCGGTCGACAAGCGCCGCGGATTTTTCGTGAACCATGACCTCGCCGGCTACGAGGTACCGGTGCATGCCGATATCCCGCATCAGGAGGTCGTGTTCCTGGACGAGACCGATCCGATGTCCTCGCCGATGAAGGCCAAGGGCGTTGGCGAACTCGGCATTTGCGGGGTTGGGGCGGCGGTTGCGAACGCCATCTACAACGCGACCGGTGTGCGCGTGCGCGATTACCCAATCACGCTCGACAAGCTGCTAGCCCGCATGCCCGACGCCGCCTAAGTGCCGCTGCGCCAGCGTCTGCAGCGGTCGGGTGGCACCTGCCCATAGGGACTGCGCAACAGCCGATTAGGCATGTTGCGCCACATTCGGACATTGAAGTTTCGCCCGGAAGCGGACGTACCGGACCGGATTAGGTGAGCCCTTTCGACCCAGTTCGGACCTGCCTACTATCGCTCCCGGAGTAGCCGATCCAGCTCACGTATCAGCTCTCCAACCCTGCCGCCGCCGGGTGGTGGTGCGGGGTAGCGTCGCAGTACGGTAATGGTCGCGGGTGATGCCAAGGTACAGGCGGTGCGGATCGCCTCAAATCCGGCCGCCGGATTTCCGCCAGACGACATCTCGAATGCGTGTGCGGCATATGAGGCGGCACCCAGGATATGCTTCACCTGCGTCGACATCGGCAAAGGATGGAGAAACGCCGCGCCCGCGGCGGCCATCGCGCCCCTGGCCGCACTTGTAGCCGCCAACAGTCCATCTTGTCGGGCTCGGTTAGCTGCGCGCTGGGCTCCCCAAGCGCTATTGCGCAGCGCAGCGCTCCGTTTTGCGCCGTCCACAAACTCCGCCGCCGCCTCAATAGCCAGACGCGGTCGTTTATCGTTCGAGTAGGCGTGCTCGAAGATCTCCAACGCGGGGAGCGCGCAGGAAATCGCGTAACCCGTGACCTCTCGAAGGTCCAACAAGCTGAGTTCCACGGCGGAGAGATTCGGGATCACCGCGGAACAATAGCATTCGTCGAGAGCTTCCGCCCCCGATCCATAGCGGTCGCCTCGAGCCCCGGAAGCTGCGGGGCAGCTCCGCGCCAACTCCGGACATTCGAGGCCTGCCGGAAAGCGGACTTTCAGCCCAGGCCGGAAGACCGTCCTGATCCTGCCTGGCTTCGGTAGCGCAAAGCGTCGACAACGACCTTGAAGGCGGGAAGGTTCTGGCGGCGGCTGGGATAGTAAAGGAAATAGCCGTCGAAAAAGGGCGACCAGTCGTCCAGCACCAGGACCAGTTCGCCCGACGCGATCTGCCGCTCCACTATGTCGTCGGGGACGTAGGCGATGCCATAGCCGTTCACCGCCGCATCGATCATGGCGTAGGAGTTGTTGAAGGTGAGCTGGCCGCTCACCCGGACACGCAATTCCTTTCCGGCTTTTTCAAACTCCCAAGCATAAAGCCCGCCGGCTGTTTCGTGGCGCATGTTGATGCAGACATGCCCGACTAGGTCCTGAGGATGGTCCGGCACTCCGTGCGCAGCGAGATATCCGGGCGAAGCGACTGCTACCAGCCGCCAGTCCCGGCCGATGCGGACCGCGATCATGTCCTTCTCGACGCTCTCACCCAGACGGACCCCTGCGTCGAAACCCTCCTCAACGATGTTGCGGAAGGTGCTGTCGAGGATGAGTTCGACGTGGATGTCGGGATAATCCCGCAGGACCGGCCTGAGCTTCGGCCAGACCACGCTTTCAAGCGCATGGTCGGATAGTGTCAGCCTGACCGAGCCCGACGGCTTGTCGCGCAACGCCGTCAGCTCCGCGATCTCGTCCTCTATCTCCGCGATCCGCGGCGCAATCGTCTGGAGCAGACGCTCGCCCGCGGTCGTGGTCGCGACATTGCGCGTGGTCCGGGTCAGAAGGCGAACGCCCATGCGATCTTCGAGCTGCTTGATCGCGTAGCTGAGAGTCGATTGCGCGACGCCGATCTTCGCCGCCGCCCGGGTGAAGCTGTGCTCCTCGGCCACGATCTGAAACCACCGGAGCTGGTTGAGATCGGTCTTGTCCATGAGAACCCTCGGTGCCTGCGCGCCGAGATTAATCGATCGCATCGATCAGTGCATTCCAATTTCGGCGAGTAATCGTTCCGAGCCTGAACCGCTATTTTGCACCGCATCAACAGATGCAGGAGCGACCCAACATGGCGGCTATCGCCGTATCTGAGGAAAGAACCAAGTCGACCGCCGCCTGGGGCGCCGTCCTCTCAATGGCGCTTTGCGTGGCGATGCTGATCGCTTCCGAGTTCATGCCGGTCAGCCTGCTGACGCCGATGGCCGAGGGGTTGCGCGCGACCGAGGGCCAGACGGGTCAAGCGATCTCGATCAGCGGTCTCTTCGCGGTGGTGGCGAGCATGGTCATCACCACGGCCGCCGGGACGCTGAACCGGAAATGGGTCCTGGTTGCGATGACGGCCTTCATGCTGGTCTCGCTGGTCCTGGTCGCGGCCGCCCCGAACTTCGCGGTGCTGATGCTCGGTCGCGCCCTGCTCGGGATCTGCATCGGTGGATTCTGGGCGCTTGCAACGGCCGTGATCATGCGCCTGGTTCCTGAAAGCGAGGTGCCTCGCGCGCTGGCCCTGATGTATGGCGGGCAAGCGATCGCGGCAGCCTTCGCCGCGCCCGTCGGCAGCTATCTCGGCGGTCTGTCCGGCTGGCGCGCGGTGTTCTGGGCGCTGACGCCGATCGTCGCCGTCAACCTCGTCTGGCATGTGATCGCCCTGCCGCCGCTGCCCGCGCGCCAGCCGCAGGATTTCCGGACCATGTTCGGCCTGCTGAAGCGCCCGTATTTCCTGCGCGGCCTGATCGCGTCGATGCTGTCCTGGGGCTCGGCCTTCACGATGTTCACCTACCTGCGCCCGTTCCTCGAACAGGTGACGGGAGCCGACGTGACGACGCTGTCGATCCTGCTGCTGGTTCTCGGCTGCGCTGGCTTCGTTGGAACCTGGGGCTCCAGCCGCTTGCTGCATGGCAACGTCGCTCCTCTCCTGAAGCTGCCCGCGCTGCTGATGGGCGGCTGCACGATTGGTCTCCTGCTGCTCGGCGGCTCGGTAGCCGCAGTGGGCCTCTTCCTGGCTGTCTGGGGTGCGATGAACACCGCCATGCCGGTGATCTGGATGACCTGGATGTCGCAGAACGTCGACGATGCGCCGGAGGCCGCCGGAAGCCTGATGGTGGCCGCGATCCAAGCCTCGATCCTGCTCGGGGCCGTGGTCGGCGGGATGCTGCTCGATGGCCTGTCGATCTTCGCGACCCTCCTGGGGAGCGTCGCTCTGGCCGCCATCGGCATCGCGCTGATCGGCAACGGAAAACGTCTGCTGAAGCCCGAATAGTCACAGAGAACGGGGAGATAACGATGGACACCTCCAACACGATCACAGCGTCGTCCGCACGACTGGACCGTCGCGACTTGATGAAGCTGACCGGTGCGGGCGTTGCCGCCTTGGCACCCGCATCACTCTTCAACCTCTCCAAAGCAAAGGCTCAAGGCATGGCAGCGGACTGGGACAAGATTTTCCCGAAGAGCGAGAAGGTCGATCATCGGAAGGTCACCTTCAAGAACCGATACGGCATCACCCTGGCGGGTGATCTCTATTTGCCCCAGGGCCAAGGCGATCGGCGGCTGGCGGCGCTGGCCGTTGGCGGGCCGTTCGGAGCGGTGAAGGAACAGTCGTCAGGCCTCTACGCGCAGACGATGGCGGAGCGCGGATTCGTCACGCTGGCCTTCGACGCCTCCTTCACGGGTGAAAGCGGTGGCGAGCCCCGCAACGTCGCCTCGCCGGATATCAACACGGAGGATTTCAGCGCAGCCGTCGACTATCTCGGCCTTCACCCGTCGGTCGACCGCGAGCGGATCGGCGTCATCGGCATTTGCGGCTGGGGCGGCATGGCCTTGAACGCCGTCGCCGTGGACAAGCGGGTCAAGGCTGTCGTCGCCAGCACCATGTATGACATGACCCGCGTCATGTCGAAGGGCTACAACGACAGCGTGACGCTTGAACAGCGCACGCAGACGCTGGAGCAACTGAGCCGGCAGCGCTGGGTGGACGCCGCGAACGGAACCCCGGCTTACCAGCCGCCCTACAATGATCTGAAAGGCGGCGAGGCGCAGTTCCTGGTCGACTACCACGACTATTACCGGACGCCGCGCGGCTACCATCCGCGCGCGGTCAACTCGGGCAATTCCTGGACCCGGACGACGCCGCTCTCGTTCATGAACATGCCGCTCCTGACCTACATCAAGGAGATCTCGCCGCGCCCGGTTCTGCTGATCCACGGCGAGAAAGCCCATTCGCGCTACTTCAGCGAAATCGCCTATGCGGCGGCCGCGGAGCCGAAGGAACTGATGATCATTCCGGGAGCCAGCCACGTCGATCTCTACGACAAGGTCGACGTGATCCCGTTCGACAAGCTGGCCAGCTTCTTCGGCCGGCATCTCTTCGCCTAATCTCGACCGGACACGAAGCGATGGGGCCGCCGCCCTCGGTGGGCGGCCAAAGGCTCGCAGGCCGAGCTCCCGCCGCTGGACCGGCGGGAGCTCGGTGAACGACAATCACTACGGAGGATCGGACAATGCCGCTCAAAGCCACTCGGATCGCCGGCGCCATACTCCTCGCAACGATCGGAACAGCAATGGCTCAGGAACGCATCAAGATCTCGTCGGAGTGGGGCTCCGTTACGGCGGAGCTCGCCGATAACGCCGCGACCAAAGCGCTGCTTGGCATGCTGCCCCTGACCATTCCGATGACGGACCACCTTCGTCAGGAAAAAACGGGAAGCTTGCCGTCGGGTCTGCCCGCCGCAGCGCGGCAGCGCGCCTTCAAGAGCGGGACGATCGGGCTTTGGGGCCCGGACCACTTCGTCGTCTACTATCGTGATGGCGAGGTCCCTCAGCCCGGTATCATCATCCTCGGCGAAGTGAAGGGCGGGGCTTCGATCTTCGACCGACCCGGCTCTATCTCGATGCGGGTCGAGGGGGCGGATTAGATGGCTGGGAGGCGGCAGTGACCAGACTGATGGCTTGAGCTAGAGTTGCGGACAACCTTAGGCCACTCCGTAGCGCATCATCGAACGATATCGGCGGCCGAGCGCCAGAAGCGGACTCAGGCTCTTTGCCCGGGAGGGGACCTTGAGTAGCGCGCTGCGGCGGTATGACCGAAGGCGATCTGAGTCCGACATAGATAAACGGCAGTTCCAGGCGGACGCCCTCCGCAGCGGGGACGCCATCCGCGTTTACTTGACTGGTGAAAGGCGGCGTTGTCACGTTAACTGTCGGCCGGCGCCACGAGGTGCCTTCGGCCTGGTGGCAGGTTCAGGCGGTGAGGCCGGCGACGGCTTTCCAGTGCGCCATGGCGCGCAGACGATGCCGATGGGTGGCGAGGGCGGAGCGACGGGACCGGGGCGAGACGAACAGATTGCGGACGGCGGAGAAGACGGCGACGAACCGCTGCAGGCCTCCCGGGGAGCGAAAGCCTTGCATCATGCGCTCGCGCTTTCGGAGCGGCACGTGTGAGTTCTCGGCGCGGTTGTTGAGGCCCTTGTGCGCGCGATGCTCGATCGCCGGCATGATCTGGCGCCGGGCGGCGGCATAGGAACCGAGCTTGTCCGTGATCATGCGCCGGGGCGGGCAGCCTTGCTTCTTGAGAAGGCGTATCAACAGTCGCCGCGCTGCCTTGGTGTCACGCCGGGTCTGGACGATCTCATCGAGGATATAGCCGTCCTGATCCACTGCGCGCCACAGCCAGTGCTTCTTCCCGGCGATCGTGACCAAGACCTCGTCGAGATGCCAGATGTCGCGCGGGCGCGGCCTCTTGCGCCGGAGCCGGCGTGCGTAATCCCGCCCGAACTTCAGGGCCCAGCGCCGCACCGTCTCGTAGGAGACGACGATACCGCGCTCCAGCAGCATCTCCTCCACCAGGCGAAGGCTCAGGGGAAAGCGGAAATACAGCCACACCGCATGGGCGATGATCGCCGGTGGGAACCTATGGCGCTTGTAGCTGATGAGCGGAAGGATCATGCCAGCCCATCTACACGGCTCCACGCCACGCCGAAGTTAACGTGACAACGCCGGTCGACCACTATGAGAACATGATCAATTTCTACAAAAACGTAAGCATCATGGGTGGTTTCTTCCTGCTATACGTTACGGGAGCAGGTAAATACTCGATCGACGCGAGGTTGGGCGGCTTGGTTGGTGCGCCGCCGCTGCGGCCTCGATCTCCCTGAACGCGACCGGATTTGGCCAGCTTTGTCGATGCGCTGGCCGACACTATGCGCGCGCCGCCTCGGACCGGCTAATCAGACAGGGATTTCGATGCTGGGTCCCTGGGGAAGGACAACCTATGCCAAGACCCGGCTAACGCATGATGCAAGTTCTCTACGAACATGTGTCGTAAATCGTCGACGTGTCTCTTTTTCTTTGATGACGCTGGCCATAAGCTGACCCAGAACTGAATTTCGCCGATTCAGCCAAATTCGGTATAGTGATAAGCCTATCAGCCATCCCGCTGATGACATGCTGGGGCGTTCGGAATTCGCCCGTATTCTCGCTCGATCAATTGATCAGCTGCAAATATCCGGAGACGGGTTTGTTATCGGTCTAGTCGGCGAGTGGGGATCCGGAAAATCCAGCGTGATCGAGCTGACAGCGCGGTTTTTGCGCCATGAAGAGATGCTCAGAGTGGATCAAAGCGGGGAGCCGAGGACCCTGCAGGATCTGGACGACATGTCCGACGTCTTCACAGTGGCCGAGGCGAAGATCAAGCTGTTTAAGCGGCTCAGGCTTTGGGGATGGCTGTCAGCACGGCTGATGATGACGGCCCTTGCGCTGTTTTCAGGAGACGCGACTATGGCGACCGGTACCGTGAAGTGGTTCAACGCGACCAAGGGCTTTGGTTTTATCCAGCCCGACGAAGGGGGACAGGACGTCTTCGTGCATATCAGCGCGGTGGAGCGAGCGGGCCTGCGTGAGCTTCGCGACGGCCAGAAGGTTTCCTACGAGCTCGTTCAGGATAAGCGGTCCGGCAAAACCTCAGCCGATCGACTTCAAACCTTGTAATCTTGCCGCAAGGCGCCGTTGCGCCATTTATCACGCGTCGTCGCCGAGATCGGGCGGCGACGGATCGGTATCCAAGCTGCCAAACGCAATCGGAATATCGCCAGCGAGCAGCCTGTCCTTGCTAAGCAGTCCGGCATCCTCGAGCCTCTCGAAATCCGGCAGATCGCGCAGGGTCTCGAAACCGAACTGCGACAGGAACGCTGGCGTCGTCACATAGGTATAGGGCGCGCCGGGCTGCGGGCTGCGCGCAGCAGACCTCCCGACGTGAGGCCGACCGCGCTGTCATGAGTTGGGCGCGCCGTGCTACGGGCGCGCGCTTGGCTTCCGGCTCGCTTTGCGAATTAGCGCGAGGGCTCGTTTTGCTTTTCTCACTCCAAGAACTCGCAATTGCTTATGCTCAAGCTGAGCCTTGTTTTCCCAGAAAGATTCCAGATTCTTGATGAAGGTCGATTCGATGTCGCTCAGTTTGCGAATATTTTCATAGAGATACGACTCTGTCGCGACCCCTACGATGCGATCGTTGCGCTCGACGATACCGTTTTCAATCTCTTCGATCTCGAGAACCCCAAGTACCCTGATCTCCACCACGCCGCCGACGATGCCGGGTTCATCCATGAGGATCATCACATCCATCGGATCGCCATCGTCGCAATGAGTAGAGGGAATGAACCCGAAATCGAGTGGAAAACTTTGACCTTCAGGCAGCAATTTCTTCAACGAGAAGACGCCTGTCTTCCGATCGTAGTCGTATTTGCTTCGCCGTCCCTTTGGGGTCTCGATGACTGCGCGACAGGTGCGATGGGCCTTATCCAGAAGCTTCGGCAGTCGAGTCAAATCGTGTTTCATCGCAGCTTCTCCCGTCAGGCTTTGCATGGCTGCTCGAGTTTTGCCGGCTCGCTCGAGTGGGCAACCGGATTGTTCTGCTTGGCCTATTCGGTGCGAGACGCCTCAGCGGTATCTTGGATTAGGGCCTGCTCGTTGTTCGCCCTCGACGTCGAGGTGCCTGGGGCGAGGCTCTGTGTTAAGCCCCCCGCGCCGACGAGCGTCCGTCACCAACTGGGGTTTTTCTTAATTCCAACTCGTGGACTTCGGCGACCGGAAAGGCCCGCTCGATTGCTTCCGGAATGCCTTCTCTGACGTTCGAAAATTCCCAGACCCAAGGGGCTGATTACCGAGCTGTCGTGAGAGGCATATGAGTGTCCTCCGAAGCGTTGCTCGCATAATTCCCACCGCAGTCGGTCGGTTCGGCAGACAACTGAGGACGAAATTCTGGTGCACGTATTCAACGTAGTTCGCAACAGGCGGTTCCGTTGTCTGCCCCCGGTCTTGCAGCATGGCAGGAGCCGAGGTGCACAGTTGGCCGCGAACACATCCACGGCAAGGGCCCGCATCCACGGCGTTTTGATCCGGGCGGCTATCGTGTTTGTTCTAGCCGCGGTTGTGGTGCTGCCCTTGGCTCTTCGGTGACAGCTATCTGACACGCCGCGCCACGAGAAATTTGCCCGACCCGCCTGAGCGAGACCGGGCCGACCCTGTTTTCCAGATTGAGATTGCTGGATGACACGAACTCGCGTGGAACCCATCTTCGTCGACAGAAAGACCGCAGCGGCTAGGATCATGATCAGCGTCGACACGTTCGACACGTGGCTGCGCGCGGGGTTCATCCCTAGACCGCAGATCGATCGAGGACAGATCGTCCGCTGGCACTGGCCCTCTTTGGAAGGGAAGCTTGCGGGCCTCAATCAGGAGCCCACACAGCCAGACCCGTTTATGGAGGGCGTCGCGCGTGTCTTCGGGAAGAGAGACAAGGCCGGGCGCAGCGATCAAGCCCCGCCCCCCGCCGACGACTATGCTGAGATGGCGCGGCGTTACGCTGCGGCACAAGAACAGTGGAAGGCCGATCTGCCGAAAAGCCCGCTATCGAAACGAGAGCGTTACTGCCTAAGCCAGTTCGAAGGCGTGAAAGCGGGAGAGCAGGTCGGCTTCAAAGACATTAGAGGATCAGCCTAGGTACTGCAGAACACCTAGAGCTTCGTCGCTTCATCGAGCGCCGCCGCGATCTGGACCGGCCCGGCGAACTCGGTTGGATACTTACTCCCGCGGGAGAGTGGGCTGTCGAAGCCGTCCTCGCCGGCCGCGAGCCTGACCCAGCTCCTTGAATAGACGCGAGAGCCTTAGTCAGATTTCCGCGATACGATGGCCACAGCCAAGGCGCGGGGAGAGTGAGGCAGGAAACAAGCCCGCACGCGTCATCCTGTCTCAACGACCTTAGCGGTCGATATGCTCAGGCACTGCTCCTTGGTCCAGGTGGTGACGGCATGGACGTTGCCATCTTCGTCGCGCATGAACTCGAGATCGCTGATAGGTACCACGACGGGCTTGGCGCCAATGCCAAGGAAGCCGCCAACATCGATCACGACCTGGCTCCCGTGGAGATGTGACACGGAGCCGATCTTTTCATCGCCCGGCCCGTAGATCGTTGCCCCTTCGAGGATAACCGCGGTCAACTCGCTGCTGGCGAGACGGATATGGCTGGAGTGGTCCATTGTGTGCTCCTCGCGTTCGAGACTAATCGAACGTGCGGAGGCTCAGCGCGTTCCCCGCCGAAATCGGTTCCTAGGAGGTCAGGATTGATCGCCCTGATCCTTCACACACCACTCTTTCTCCGTACCGACGGACTGGCAGAGCATCTGCCGGCCGTCGCGCATCTCCGTGCTGAGATCGACCGCTATGCGGCGCTAAAGGCGAAGGGCTGGGTCACTCAAAGACGATATCTGCCAATTGTCTTTTCAGATTAGCTTGACCTGGCCATCGACGCTCCTCGCCATGACGCAAGAGCAAAAATCTGGACTAGCCCGACTGATTTGCCGGTTGCCTCAGCGGCGACGCGAACTTGAGAACGCCGCGGACGAATGGATTTTCGAAGTCTACGGTGATTACGAGCGAGCGACACGCGCCTACCTCCACTGGACTCAACGACTGGGGCCGAGTGCAGACGCTCTGGCTGATGCTTTTCGGCGCATTGTCGTCGAGCTCGAGGAAGAAATCTCCGCCGCTGTCGCCGAGTAGATTTCGGAAAAGACGCCGAGCCACACACGCCATGGGAGGGGAAAGACGGCAGCTCGGCGCCACGCCGCATCGAAGGCGCTTCAAGAGCTTGGCTGCAAATGATGAACGATGGGCAAATGTCGGCGTTCACCCAAAACAGCAAACCCCGCCATGGCGGTGGCGGGGTTCACTTGGGCCTCCAGCCCCTGCTCGATGAGCTCGAGCACTTCTCTGAAATCCAGCTTCGAAACGCGGCCTAGCGCAGTCCAAAATGCAAAAGCCCGGCCCCGCGCGAGCGGAACCGGGCCAAGCTTCAACAGGGAAGCACCAAAGCCGAATTGCTCAACAGCCCCGAAGCCTATCCTTGACCGATCCTCAGCAGCACCTGATGAACTGATTGGATCAGCGCAGGGAGTTGCGAGCTGGGGATGCGATTTTTGGCGACGTAGGCCGCCACGACCCGGGCTGACAGGCGTTTGGTCTTCACTTCCGTCCTCCACGCGAGCAAGCCGGATAGTTTCGTCGATGGATGGCGGTGCTGTAAAGCCGGCCGGCGGTTCAATTCCCGCAATAGCCGCTGGTTCTCCTTTTGCAGTCGGCGGTGCCTTGTCCCGCGGGCCTCATAGGAATAGACCGAATATTGCGAGATAGTTGGCTAGCGGAGGATATTGATGGCTAGCAATCAAATCAGTAATTCTGCGAGAGAATTTTATACTACCCGGCACCTGCCTATTCGCGATCAGATGGACGGATGGCGCCAACTGTATCGCAACACGTTCGACATTTCTTTAGGCGATGGGGTGCAGGCGCCGTTTCCGGCCGATCATACAACATGGCATATTTCCCTGGGCCTGAGGCTGACACGGGCAGCAATGCCAGAGGGGCTTTTGCGTCATTGGAAGCACTTCTCACCAACGCGGCTCGATGATTGGTTAGTCGTGGTTGTGCCTGAGAAAGCCGAGCGCCCCGTGCAGTTTCGATCTTTAACCAGCGCATTCGAGGGTGTCGGGCGAGATGGCGAAGTCCTGACTTTGTATCTTTCGCGGGATTCGTTTCGGCGCCATACGCGCGAGTTTGAAGCACTGCCCCAAGGAATTGAACGAAATGGCATGCTCGGTCTTTTCGCGGATTACCTCATAGCACTGGAGCGCATGTTCCCTACAATTCCCGCTGCCTCTCTTCCCTTAATAGAGCAAGCGACAAGGGATCTAATTCTGGCGAGCCTCGCGCCAACGAAGGATCGAATCACGCGCGCGGAGCGCCCCTTGGATCGGCTATTGCTCGATCGAGCGCGCGATCTCGCCCGATCGAATATCGGGGCATCGAGATTCGGACCAGACAAGCTAGGCGAAGCGCTCGGCGTTTCTCGCTCCCGCTTGTACCGAATGTTTGAACCGTTTGGGGGAGTGGCCAAGTTTCTGGCCGATTACCGGCTCGCCGAGGCGCGCCGGCGACTGTTGTCCTCGGATGCCCACGTGGCAATTCAGCAGATTGCTTTCGATGTCGGTTTCACCGATTACTCGACATTCAGCCGGGCCTTCAAAAGGAAATACGGCTATGCGCCACGCGATACACGTGAACAGGGCGATGCGGCCGATTGAGATCGAGAACCGTAAAGCCGCCTTCAGGTTTCGTCGTTGGATGTCCATCACCTACGGTGAAAGCAACCACTTGACCGTTATCGCGCCGCCCAACAAGCCGGCTGCACGCCGCTTCACTACGAGGATGATCAGCACGACTTCGGGTCAAACGCAAAAGGCCCCGCCAGCCGAAGCCAGCGGGGCCGAAATCAGGRAGCSGGCCTGGACGGCCCCCCCTGCCGCTTCGAGAGGGGACCAGAATCGCCTTTGAGGGAAATCATCGGCGCTCGAAAGCGGCAGAATAGAAACGGGATGGAACCGGAAGGGTTCCGTGTCGATCAGCTACCCGCTCAGTGGAASACGAAATGCGACTTGYCGCGGCCCGGCAACAGGCGCGTACTGCTGGGTTGTTGACCCCGTGGGGACGACGTCGGGAGGCCGGCGCCGTTGAGGTGGGAGGCGGGCGATGCACACCGGGAAAGGCCTGCTTGTCCTGCGGGACGGCCGGACGCTCCCGCTCACKTACCAATTCGGCAGCGACTGCGACGACACGCGCGCCGGATACCTCTTCTGCGATATTTCAGAGATCGATCCCGCCGAGCTCTTCTACCGGCTGCGCGTGATATGCGATGACGGCAAGCAGATACTTGTCGCCGTGATGCATTCCAGCGA
>NZ_JBFTOA010000018.1:0-99261 GCF_056397745.1 Allobosea sp. 05L423 | reverse complement strand
CCCGCAGGCCGCTCCGCCGCCGGCTCCGGCCCAGCCCGRCTCGCCGCCTTCGGTCGTGCCGCGCGGCGGCCCGGCTGTTCCGCCCTCCGCTGCTCCGCCTCAAGCGCGTCCTCCGGCGGCTGCACCGCAGCCGGGTGTGGCTCCCTCGGCTCCCGCAGGGCAGCCTCGCCCGCCCGGGGCGCCACCTTCCGCTGCTCCCGGCACATCGGTTCAGCCCGGCGCCGGCGCGCCACCCTCCGTGGTTCCGCGCGGAGGGCCGGCCGTCCCTCCGTCGGCTGCTCCGTTCCAGCGCCCGCCGGGCGCAGCGCCGCAGCCTGGCACGGCTCCCACGGTCCCGGCCGGGCAGCCGCGCCCGGCGACGCCGCCTGCTGTTGCTCCCGGCGTTCCGGCTCAGCCGGGCGCCGCAGTTCCGGTACCGCCGGCCGGCGCAGCTCCGGCGCAGCCGCTGCGCCCGGCAACGCCTCCGGCCGCGGCTCCCGTCGTCCCAGCCCCGGCGCAACCCGGCGCTGCCTCTCCGCCTTCGCCCCCGCCCCCTGCCACGCCGCCTGCAGGAGCGGTGCCCGCTCAGCCCGGTCGCCCCGCTCCGGGCGCGCCTCCCGCCGCGGTTCCTGGCGCCTCGGCGCCGGTGCAACCCGGTGTCGCACCGACCCAGCCCGGCATGGCGCCGGCGCAGCCGCCGGCCGGCGGCGTCTTCCCCACTCAGCCGCCACAGCGCGAAGGCCGTCGCGGCGGAATCTCGCCGGGTGTGGCCGGGGCGATCGGTCTCGGGGTCGGCGCGATCGGCGGCATCATGGCCGTTCAGGGAGCGCAGCGCTTCGACGATATCCGGGCGCGGCGCGAGGAACGGCGCGAAGGTGATGTCACCGTCATCCGCGAGCCTGGCCGCACCATCATCCGCGACGACGATGGACGCGCCATCATCCGCCGCGACGAGGACCAGCGCTTCCGCGATCTCGGCTGGCAAGGCCGCTCCGAGCGCCGCGACGGCGAGATGCGGACCGTGTTCGAGCGTCCCGACGGCACGCGTATCGTCACCGTCACCGATGAGGAGGGCCGCCTGATCCGCCGTATCCGCATCGATCGCGACGACCGTGAGGTGGTGATCATCGACAACACCTTGCGTGACCGTCCCGGGCGCTTCGCCGATGATGTCGTCGTGCTGCCGCCGCCGCCGCTGCCGATCCCCCGCGAGCGCTATATCGTCGATGCCGACCAGGCCGACGAGGCACTGATCTACGAGACGATCATGGCGCCGCCGATCGCCGCGATCCCGCGCCGCTACACGCTCGACGAGGTCCGCTACTCGCCGGATCTGCGTGCCCGCATGCGCAGCGTCGATATCGATACGATCAACTTCGACACCGGTTCCTGGCAGGTTTCGCCGGACCAGGGTCAGCGTCTGGCCGTGATCGCGGATTCGGTCCGGCGGGCCCTGCAGAGCTCGCCGAACGAGGTCTTCCTCGTCGAGGGGCATACCGATGCCGTCGGCTCCGATGTCGACAATCTCTCGCTCTCGGATCGCCGGGCCCAGTCGGTCGCCGAGATCCTGACGCGCGACTTCCAGATCCCGCCTGAAAACCTGACCACCCAGGGCTATGGCGAGCAGTATCTGAAGGTTCAGACCCAGGACGCCGCGCGCGAGAATCGGCGCGTGACGCTGCGGCGCATCACGCCGCTGCTGACCGGTCAGAACCGCTGATCCCGCACGGGGCTGCTCCATGGGCAGCCCCGTTCTTTGCGGCGCGCGAGGAACCCCCGCACGCCCGTGGCGGTTCCTCTTCCGCAGGGAGAGCCGATGGGAGATGCAGCCATGAAGATGTCCGCTCTGGCGATGGCAGGCCTGATGCTCGCGGGTTACTTCGCGCCGTTTCCGGCATCGGCTCAGAATGTTCCTCCCGCCGTGAAACAGCGTGCTCCTGGCGTGCCGGTGAGGCCCCGGGCAGATGGGGCCGTGCGGCCGCCGGCCGGCGAACGGGCCGCGCCGCCGCGCGCCGACAGGCGTGAACAGCGCGATGACGGAGCACAGGCTGGCCCGCCGCAGCCCGGTCGCGACCTGCCGATGCCGCGTGCGGTGCCGTCGATCATCAGGCCCTGAGGCCGTTCAGGATTTGGCAAGGCGGGCGCATTAGCGTCGCCGGCATGAGCGACGCCGTCTCCCTTGCCCGCAGCATCGTCACGATGCAGGCCGCCTCGACGCAGCAGGCGCTGTCCGCCGAGATGATCAAACAGAACGCGCAGGCCGATCATAGCCTCGTCACCATGCTCCAGCAGAGCGTCGACCAGAGCAAGGCGATGCTCCCGGCCGGGCAGGGCGCCCTTGTCGACCGCTCCGCCTGAAGAATTCCCGCCTTCTGATCGTCTGCCGCATCACCCGTTGCCAAGCGGCCTCGCTGCGCCTAACCTCCGTACCGTTCCGAGGGGTGCCCGCAAGGGCTGAGATGGCTTCCGAAGCCGAACCCGTCGAACCTGATCCGGGTCATACCGGCGGAGGGACTGGAACGCGATCGCAGGGCGCAAAGCCTTGCCCGCAGACAGCGACTGAACCGCTTCGACGCCGGATCTCCTGACCTGTACCAAGGAGGAGATCCCCATGAATGCCCATATCAAACCCCAGAAGAACAGCGTCAAAACCGCGCCGCAAAGCGTGACGACCGGCCCGATCATCGGCTCGCGCAAGATTTATGTCGCAGCCCCCGAACATCCCGAAATGCGCGTGCCGTTCCGCGAGGTCGTGCTGACCACCGATGCCGAGCCGCCGGTGCGCATCTATGATCCCTCCGGCCCCTATACCGAGACCGAGGCGAAAATCGACCTCAACGCCGGGCTGACGCAGCCGCGCCGGGCCTGGCTCGATGCCCGCGGCTTCCAGACCGTGCCCGGCCGGGCCGTCACCGCTGCCGACAACGGCCATATCAGCGAAGCGCAGCTCGTGCCCGCCTGCCCGGCGCAGCGCCCGATCCTCGAGGCGAAGCCGGGCCAGATGACGACGCAGTACGAGTTCGCGAAGGCGGGCATCATCACGCCCGAGATGATCTATGTCGCCCATCGCGAGAATCTCGGTCGTGCCGCCATGCTGGAAGGCGCGCGGGAGCGGCATGCCGATGGCGAGAGCTTCGGTGCCAGCGTGCCGGAATTCGTGACGCCCGAATTCGTCCGCGACGAGATCGCCCGCGGGCGCGCGATCATCCCGGCCAACATCAACCACCCCGAGCTGGAGCCGATGGCGATCGGCCGCAACTTCCTGGTCAAGATCAACGCCAATATCGGCAACTCCGCCGTCACCTCCGGCGCGGCCGAGGAGGTCGAGAAGCTGGTCTGGGCGATCCGCTGGGGCGCCGACACGGTGATGGACCTCTCCACCGGCCGCAACATCCACAACATCCGCTCCTGGATCCTGCGCAATTCGCCGGTGCCGATCGGCACCGTGCCGATCTATCAGGCGTTGGAGAAGGTCGGCGGCGATCCGATCAAGCTCGATTGGGAGGTGTTCAAGGACACGCTGATCGAGCAGGCCGAGCAGGGCGTCGACTATTTCACCATCCATGCCGGCGTGCGGCTTCCTTACGTCCCGCTGACCGCCAACCGCGTCACCGGCATCGTCTCGCGCGGCGGCTCGATCATGGCGCGCTGGTGCCTGGCGCATCACCGCGAGAGCTTCCTCTACGAGCGCTTCGACGAGATCTGCGAGATCATGCGCAAATATGACGTCTCGTTCTCGCTCGGCGACGGCCTGCGCCCCGGCTCGATCGCCGACGCCAACGACCGGGCTCAGTTCGCAGAACTCGAGACGCTCGGCGAGCTGACCAAGGTCGCCTGGGACAAGGGCTGCCAGGTGATGATCGAGGGCCCCGGCCATGTGCCGATGCACAAGATCAAGGAGAACATGGACAAGCAGCTGCGCGAATGCGGCGAGGCGCCGTTCTACACGCTCGGACCGCTGACCACCGACATCGCGCCGGGCTATGACCACATCACCTCCGGCATCGGGGCTGCGATGATCGGCTGGTATGGCTGCGCCATGCTCTGCTACGTCACGCCGAAGGAGCATCTCGGGCTGCCGAACCGCGACGACGTCAAGACCGGCGTCATCACCTATCGGATCGCGGCCCATGCCGCCGACCTCGCCAAGGGCCATCCGGCGGCGAAGATCCGGGACGACGCGGTCTCCCGTGCCCGTTTCGACTTCCGCTGGGAGGACCAGTTCAACCTCGCGCTCGACCCCGACACGGCGCGCGAGTTCCATGACGAGACCCTGCCGAAGGACGCCCACAAGGTCGCCCATTTCTGCTCGATGTGCGGGCCGAAATTCTGCTCGATGAAGATCACGCAGGATCTGCGCGCCGAGGTGCAGGCGATGGGTGAAAACGAACGCAAGGCACTGGAGGCTTTGGCCGACGAAGGCATGGCCGCCAAGTCGAAGGAATTCCTCGACAAGGGCGGCAGCATCTATCTACCTGCGGCCGAATGAGCGGTATGAACGACAGCCTCGACGCGGCCCAGGTCGCGTCGATCCTCGCGCGGGTGGCCGAGCGCCGCCCGCGCGTCCATTGCCTGACCAATACGGTGGCGCAGAACGTCACCGCCAACATGCTGCTC
The DNA here is from genome assembly GCF_056397745.1 of Allobosea sp. 05L423. Lineage (NCBI taxonomy): Bacteria > Pseudomonadati > Pseudomonadota > Alphaproteobacteria > Hyphomicrobiales > Alloboseaceae > Allobosea > Allobosea sp. 05L423. Next base: position 94,665 of record NZ_JBFTOA010000018.1, on the reverse strand, counting down.
GCCTTCGGAGCCGTGCCCTCGATGGCTGGTCATCCCGAGGAGGTTGCGGCTGTTGCAGCCGGTGCCGGCGCGATCCTGATCAATCTCGGGACGATCAGTCCGGAGGGCGAGCGCGCCATCCCGAAGCTCCTTGCTGCGGCGCGGGACGGCGGCATCCCGCTCGTGCTCGACCCTGTCTTCGTCGAGCTGTCGCCACTCCGGTTGAAGCTGGCCGGGGAGGTGTTGCGGCTACCGGGCGTCGTCGTGCGCGGCAATGCGGTCGAGATGGCGGCGTTGGCCGGACTGCTTGAACAGTCCTCCGGGGTCACGCGCGCGACGACAGGGGCTGTCGACATGATCGACGGGCCTTCCGGAAAGCTCTCTGTTGCCTTCGGGCATCCGCTGATGAGCCGCGTGACCGGGCTCGGCTGCGCTTCGAGCGCGCTGGCCGCAGCCTGTCTTGCGGTCGAACCAGACCCGGTGATCGCGGCCGGAGCCGCGCTGACGGCCTATGGCATTGCGGGCGAAATCGCGGCCGAGCGCTGCCATGGCCCTGGCAGCTTCGCGGTCGAGCTGATCGATGCGGTTGCGACGCTGGATGAGCGATCGCTGCAAGCCCGAATGGCGCGCGCCCGACGCTAGTGGGACAAGGCCGATTGGGGATTCACCGCCGCCCGCAAGCGCTCTAGGCTCGCCCAGCTGATTCGCCCGGCTGGCGGCGACCGCGCCGGGGGGCGATAGACGACATGATGACTAACCAAGCCTGCGAATCGCGCCGGCCAGTCCGGTTCGGCGTGATGGCGCTCGGCCTTGTTGCCGGTGTTTTCGGGGCTCAGGGAGATGCGCGCGCGGCCGAGAACGGCACGGGCTTCTACCTGCTTGGCGGTCGCGGCCCGATGGCGGGTTACCTGCCGCCGCCCGGGGTCTATTTCGAGAGTGATACCTATAGCTACGACGCGAAGCTCGATGCCCGGAAGTCCCTGCCTTCCGGCGGCCGCTTCGTCGCCGATGTGCGCAGCCAGGCACGGGCCGATTTCCTGAGCGGCACGTGGGTGACTCCCTGGGAGATCGCCGGCGGCAATCTCGCGTTTGGAGCCACCCTGCCTGTCGGCCGCGTCAGGGTCGGGGCCGGTGTCGAATACGATTCGCCACGAACGAACCGCCTGATCGGCTCCAATGTGCGCGACAATGCGACGATGGTCGGCGATCCCGTGTTCTCGACGATGCTCGGCTGGCATGCCGGCAAGTTCCATTGGAACGCGACCGTCATGGTGAACGCACCGGCGGGCGAGTACCGCAACGGCGAACTCGCCAATCTTGCCTTCCACCGCTGGGCAACGGACCTGTCCGGTGCCCTCACCTGGTTCGATCCGGAAACCGGTGTCGATCTGTCCGGTGTCGCCGGCGTGACGTTCAACGGCACCAATCCGGCCACTGATTACCGGACGGGCACCGAGTTCCACCTGGAATGGGCCGCCTCGAAGGCGTTGACCAGCGCGCTTTCCGCCGGCGTGATCGGCTATCACTATCAGCAGGTCACCGGCGATAGCGGGTCCGGCGCACAGCTCGGTCCCTACAAGGGGCGCGTGACGGCGCTCGGCGGCACGCTCGCCTACAATTTCACGGTCGGAAAGACGCCGATATCGACTCGCATCAAGGTCCTGCGCGAGTTTGCCGTCGAGAACCGCGCGCGTGGAACCGTCGGCCTGCTTACGGTCTCGCTGCCGCTGACGGTCTCGCCCTGACGACGGGGCCGATCGGGCGCGGGCTTTGGCCCATTGGGCCGGTCGGTTGATGATCCAGGGAAGAGCCGCCCCCGATCTCACGGAGTGAGCGGGGGCGGCTTTGAGCTTACGGCTTCGCGAATTGAAGCGCCGGAGGCACCGGGTTCGGTTTGAACGGTGCAACCTGAAGTGCCTTGGCGTCGAGGTCGAAGCTGGTCAGGTCGACCATGCGCAGGACCTGATCCTGATAGCTCTTGATGTAGTACTTCTTGGCCCGCAGATCTGCGACCGAGGTCCACTGCGTATACTCGAGCTCTCCGCCCTTCGCCGCCGAGTTGATGAAGCCGACGGGGATGTCGAAGTTGTTCATGATGTGCTCGACGAGACGCACCGCCTGCGGACCATCGGGAGCCTGCTTCGCCGAGGCGACGTAGCCGAGCGCGCGGATGAAGCGCGACGGCGGCGTCGGATCACCGGGGATGCCGAGCAGTCCGGACCCCTGTCCGAAGGGTTCGAACGTCGTGCCGCCGATCTTGAGCGGATCGGCCGAGACCGGCGAAATCTTGACGTAGTTGCGGATATTGTTGAGGTGCCAGTCGAAGGTCGGAGAATTCGTCAGCACGCCGAGCGGATTGTCATAGACTTTCAGCTTGCCGTCCACGGGCTCGATCACGATCGAGGCGCCTGTCGCATCGTGAATCGGGAAGTGGAACGGTAGTGTGAAATTCACGATCGGCGCCGGAAGGTCGACGATCACGGCCTTGTTGAGGGCTTCCTTGACCTCCGCGACCGTGGCGAAGTTCGACAGGACCCAGCTCAGGAATTCCCAGGGCGCGAGCGCAGTGTTCGGATCGGCTTGCGCCACCGGCGTGTAGCCCACGAAGTCCGGGAAATACAGGGCACCGCCGGCGAGCCCCTTCTCGTTCATGCCGTCGGAGACGAAAGGCTGGCCGAAGCTCATCACGCCGACGAAAGCATAACGCGTGTTCCACTTGGGGGCCGGCATGTTGGCGGGACGGGTCCCGACGAAGGCATAGTTCCGCGGGACCACGACGACGTCGGACGGTGTCTGGAGCGCATATTCGAGGGTGCGGCCGTAAACCGGCGTGCCGTCGGCGGCGATCATCAGAATGTTCGTGCAGGCCTGGGCCGGCGCGGCGCTGGCGAGCAGGCCGGCGAGCACTGCCGCCAGACCTTTCCTTGCAAATCCCCAATCAAAAAGGCGCATTCTATTCGGTCCCCCAAAAGCAGTGTGCTCCGGCTTGTAAGCAGCCAGTCCCGGAGCAATCGTAAAGATGCGCGCTGCCTTGTGCGGCCGGCGAGGAAGCCGGAAAAGGTAGTGAACGCAGCCTTAATCGCAGGGGGCGCCGGGGGCCGCGGGAGAGGTCCGCCAGCCTTCTACTGCGTCGGCGTGAGCGAGAGCGGCGCGGGCTTTGGCGCCGGGCGCGGCTTCGGCTTGGCGGCAGGCTTGGGGTCGGCGCTGAGGCCGAGCCGGACGCGTAGCGCGGCGGCGCGTGCTTCCGTGATCCGGGCAGCACAGAAGCCCATCTGGCCCTCGCGCTGGAAATCGCGGCAGATGGTTTCGCGCTCGGAGGAGAATCCCGCCTGCTCGCGGGCGATCGAGCGCTGCTCGACGGCGTCCGACTTGGCCGTCAGGGTCCGGTAGCCCTCGCGGACGGCGCGCTCGGCGGCGCCGCGCGCCCGTTCGATCTCTTTCGCCTGCGCGGCGATCGTCCGCGCGTCCGGCCCCCACAGGCCACGCGGATCGATCCGGCATTGGGCTGCCTCGACGACGCAGGGTTCGCTCGGTTCCACGACGAGGACGGCGCCATCGAGCACATCGAAGACGATCGGGCAGATCGGCGCTTCCAGCCGGTAGCGCGGCACCCCGGCCGGGCGCCCGAGCGCCGTGACCGGGACGGGCGCATCGCCGAAGGAAACGGAGCAGGGCTCGACGAGATTGACAGGCTGGAAGCCGTCGAGGTCGAGCTTCATCCCAAAGCCGCTGGCGATTTTCGTGAAAGTCGCCTCGCCGTGATGGCCGTTCCGGTGAAGGGGCCTGCCGAGGATTCCCTCCTCGGTCGGGATCTTGATCGCAGGCATGCTCGGCGGGCGCGGCGCGGCGGGCGTGCCGGGCTGCGAGGGGGCGCCCTGCTGCGTGCCCGGCGCATTGAACGGCTGCGCGCCCGGCAATTGCAGGGGCTGCGCCTGCGCGAGCGCCGTCATTGCGGCTGAGATAGCCGCCAGAGAAAGGGCGATGCGCGTCGATCGGCTCATGGTGTCCATGCGCAAACGGAACGGCCTTCCTGCATGAAGGCAGGTGCGAGCGGGCGCAAGGGCCGCAAGGACACAGTCGCGGCGGAAAGCGCCGGTGCAGCCCAAAACCCCACAATCCCCGATTCTTAATCGGCTCGCCTGTCTTGCAAGGGTAGGAACACCCTCACTATATACGCCGCCAAGGGGCGGTTTAACCACCGTCAAACGTGGAATGCCGGTTCGTTCGCCGCTGAAGCGGGGGCGGCCCGGTCCATGGGCCGGCAGGCGGCGTGAATGCGTCGCAGGTCGGCGATCTGCTCAATCGAAAGGGATCCCATCCATGGGTAAAGTCATTGGTATCGACCTCGGCACGACCAACAGCTGCGTTGCAGTGATGGAAGGCTCGACGCCCAAGGTCATCGAGAATTCCGAGGGCGCGCGCACCACGCCCTCAATCGTCGCCATCACGGATGACGGCGAGCGCCTTGTCGGCCAGCCTGCGAAGCGCCAGGCCGTCACCAATCCGGAGCGCACTTTCTTCGCGATCAAGCGCCTCATCGGCCGCACCTACGACGACCCGATGACGCAGAAGGACCTCAAGCTGGTCCCCTACAAGATCACGAAGGCCTCGAACGGAGATGCCTGGGTGTCCGCCGACGGCAAGGATTATTCGCCGTCGCAGATCTCGGCCTTCACGCTCACCAAGATGAAGGAGACGGCGGAGGCCTATCTTGGCCAGCCCGTCACCCAGGCCGTCATCACGGTTCCCGCCTATTTCAACGACGCCCAGCGCCAGGCGACGAAGGATGCCGGCAAGATCGCCGGCCTCGAGGTGCTCAGAATCATCAACGAGCCGACGGCGGCAGCGCTCGCCTATGGCCTCGACAAGAAGCAGGCCGGCACCATCGCGGTCTATGACCTCGGCGGCGGCACCTTCGACGTCTCGATCCTCGAGATCGGCGATGGCGTGTTCGAGGTGAAGTCGACCAACGGCGACACCTTCCTCGGCGGCGAGGATTTCGACATGCGCCTGGTCGAGTACCTCGCGGACGAGTTCAAGCGCGAGCAGGGCATCGACCTGAAGAAGGACAAGCTCGCTCTCCAGCGCCTGAAGGAAGCGGCCGAGAAGGCCAAGATCGAACTATCGAGCGCCTCGCAGACCGAGATCAACCTGCCCTACATCACGGCGGATGCCTCGGGTCCGAAGCACCTCGCCATCAAGCTTTCGCGCGCCAAGTTCGAGAGCCTGGTCGACGATCTGATCCAGCGCACCATCGAGCCCTGCAAGAAGGCGCTCAAGGATGCCGGCCTCTCGGCGGGCCAGATCGACGAGGTGGTCCTCGTCGGCGGCATGACCCGCATGCCGAAGGTGCAGGAGGTCGTGAAGCAGTTCTTCGGCAAGGAGCCGCACAAGGGCGTCAACCCTGACGAAGTCGTCGCCATCGGCGCTGCGATCCAGGCCGGCGTGCTCCAGGGCGACGTCAAGGACGTGCTGCTGCTCGACGTGACCCCGCTGTCGCTCGGCATCGAGACGCTTGGCGGTGTCTTTACGCGCCTGATCGACCGCAACACCACGATCCCGACCAAGAAGAGCCAGGTCTTCTCCACCGCCGAGGACAACCAGAACGCGGTGACGATCCGGGTCTTCCAGGGCGAGCGCGAGATGGCGGCCGACAACAAGCTGCTCGGCCAGTTCGACCTGATGGGCATTCCGCCGGCCCCGCGCGGCATGCCGCAGATCGAGGTGACCTTCGACATCGACGCCAACGGCATCGTTTCGGTGACGGCGAAGGACAAGGCCACCAACAAGGAGCAGCAGATCAAGATCCAGGCTTCGGGCGGCCTCAGCGAGGCCGACATCCAGAAGATGGTGAAGGACGCCGAGGCCAATGCGGCCGAGGACAAGAAGCGCCGCGAGCTGGTCGAGGCCAAGAACCAGGGCGAGAGCCTCGTTCACTCGACCGAGAAGTCGCTGAAGGACTATGGCGACAAGGTCACCGAGGCCGACAAGTCGGCGATCGAGACCGCGGTCGAGGCGCTGAAGACCGCGCTCACCGGCGAGGACGCCGAGGCCATCCAGGCTCGCACCAACGAGCTGATGCAGGCCTCCATGAAGCTCGGCGAGGCGATGTATGCCGCCAGCCAGGCCGAGACGAATGGCGCCGCGGCCGAAGGCGAAGCGGCGGCAGACGCCAAGAAGGACGACGTCATCGACGCCGACTTCAAGGACGTCTCGGACGACAAGAAGAAGAGCGCGTAACCCGCGCCCGCCTTCCTCGGGAACGTCATGGCCGGGCTTGACCCGGCCATCTCGTTCCCGAGAAGGCGTCGCGAAGAAGGAAGCGCCTTCCTGCCGGAGATGGCCGGGTCGAGCCCGGCCATGACGCATGGGAGGCGAAGGGGCTGTTCGATCGATGTCGAAGCGCGATTACTACGAGATCCTCGGCGTCAGCCGGACCGTGACCGAAGTCGAGCTCAAGGGCTCGTTCCGCAAGCTCGCGATGCAGCATCACCCGGACAAGAATCCCGGCGACAAGGAAGCCGAGATCAAGTTCAAGGAAATCAACGAGGCCTATCAGGTCCTCTCCGACGGCCAGAAGCGCGCCGCCTATGACCGCTTCGGCCACCAGGCCTTCGAGAATGGCGGCGGCGGCCCAGGCGGCAACGCCGATTTCTCCGACTTCATGTCGGACATCTTCGATTCCTTCTTCGGCGATGCGAGGCGGGGTGGCCCACGCAGTGCCAATGGCCGCGAGCGCGGCGCCGATCTGCGCTACAATCTCGAGATCGGGCTGGAAGAGGCCTTCACCGGCAAGAACGCCTCGATCCGCGTGCCGACCTCGGTTTCCTGCGAGGCTTGCTCGGGCACCGGCGCCAAGCCCGGCTCGAAGTCGCGGCAGTGCCCGACCTGCGGCGGCCATGGCCGCGTCCGCGCCAATCAGGGCTTCTTCTCGGTCGAGCGGACTTGCCCGACCTGTTCCGGCCGCGGCGAGATCATCGACGATCCCTGCAAGAACTGCCAGGGCGCCGGCCGCGTCACGCGCGAGCGGACGCTTTCGGTCAATATTCCGGCTGGTGTCGAGGACGGCACCCGCATCCGGCTTGCCGGCGAAGGCGAGGCTGGTCTGCGCGGCGGGCCCGCGGGCGATCTCTACATCTTCCTCTCGATCAAGCCGCACGCGATCTTCCAGCGCGACGGCGCGGACCTGTTCTGCCGCGTGCCGATCGGCCTGGTGTCGGCGGCGCTCGGCGGCGAGATCGAGGTGCCGACGCTCTCGGGCGAGCAGGCGCGGGTGAAGATTCCCGAGGGTACCCAGACCGGCAAGCAGTTCCGCCTGAAGGGCAAGGGCATGAGCGTGTTGCGCTCGCGCGACGTCGGCGATCTCTACATCCAGGTCGTGGTCGAGACGCCGCAGAAGCTCACAGCGCGCCAGCGCGAGCTCCTGGAGGAGTTCGAGCGCGAGAGCTCGCACAATAACCACCCCGAGACGGCCGGCTTCTTCGGCCGGGTCAAGGATTTCCTGGGCGGGCTCGGCGGCACGGCCTGAGCCGCACGTAGGCAAACATGAAAAGGGCCGCCTTTCGGCGGCCCTTTGCTTTTGAGACCGAAGCCTCAGATCTTGTCGACGGCCTTCTTGACGGCGTCCTTGCCCTTGCCGATTGCCTGCTGGGCCTCGCCCTTCATTTCCTGGGCCTTGCCCTCGGCCTGGAGGTCGGGCTTGTCGAGCGCCTTGCCGGCGGCCTGCTTGACGTTGCCGGCGGCCTCGTTGGCCATGCCCTTGATCTTGTCGGTCGTGCTGCCCATAGCGAAGCTCCTTCTGGTCCTGGTGCGACATCCGTCGCGTCGCATAAGGAACGGAGCCTGGGCGGAAAGGTTCCGGGCGATCACGCCGTTCCGCTGCCGTTCGCCGCGAGCGCCCGCAGCGCCTCGGCCGTTTCGGCGTCGGCTGGGAAGAAGGTTTCCAGGGCGAGTTCGGACAGCGTGATGTCGACCGGGGTGCCGAACACCGTCGTCGTCGAGATCAGCGACAGCACTACATCCCCGAGCCGCAACTGCATCGGCACGACGATACCGGCTTCCATCTCGGCATCATGGCGCGCCTTCTTCGCCTCGGCCGGATAGGGGTATTCCGAAAGCTCGTTCAGCAGGGCGCCCAGAGTGCCATCCGCCGTCGCCCGCACCTGCTGGCGCAGCCGGGCGAGCAGATGGGCCCGCCATTCGCCGAGATTGGCGATGAACGGAGCGAGCCCGTCCGGATGCAGCGACAGGCGCAGCACATTCACCGGCGGCCGCAGCAACTCGGCGTCGGCGACGAGGCCGAGCAGCCGGGTCACCGCACCATTGGCGGCGAGCAGCGTCCAGTGCCGGTCGACCGCGAGCGCCGGATAGGGCTCGTGCCCCCTGAGGATGAGGTCGATCGCGCCCTTCGCCGCCTTCAGCGACGGGTCTTCCAGCGAGCGCGCCAGATAGATCGGCGCATAGCCCGCGGCGAACAGCAGCGCATTGCGCTCGCGCAGCGGCACGGCCAGATGCTCGGCGAGCAGCAGCACCATCTCCCGGCTCGGGCGCGAGCGGCCGCTTTCGATGAAGCTCAGATGCTTCTGAGAGATCTCGGCTTCGAGCGCGAGGTCGAGCTGGCTGAAGCGGCGAAGCTGGCGCCAGTCACGGAGCAGGGCGCCGATGGATGGGGCGTGATGCGTGTTCATGGCAGCCAAGCTAGCGATCCCCGCCGGCCGTTCCAATTACCTCCCGCTTAATCGACGCCTCTCCCAGAAAGCGGCAGCATCTCCGGCATCGACAACGGGCTGACCGCCCGGCAAGCCGCAAGGAGAATGTCATGTCGCTCATCCAGTCCTCGCCTCTGCTGCGTAACGCTCTTGCGCTCGATGCCGCCGCCTGTGCCGGCATGGGCCTCCTGCTCGCCACCGCCGCCGGTCCGCTCGCCGGTCCGCTCGGCCTGCCGGAAGGTTTCCTGCTCGGCGCGGGGGCCGTGCTGCTGCCTTGCGCGGTGCTGCTGGGCTTCCTCGCCAGCCGCAGGCTCCTGCCGCGCCTCGCCGTCTATGCGATCATCGGCGTCAACCTGCTCTGGATTGTCGAGAGCATCGCGATCCTGTTGCTCGGCTGGTTCGCGCCGACCGGGCTCGGCATCGCTTTCGTGCTCGCCCAGGCTGTGGCCGTCGCCGTCGTCACCGAGCTGGAGATGATCGGTTTCCGGCGCTCGCCGGTGCAGGCCGAAGCCCTGCTGGGCATGGATGGCGCGGGCCTGCGCTGAGATTGTCACGCGGCTGTCGCATGGGCTCTCTAGCCGCGGATATCCTTTTCCGTCAGCGGGTCTGTTCCATGCGCCAGCCTCTCGTCCTCGCGGCTCTCGCCTCCCTGCTCCTCGCCGGCACCGCCGGCGCGGAGCCGCTGTTCAACCGCATCGCCACCTTCTCGGTGCCGCAGAACCTGCCGACCGACCGCGATCCCGCCAAGAAGACCGTCTCCGAGATCATCGCGGCTAGCGAGGACGGTATGCTGCTCGCCTATACCGATGCCGAGCAAAAGGCGCTCGGCATCATCGACATCGCCGATCCGGCCAACCCGAAGCCCGCGGGCTTCGTGCCGCTTGAAGGCGAGTCCACGTCCGTGACGATCCTCGGTGACAAGGCCTTCGTCGCCGTCGTCACCTCCGGCGACAATTTCAAGGAGCCGGCCGGCCATCTCGCCACCGTCGACCTCAAGACCAAACAGGTCGTGGCGAAATGCGATCTCGGTGGCCAGCCCGACTCGGTGACGCTCACCAAGGACAAGGGCAGGATCGCCATCGCGATCGAGAACGAGCGCGACGAGAAGCTCAACAAGGGCGCCCTGCCGCAACTCCCCGCCGGCAACCTGACCCTGATCGGCATCAAGGATGGCGCCATCGACTGCGCCACCCGCCAGGTCGTCGATCTGACCGGCCTCGCCACCGTCGAGCCGACCGATCCGGAGCCGGAATTCGTCGACGTCAATCAGGACGGACTCGTCGTGGTGACGCTGCAGGAGAACAACCACCTCATCATCGTCGATTCGAAGACCGGCAAGGTGGTGACCCATTTCTCGGCCGGCTCGGTCGATCTGAAGAACATCGACAAGACCCGCGACGGCAAGATCAGCCCGACAGAGGAGCTGAAGGGCGTCGCGCGTGAGCCCGACGCCGTGCGCTGGATCGACAATGACCGCTTCGTCACCGCCAATGAGGGCGACTGGAAGGGCGGCTCACGCGGCTTCACGATCTTTCGGAAGGATGGGACGGTCGAGTTCGATTCCGGCTCGGATGTCGACCACCTCGCCATGCGGCTCGGCCATTATCCCGAGAAGCGCTCCGCCGCCAAGGGCAGCGAGCCCGAGGGCATCGAGGTCGCGACCTACGGCAATGACCGGCTGATCTTCGTCGGGCTGGAGCGCGCCTCGCTGGTGCTGGTCTACAAGGACGAGGGTGCCGGCAAGGCGCCGCGCTTCCTGCAGGCGCTGCCGACCGGCATCGGCCCGGAGGGACTGCTTGCAATCCCGCAGCGCGACCTTTTCGTTTCCGCCTCGGAAACCGATGCCGGCGAGAAGGGCGGGGCGCGTTCGGCCGTGATGATCTATCGCCGCTCCGAGCAGGCGGCTATCTACCCGACCATCCAGTCCGAGGACGAGAACGGCCTGCCGATCGGCTGGGGCGCGCTCTCCGGTCTGGCCGCCGATCGGACCGCGCCAGGCAAGCTCTTCTCGATCACCGACAGCGCCTATGCGCCCTCGCGCATCCTTCAGATCGACGCGACGCAGAAGCCGGCCCGCATCACCGGCGCGATCACCGTGACCAAGGACGGCAAGCCCGCCTCCTACGATCTCGAAGGCATCGCGACGCGCGAGGGCGGCGGCTTCTGGCTGGCTTCCGAGGGCAATCCCGAGAAGAAGGACGCACCGCTCGCCGATATCCTGCTGCGCGTCTCGGCCAAGGGCGAGGTTGAGGAGGAGATCGTCCTGCCGGAAGCTCTGGCGAAGCATGCGGTCCGCTTCGGCTTCGAGGGCGTGGCTGTGACAGGCACGGGCGCCGACGAGACGGTCTCGCTTGCCGTGCAGCGCGAGTGGAAGGACGACCCCAAGGGCAGGACCAAGATCCTCTCCTACAAGCCGGCGACCAAGGAATGGGGTGTACTGCACTATCCGCTGTCCCAGCCGGCTGCCGGCTTCTGGATGGGCCTCTCCGAGCTGGTTGCCCTTGGCGATGATCGCTTCGCCGTGATCGAGCGCGACAACGGCTTCGGCGCCAAGGCTGTGAAGACGCTCCAGACCTTCTCGATGAAGGGCCTGAAGCCCGCCGCGATCGGCGCGGCGGAAATCCCGACCGTCGAGAAGACCCTGCTGCGCGACCTGACGCCCGATCTGATGAAGGCCGGCGGCTACGGCCTCGACAAGGTCGAGGGCATGGCGGTCGACAAGGCCGGGCACCTCTTCGTCGTCACCGACAATGACGGCGTCGACGACTCTTCCGGCGAGACCCAGTTCTTCGCCTTCGGCAAGATCGGCAACTGACGAACCGCCCGCGTCATTCTCGGGCGAAGCGAAGCGCAGACGCGAGAATCTCATGACCAGAGCACGCTGGTTTCCGAGATGGTCGGGTCAAGCCCGGCCATGACGCGATAAAAAGAAAAGCCCCGGATGCGGTGCATCCGGGGCAAGGCGCCTGGCCATATGACTGGAGAGCCAGGTGGGAGGAAATGGTCACCAGCCGGCGAGGACGGCGCCCTTGTAGCGCTCGGCGATGAAGCTCTTGATCTCCGGGCTGTGATAGACATCCACCAGCGTCTTGACCCAGGGCTTGTCCTTGTCGGCGGCACGGACCACGATCAGGTTGACATAGGGGCCCTTGGCGTCCTCGCGCAGGATGGCGGAGGCCGGGTCGATCTTGGCGTCGACAGCGTAGTTGGTGTTGATCGCCGCGGCGGCGACATCGGCCAGCGAGCGCGGCGTCTGGGCGGCCTCGAGCTCGATGATCTTGAACTTCTTCGGGTTGGCGGTGATGTCGGCGACGGTCGGCTTGAAGCCGACGCCGTCCTTGAGCTTGATTACGCCCTTGTCCTGCAGCAGCAGCAGCACGCGCCCGCCATTGGTCGGGTCGTTCGGGATGGCGATGGTGGCGCCGTCCGGAATCTCGGCCCAGCTCTTGTACTTCGACGAGTAGATGCCGATCGGGAAGTTCACGGTGAGGCCGGCCTTGACGATCTTGTAGCCGCGGTCCTTCACCTGGTTGTCGAGATAGGGCTCGTGCTGGAAGGAGTTGGCCTCCAGCTCGCCGGCATCGAGCGCCTGATTGGGCACGACATAGTCGGAAAACTCGGTGATCTTGAGATCCAGGCCCTTCTGCGCCGCGAGCGGCTTCACCTTCTCGAGGATCTCGGCATGCGGGCCGGGCGTCGCGCCGATGCGGATCACCTGGTTCTGCTGGGCGAAGGCCGGGCCGGCGGCGAGCGCCAGGGAGAAGCCGGCGACGAGAGCGGCGCGGCGGCTGAAAGAGGTCGTCATGATAGTGGTTTCCTTCGATGTGAAGCAGAAGAAATGACGGGTCAGGCGTGGCGCAGGCGCTTGTTGAGGCGGCGCGCGAGGCGGTCGCCGAAGCTCTGCACGAGCTGGACGAGGACGATGAGCACGGCGACGACGGTCGCCATCACGTCGGGCATGAAACGCTGGTAGCCGTAGCGGATGCCGAGGTCGCCGAGTCCGCCACCGCCGACCGCGCCGACCATGGCCGAGAAGCCGATCAGGCTGACCACGGCGAGGGTGAGGCCGAGCACGATGGCAGGCAGCGCCTCGGGTACCAGCACCTTGCGGACGATCTGGACGGGCGTGGCGCCCATGGCGCGCGCGGCCTCGACCAGCCCCTGGTCGACCTCGCGCACCGCGCCTTCGATCAGACGGGCGATGAAGGGCGTCGCTGCGACGGTCAGCGGCACGATGGCGGCTGCGGTGCCGATCGAGGTGCCGGCGAGCAGCCGGGTGAAGGGGATGATCGCGACGACGAGGATGATGAAGGGCGTCGAGCGGGTAGCGTTGACCAGCACGCCGAGCAGGGCGTTGGCCGCGGGCGCCGCAAAAAGCTCGCCGCGCTTGCTGGTGGCCAGGAAGACGCCGAGCGGCAGCCCCAGCAGCGTGCCGATGCCGGCCGAGACGGCCACCATGGCGAGTGTGTCCAGCGTCGACTGCCAGATCAGGCGGATGAGTTCAGGAGACATGGCCGATGACCTCCGCCTTGAGTCCGAGGCCCTTCAGCGCGCCGAGCACGGCGTCGCTTTCCGGCGCGCGCGAGGGCACGCTGACGAGCAGGCTGCCGAAGGGCTGGCCTGCGATGGCGTCGATCCGCCCGGCCAGGATGTTGACGTCGACGCCTACGACCGCGCTCAGCCGGCTGATCACCGGGGCGGTGGCGTTCTCGCCGATGAAGGTGATGCGCAGCACCAGGTTGTCGCCCGGGCGAGCCTGCGTGCGGATGCGGCCGGCGAGATGCTCGGGCACCTCGACGCCGGTCACCGCCTCGACGAAGCGTGCCGTCGTCGGGTGCTGCGGGTTGGTGAAGACGGAGAAGGTTTCGCCCTGCTCGACAATGCGCCCGTCCTCGATCACCGCGACACGGTCGCAGATCTCCTTGATGACGGGGATCTCGTGGGTGATCAGCAGGATGGTGATGCCGAGCTCGCGATTGACCTGCTTCAGCAACGCCAGGATCGAACGGGTCGTCTCCGGGTCGAGCGCCGAGGTCGCCTCGTCGCAGAGCAGTACCTTGGGATCGGTGGCGAGCGCGCGGGCGATGCCGACGCGCTGTTTCTGCCCGCCCGAGAGTTCCGCCGGATAACGCGCGGTCTTGTCGGCGAGGCCGACGAGCTTGAGCAGCCGCTCGACCTTCGCGGTGATCTCGGCGCGCGGCGTGCCGGCGATCTCCAGTGGTAGCGCGACGTTGTCGAAGACCGTGCGCGAGGACAGCAGGTTGAAGTGCTGGAAGATCATGCCGATGCGGCGGCGCTGCGCGCGCCAGCCCGCCTCGGTGAGGTTCGTGACCTCCTTGCCCTCGATCAGGATGCGGCCCGCCGTGGCGCGCTCCAGCCCGTTGACGAGGCGGATCAGCGTCGACTTGCCGGCGCCGGAGCGACCGATCACGCCGAGGATGCTGCCGGCGGGCACGTCGAGATCGATGCCGGCGAGCGCGCTCACGGCCTGCTGGCCGCTGCGCGCCGCAAAGGTCTTGCCGACCTGCTCGAAGCGGATGGCTGGCTCTGCAATGGCGATGGGCAAGGCGCCGGCGCTCAACGCGCCGGGGCTGACGGGGGCGTTCATCATGTCCTCAGAAATGGGTGTGGCAGGACCAGTGGGCGATGCCGAGCTGCTCGATGGTCAGGTCGTGGATCGAGCGGCGCCGGTCGTCCGCGCTTGTCGCGTCGAGCGGGTCGAAGGCCGCTGGCACGGCCCGGTTGAACCAGGCTGCGGCGGCGTTCCAGAGGGATGACAGGATTTGCATCACTGCCTCACGAGGCCAGCCGCAGCGGGCCGTGGCGGCGCGGCCGGGCAAGCCGGCGCGCGGCGTTCTCTGCCGCGCCGGGCGTGGCGAAGCGTTGCCCGTCCAGGGCCCGGAAAGCCGAGGAGGCGGCGATGAAGGTGAAGTCGCGCTCGTCGGTGCGGCGGCTGACGAGGCCGACCTGATCCTCGCCGATTTCGATGACATAGGCTTGCAGTGCCGGGCGGGGCCGGCTGGAGGCGGAATGAAGCGGGGACATGGCTCTGCCTTTCGCCGCATCTTGCGGCGTGTTCGTCGAAACGATCGGATGGAAACGGCCTTGCGGCCCTTGCGATCTCAGCGTCGACAGCAGCAGAGGGTCGGGCGGAAGCGGATCGGGCTTCGGCTTGCTTTGGCAACGGCCATGTCAGTCTCCTCAATCTGGAGCCCACGACCCGGTCGTGGCGCTTTAGCGTTTGGTGACGCGGCGCAAGCTGCTCGCTCAAATCTCCGCGGTGCCCGGATCGCTCCGGGAACGTTCGCAATCTGGCGGGGATCGTCCTCTTTGTCAACCGGTCTGTTCTTTTAAAGAAACTATACGTCGGAGAATAATATTCTCCAGACGCTCTTTGCGCTCCGCCAATGATGCGGCAATGCGCGGCTTGACGAAGCCGGGGAAGCGGCGCCATCTGCCGCCATGCAGGCTCGCGCCGCCCTTCTCGATCGCCTTCGCCGCTCCGGGCTCGGAGCTTGGCTGGCGACAGCCTATGCGCTTTGCGTGCTGGCCTTGGCGCTTGCGCCGGCTCCGGCCCTGGCGGCCTTCACGGCAAGGGACGGCGCCATCCTCTGCTCCGGCGCCCCGGTGCCCGAGGAAGGTGCGCCGGCCCCGGCCAGCGATCTCGCCCATTGCAAGGGCTGTCCGCTCAATCCTGTCCTCGCCGGCGCTCCGGTGGAGGATACGCCCGCGCCGGTGCGGTTGGCCGTCCGCCTGGCCTCGCCTATGTCGCTCGCCGCGGGGCTGCCGCATCGGTTCGCAACCGGGCTCGCGCGGTCGCGCGCTCCGCCGGCCGGCTGAAACCTCCGCCTGTCCATTCACATCGAATTCCGGCCTGTCCGCTCCCGAGGAGCGACGGCACCTTCTCATGAGGCTGCGTCAGCGGCCCGTCCGTTCAGGATATCCATTATGAAGCTTTCCCTTTCGCTCGCCGCGGCCGTGCTCGCGCTTTCCGCCAGCATCGCTGCCGCCCATGAGTTCAAGGCGGGCCCGCTCAAGATCGGCCATCCCTGGTCGCGCGCGACTCCGGCCGGCGCCAAGGTCGGCGGCGGTTATCTCAGCATCGAGAATACGGGAACCACGCCCGATCGGCTGGTTTCGGTCTCCGTACCGTTCGCGGCCCGCGCCGAAGTCCACGAAATGGCGGTGAAGGACGGCATCATGACCATGCGCCCGCTGGAGCAGGGCGTGGAGGTCCCGGCCGGCGCCAAGGTCGAGTTCAAGCCCGGCGGCTACCACATCATGTTCATGGAGCTGAAGCAGCCGCTGAAGCAGGGCGAGATGATGAAGGGCACGCTGACCTTCGAGAAGGCCGGCACCGTCGATGTCGAGTTCAAGGTGGATTCGATCGCCGCCAAGGGCGGCGAGGGTGAGCACAAGGGCCACTGAGCCCGGATTCTCGTGCGTCCTGCCCGGTCTTTGACCCGAGCATCTCTTGCCGGCGATTCTCGGGTCACCGCTGCGCGGCGCCCGAGAATGACGTTCTGGCCGATCAGACCTTCGCGCGCGGGTCGTGCTTCGCAAGCCGCGCCAGCAGGTAGTCGACCTCGGTCTTGGCAGCCGCGCTCAGCGCCGCGCCCGGCTTGCGCTGGGCGTCGTGGGTGAGGATGCCGCGCTTCATCATCGTGTATTTGCGCACGGCGAGGCCGACGCCCTGCTGCTGCTCGTAGCGCAGCAGCGGCAGATGCGCGTCGAAGATGTCATGGGCCTCGTCGCGCTTGCCGGCCTTCTGCAGGCGCACCACGTCGATCAGCAACTCGGGGAAGGCATAGCCGGTATTGGCGCCGTCTGCCCCGCGCTCCATCTCGAAATCGAGGAAGAGACCACCATTGCCGGTCACGATCGAGATCGGCCGCAGCGACCCTTCCGCCTGGAACTTGCGCAGCGTCGAGATCTTCTCAAGGCCGGGCCAGTCCTCGTGCTTCAGCATCACGCAGGACGGGTTGTCCTGGACGATCTTGCGGATCACCGCCGGCGTCATCACCACCGAGAGCGTCAGCGGATAGTCCTGGATGACGAAGGGGATGTCCGAGCCGATGGCCTCGACCGCCTGGGCATAATAGCCGGTGATCTGGTCGTCGGTGCGCAGGCTCGGCGGCGGCGCGATCATTACCCCGCCGGCGCCGAGATCCATCACTTGCCCGGCGAGCGAGCGCATCGCCGCGAAGCCGGGCGCGGAGACGCCGACGATGATCGGCTTGCCGCCCATCTTCGCGACCGCGCGCTTGACGAGGCCGACCGACTCCTCGGGCTCGAGCTTGGGCGCCTCGCCCATGATGCCGAGCACGGTGACGCCGTCGGAGCCGATGCCGTGGTAGAACTCGAAGAGCCGGTCGGCCGAGGTCCAGTCGATGCTGCCGTCCGGGTTGAACGGAGTCGGCGCGATCGGGAAGACGCCGCTGGCGTCGGATGTCAGGCGCATGGTTTCTGCTCTCGGTCTTGTCGGGGAGGAAGGCTGGACCCTCGTCATGGTCGGGCTTGACCCGACCATCTCGGAAACCAGCGCGGCTGGTCATGAGATTCTCGGGGCAAGCCCGAGAATGACGCCTCAGACGATACGGGTGCGGACGGTGCCGACGCCGGCGATTTCGCCTTCGAGAACGTCGCCCTTGCCGACGGCAGCGACGCCTTCAGGCGTGCCGGTGAAGATCAGGTCGCCGGGCCTGAGCTCGACCAGGCCCGAGAGATAGGAGATCGTCTCCTCGACGTTCCAGATCTGCTTGGCGAGGTCGGAGCTCTGGCGCACGGCGCCGTTGACGGTGAGTTCGATCTTGCCGGCGCTCGGATGGCCGGCCTGGCTCGCCGGCACGATCTCTCCGATCGGCCCGGAGAGGTCGAAGCCCTTCGACATGTCCCACGGCCGCCCGGTCTTCTTCGCCGCGTTCTGCAGGTCGCGACGGGTCATGTCGAGCCCGGCGGCATAGCCGTAGATATGGGCGAGCGCCTCGGATTCCGGGATGTCCTTGCCGCCGGTGCCGATTGCGACGACCAGTTCCATCTCATGATGGAGATCCTTGGTCTTCGTCGGATAAGGCATGTCGGCGCCGTTGGTCAGCAGCGCATCGGCCGGCTTGGTGAAGAAGAACGGCTCCTCGCGATCAGGGTCGCCTCCCATCTCGCGGGTGTGCTCGGCGTAATTACGGCCGACGCAGAAAACGCGCCGCACGGGGAAGGAACCGCCTCCCGCGACCGGAACGGCCACGGCGGCCGGCGGATCGATCACATAATTGCTCATCGGGCAGCTCCCTCGGTCCTCAAAGTTTAGAGCACTGCTGCTGCAAAAAACCGGCACCCACTTTTTTGCGCAATGCTCCAGCGCTTGCTTGGGCCGTTCATGCGGGAGCGACGCGTCGACCGCAAGCGGCTTTGCACCGCCACCGGGCCTGCGCAGGCGGCATTGCGGCCCGGTCTTCGCATGCGCGGAAGGGTTTTGTGCGGCGCGTCATTGCAACCACCGCGATTTGCCTCCTACACTGCCTAGCCGGGCGGGTCCGGCAGGCGTCAAGGAAGGAGCGGCATGTGAGTACGGGAACCGTGAAATGGTTCAACGAGACCAAGGGCTACGGCTTCATTACGCCCGACGAGGGCGGCGGCGACATCTTCGTGCACGTCAGCGCAGTGACGCGCGCGGGGCTGCGTGGCCTGAACGAAGGCCAGAAGATCAGCTACGACCTCGAACCTGATCGCAAGACCGGCAAGAGCGCTGCGGTGAATCTGAAGGTCGCGTAGGGCAGGCAGCGACAGCGGGACGGCGACGGCGGCGCTGTTCCCGAGCCACGGCGAACCTCTTTCGCTCACGAGCGGACTGAAGGCGATTCCAGGCATGCCCGTCGCCGTTGGCGACGGATCGGGCGGAGCCGCTCAGGCGCGGCCGGGCGCCGGATGGAACAGCCGGCCCTTTTCCACGATCAGCACGATGACGAGCGCGGCGATGCCGCAGAGTGCGAAGCCCAGCGTCAGCGGGATGACGGTGCCGTTGAAGTGCTGTCCGATATAGAAGCCCAGAAGCGCGCCGATCACTGTGGTGACGAAGCCCTGCACCGAGGATGCCGTCCCCGCGACATGGCCGAGCGGCTCCATCGCCATGGCTCCGAAATTCGGGCCGAGCAGGCCGAAGCAGAACATGGCGCCGCCTTGCAGGATCGCGAAGCTCCATAGCGACTCATGGCCCGCCAGGGCAACGAGCGCGTGCACGCTTGTCAGCGCGATGTAGCCCAGCAGCGCGGTATGCGAGACCCGGCGCATGCCCAGCCGCCCGACGATGCGTGAGTTCAACAGCGAGGACGCCGCCATGAACATCGCGATCAGCGCGAAGACGGTCGTGAACAGTTCGGGTGTGTGGAAGACGTCGACGAAGACCTGCTGCGCCGAATTGATGAAGCCGAACAGCCCGCCGAGCACGAAGGCCATCGCCAGCATGTAGCCGACGCCGATGCGGCTCGTCAGCGTGGTGCGGAAGGCGGCGGCGACGCTCCGGGGGGCGATCGGCTTGCGGTCCTCCGGATGCTGGGTTTCGGGCAGCTTCACCGCGACCCAGATGAGCACGGCGCCGCCGAAGGCGGTCAGCACGCCGAAGATCCAGCGCCAGGGCGCGACCCAGAGGATCGCCTGGCCGATCGAGGGCGCCAGGATCGGAACGGCCAGGAAGACGATCATGGCGAGCGACATCACGCGCGCCATCTCGCGCCCGGAATAGCAGTCGCGCACGATCGAGACGACGAGCACGCGCGTCGCCGCAGCGCCGATACCCTGCAGCACGCGCGCTGCCATCATCGCCTCGAACGAGCCGGCGAAGGCCGCGGCGATGCTCGCGAGCACGTAGACGATCAGGCCGACGAGCAGCACCGGCCGGCGGCCGTAGCGGTCGGAAATCGTGCCGTAGAAGATCTGGGAGACGCCGAAACCGAGCAGATAGGCCGTGATGATCCACTGCCGCTGGTTGGCCTCGGCGATGCCCAGCGCCTCCGCCATTTGCGGCAAGGCCGGCAGCATTGAGTCGATGGCCAGCGCGTTGGTGGCCATCAGCGCGGCGGTCAGGCCCACGAAGGTGTAGAAGCCCATGCCGTGGCGCGGCCGGGCGATGGCGGACATGTCGTTCATGGCGATCGCGAAAGCTGGCCCGGCGGCTGCAAGCGGATGGCCGCGGCAGGCAATAATCAGGCGGCAGCATTAGACCTGCCGGCAGGGACCGGCAACCCGCCCAGCCGGCCATGCGCCATGCGCCGGGCGCGCTTCCCGGCTCAGCCGGTCTTCTGCATCTCGGCCATGAGCGCGCTGTCGATCTCGTCGGCCCGCTTTGCGGCCGGTCTGCTGGCCAATCGTGCGCCATAGGCCTCGAAGGCGGGCCGCTTCTCGATCGTGCCGAACTGCAAGCCCCACAGGATCTGCGAGCCGACATAGACGTCGGCGGCGCTGAAGCGGTCCCCGAGCAGATACGGCCCCTGGCTGACGGCCTGTTCGAGCGTGTCCATCACATCCGCATAGGTCCCGTAGCCGATCGCGCGTGCCCGGTCCGGCGGCACCTCAAGCCCGAAGGCCTTGTTGCTGACGGCGGCTTCGACCGGCCCGGCAGCGAAAAACAGCCAGCGATAATAGGGGCCGCGCAGCCGGCTTGTCGCCTCCGGCGCCAGCCCGGCCTGCGGAAAGGCATCGGCGAGATAGGCGCAGATCGCGGCGCATTCGGTGACGACGGTGTCGCCATGGACGAGTGTCGGCACCTTCCCCATCGGGTTGAGTGCCTTGTATTGCGCGCTCTTCATGGGCGCGCCGAAGCCGAGGATCTCGGCCCGGTAGGGTTGGCCGACCTCTTCCACCATCCAGCGCGCGATCCGACCGCGCGACATGGGATTCGTGTACAGCACGAGTTCGTCCGTCATGTATATCGCCTCCTCGAGGTGCGGTATTGCTCTATCCTGCGACGCTGTCGCGATGCTGTCAGGAGCCATCGCCTGACGACGCCGGTTCGAACTGCTATCGTTGCCGCGAAACAGGACGGGAGCATGAACGAATCATCGGCATTGCGCAGCGTCTCCGTCAGTGAAGGGCGGATGGCGATCGAGGGCTCATTGGCCCGCTACGTCCAGGGCTCGGCCCGGCGCTTCCGGCTGAGGGCCGCGCGGCTTCGCATCGTCGGCGGCTTCGAGAGCCGCGACGGGCGCCTCGAGGACGCGCAGCGCATCCTCGCCGAGGCCCATGTGGCGGATGGCGTGTTGCGGCGCGCCGGCTTCGATGGCGAGGCCGAGGCGATCGGCCTCACCTTGCGTCCGCTCGCCGCGTCGAGCGAGCAGCCGCGACTCCTGCTGATGCTCGGCTATCGCGATGAGGGTGGAGCCGAGATGCCCTTTGCCGATGTGTTTCTGGCCCCATCGGTGTTCGAGGCGCTCAAGGCGGACATCCTCAAAGGGCTTGCACAGGAGGTTTCGCTCAGCGCGACGACGAGCCTGTGGGTGCGGGAGGAGGATCGCGAGCTGCCCGCCGGGAGTCCGGTCCGCTGGTATCTAGCGCCGGGAAGCGATGGAAATGCCGTTGTCCCGGCCCGTGGCTTCATCGACAGCATCGAGTGGATGCCGCAGGCCCGTCCCGAGCCGTTGGTCGAGGTCGTGCCCGCGCATCAGGTTGCGGCCGAGCCCGGTCACGACTCCGACGAGGATTGGCAGGAGAGCAGTGCCGAGCAGCTGCGCAAGATCAACTGGAGCTTCAGGCAGCTCCTGCTGCTGCTCGCCTTCCTGATGATCATCGTCGCCTTGAAATAGGCGTCCGCCTCACGGCTCGTGGCGGCGGATCCGGCGGATGATCTCGTTCAGCGCCAGCATGGCCAGCGCCAGGATGAAGGGCACGACGTAGTAGATTACCCGGAACATCAGCAGCGCTCCGAGCACCTGCTCGTAGGGCAGCCGGTTGAGCGCGACCAGCATCGTCGCCTCGAAGACCCCGAGGCCGCCGGGCGCGTGGCTGGCGATGCCGATCAGGCAGGCGAAGATGTAGGCGGCCAGGAAGGTCGGGTAGTCGAGATTGTAGCCGCCCGGCAGCAGCACGAACAGCACGGCCGCGGCAGCGCTGACCTCGCAGGCGCCGAGCGCCATCTGGCCGAGCGTGGTGCCGAGGCCCGGCAGATGCAGGTTCCAGCCCCGCACGCGCAAGGAGCGCTCGCCCGTGGCGATCCAGATCAGGTAGCCGATGATGCCGAGGCCGACGAGGCCGCCGACGATCTGGACGACGAGTGGCGAGGTCCGCGCCAGCATGGCGACGGAACCGGCCGAATAGACCAGGCTGGCGCAGAGGATGGCGCCGAGCCCGAGCCAGAAGGTGATGCCGGCGATCACCGTCAGGCTCGCGACCTCCGAGGCGCGCACGCCCTTCGGTGAATAGATCCAGTAGCGAACCGTGCCGCCCGTCACGATCGGGAAGCCGAGCGTGAAGGAAACCGAATAGCTGGTGAAGGAGGCGAGCGCCGTGGTGCGATAGGCGATGGAGAGCCCTAGCCGGCGCAGCGCCAGCGCATCGTATCCCGTCAGCAGCAGATAGCTCAGCGCCGTGAAGCACGACGCAAGTCCGAGCTGGCGCAGGCTGGCATTGGCGAAGGCACCGGCGAGCTGGCCCGGCTCCATCTGGCTGATGATGTGCCAGAGCACCACGAGCGAAGCGCCGAAGATGACGGTGCTCGCCAGCGGGCCGAGCCACCACCAGCGGCTGCGCTTGCGCAGGTGCATTCCTGGCTCATGCGGGCCGAACGACATGCGCTCTCTGGGTTGCGCGCCGCAGCTCGATCGCGGCGACACGGGGGGGACGGGAGGGCGCGGCCGCGCCCCGGCCCGAGAGATAGCGCGTTGGCAGCGATGCACAAGCCGCTGCGGCGAATGAGCCCTATGAGAGAGCCGGGCTACAACCGGCTCAGGCCGTGCGCCGGTACCAGAAGCCGCCGGCGATCCACGCCATGCCGGCATTCCCGTAGAATCCGGCTGCCTCGGGGCGGCACGGGTGGGACGGGGGAACAGCCGCTACCCGCCGGCGTTCAACGCTCGACTCCAGGAAGGGAGGCTCATCATGCCGCGTGGCGACAAATCAGCCTATACGGACAAGCAGAAGCGCAAGGCCGAGCACATCGAGGAAGGCTACGAGGAGCGCGGCGTCTCGCATGAGGAAGCCGAGCGCCGGGCTTGGGCTACCGTCAACAAGGAAAGCGGCGGCGGCAACAAGTCGGGCTCCGGCCGCGGCAAGCCCGACACCGATGTCTCTGCCAAGCGCGGCGGGCGGATCGGCGGCGAGGCTGCGGCCGCTCGCCGGCAGTCCGAGCGCTCGGCCTCGGCGAAGAAGGCGGCCGAGACGCGGAAGAAAAAGGCGTCCTGAACCGGGGCGGCTTGCCGCCCCGGAGTTGCACGCCTCAGCCGCCGATGTTGAAGGAGGCCAGCGCCGCCATGTTGACGATGTCGGAATCCTTCGCGCCGAGCGGCACGATCTGCACGGGCTTGTCGAGGCCGACGATCAGCGGCCCGATCACGGTTGCGCCGCCGAGTTCCTGCAGCAGCTTTGTCGAGATCGAGGCCGAGTGGAAGGCCGGCATCACCAGCACGTTTGCCGGCCCAGACAGTCGGCAGAACGGGTACTGGGTCATGATCTCGCGGTTGAGCGCGACATCCGCCGCCATCTCGCCGTCATACTCGAAATCGACGCGCTGGCCGTCGAGGATCGCCACCGCGTCGCGCACCTTTTCGGAGCGCTCGCCGGCTGGATGCCCGAAGGTCGAGAAGGCGAGCATCGCCACCTTCGGTTCGTAGCCGAGCCTGCGGCCGACGCCGGCCGCCTCGATCGCGATCTCGGAGAGCGCCTGGGCCGTCGGCATCTCGGTGATCGCGGTGTCGGCGACGAGGACGGTGCGGTCGCGCGAGATCACGATCGAGACGCCGATCACCCGGTGGCCGGGCTTTTCGTCGATGACGCGGCGGACTTCCTCAAGCGCGATCGAATAGTTGCGGGTCACGCCCGTCACCATCGCGTCGGCATCGCCGAGCGCCACCATCGCCGCGGCGAAATGGTTGCGGTCCTGGTTGATCAGGCGCTGGCAGTCGCGGAAGAGATAGCCCTGCCGCTGCAGCCGCTCGTAGAGATACTGCGCATAGGCGCTGTTGCGGTGTGAGAGCCGCGCGTTCTGGATCGAGATGCCCTTGGCTTCGAGATCGACGCCGAGGAAGGTCGCGGTCTCGTAGATGCGCTCCTCGCGGCCGACGAGAATGGCCTGGCCCAGCTCCTGATTGACGAAGGACGCTGCGGCGCGGATGACCTGCTCCTCCTCGCCCTCGGCAAAGACGACGCGCTTGGGATAGCGCTTCACCCGCTCGAAGATGCGGTTGAGCGTGCCGGCGATCGGGTCGCGGCGGGCGGAGAGCTGCGCCTTGTAGGTCCCCATGTCGACTATCGGCTTGCCGGCGACGCCGGAATCCATCGCCGCCTTGGCAACCGCCATCGGCACGACATGGATCAGGCGCGGATCGAACGGCACGGGGATGATGTAATCCTTGCCGTAGCGCGGCCGCGCGCCTTGATAGGCTGCCGCAACCTCGTCGGGCACGTCCTCGCGGGCGAGCATCGCCAGCGACTCCGCTGCAGCGATCTTCATCTCCATGTTGATCGTGGTCGCCCGCACATCGAGCGCTCCCCGGAAGATGAAGGGGAAGCCGAGGACGTTGTTGACCTGATTGGGATAGTCCGAGCGGCCGGTCGCCATGATCGCGTCGTCGCGCACCGCGGCGACCTCCTCCGGCGTGATCTCCGGATCGGGATTGGCCATGGCGAAGATGATCGGGTTCGGCGCCATCGCGGCGACCATCTCCTTGGTCACCGCACCCTTCTGCGAGAGGCCGAAGAAGGCGTCCGCTCCCTCCAGCGCCTGCGCCAGCGTCCGCCGGTCGGTGACGGCGGCATGGGCCGACTTCCACTGGTTCATGCCCTCGGTGCGGCCCTGGTAGATCACGCCCTTGGTGTCGCAGAGGATGACGTTGTCGGGTTTGAAGCCCATCGCCTTCAGGAGCTCGATGCAGGCGATGGCGGCGGCGCCGGCACCGTTGATGACGAGCCTTGTCGACTTGATGTCGCGTCCCGTCAGGTCGAGCGCGTTGACCAGGCCGGCGGCGGCGATGATCGCGGTGCCGTGCTGGTCGTCGTGGAAGACCGGGATGTCCATCAATTCGCGCAGGCGCTGCTCGATGATGAAGCACTCGGGCGCCTTGATGTCCTCGAGGTTGATGCCGCCGAAGGACGGGCCGAGATAGCGCACGGCGTCGATGAACTTGTCCGGGTCCTCCGTGTCGACCTCGAGGTCGATCGAGTCGACGTCGGCAAAGCGCTTGAACAGGACGGATTTGCCCTCCATCACCGGCTTCGAGGCCAGAGCGCCGAGGTTGCCGAGGCCGAGGATGGCGGTGCCGTTCGAGATCACCGCGACGAGGTTCGAACGGGTGGTGTAGTCATAGGCGCGCGACGGGTCCTCCGCGATCGCCAGCACCGGCACGGCCACGCCCGGCGAATAGGCCAGCGACAGGTCACGCTGCGTCGCCATCGGCTTCGTCGGCACCACCTCGAGCTTGCCGGGCCGCCCTTGCGAGTGGAACAGCAGGGCTTCCTGGTCCGTGAAGGTCGGGCGCGTTCTCTTGGTCGTCGGGCGGTCGTTCATCGAAGCGTCTTTTCTTGAGCATTTCCTCGGGGGAGCTGACCATACGGCCGCCCGCCACGGGACCACAAGCCGTTATAGTCCCACAGAACTCTTGCCGGGTAACGCGTGAACCACCGCGGCGTCGGATGCTACAGGCGGTTGCGCACGCTGCGGACGAAATCACCGACATAGCGGTCGAGCGCTTCGGCCTGCTCATCGACCCTGCGGGCGGCGTCCGCCACGCCGATGGCGGCGTCGCCGGTGACGCGCACCTCGGTGCCGACCGCGCTGACATTGGCGGTGACGGCGTCAGCGCTGAGAGCGACGGCCTGCGCATCGGCGGCGATGGTCGAGGCGATGTCGGCCTGCCGGCTGACGACGGAGGCGATCGCGCCGGATGTCCGCTCGATGGTCGTCATCGTGTCCTCGATATGGGCCACGGCCTCGACGGCAGTCGCGGCCGCACCGCGGATGTCGGTGAGCGTTTCGGCGATGTCGCGCGTCGCTTTCTGGGTCTGCTCCGCGAGCGTCTTGACCTCGCCCGCCACGACGGCGAAGCCGCGCCCGGCGGCGCCTGCGCGCGCGGCCTCGATGGTGGCGTTCAGCGCCAGCAAATTGGTGCGGGCTGCGATCTCTTCGATGAAATCGAGCACGGCGCGAACCTTGTCGGCCGCCTCCGTCAGCCCCGTAACGTCGCTTCGCGTGCTGCGGACATAGCTGGCGGCGGCGCGCACCGTCTCGTCGGCATGGCTCGTCTGCCGGGTGAGTTCCCGGATCGAGGCTTCGATCTCTTCCGCCGCGGTCGCGACGCTGCCGACCCGCTGCGATGCGCTTTCCGCCTCCCGGGTCACGCCTTCGGCGCGCTGGGTCGTCTTGCTGGCGCTTTGCACCATCTGGCTGGCGGCGGCGTGCATGTCACGCATCGAAACCCCGACATCGGCGAGCGCCTTGCCGACGGTGCGTTCCAGATCGCCGGCGAGTTCGTCGAGCGCGGTCTTGCGGAGCATCTCGATTTCGGCGCGGCGCGCTTCCAGCGTCTTCTCGGCGGTGATGTCGAGCAGGATGCCGTCCCAGACGAGAGTTCCGTCGGCGAGCCGGCGCTTGGTCGACTCGCTGCGCAGCCAGACGACGCCGCCATCCG
Source organism: Allobosea sp. 05L423 (assembly GCF_056397745.1). Classification (NCBI taxonomy): domain Bacteria; kingdom Pseudomonadati; phylum Pseudomonadota; class Alphaproteobacteria; order Hyphomicrobiales; family Alloboseaceae; genus Allobosea; species Allobosea sp. 05L423. Next base: position 68,153 of record NZ_JBFTOA010000018.1, on the reverse strand, counting down.
GAGCGTGGTAACGGCCCTCGAAGCGCCACAGCGTCTCGCTTTCCTGCTGCTCCCGCCGCAATTGCTCGAAGCGGATGCGATCTTCGGCGAGCATCTTGCCGAGCCAGATGTCGGGATCGCGTTCGACCTGCTCCTTGCTGATGCCCAGCACCTTGTCGATGGAGAAGGAAGCGAACCGGTAGGTCATGACCCCGTCCGGCCTCACGATCCGCTGGTAGAGCGTTCCGGGAGCGCGGTCGATCAGCGTCCGCAGCCGATAGGCGGTTTCGCGCCTTTCACGGTCGTTGATGACGACGATGCCGGTCAGGAAGATGCCGACCGTTCCGACGAAGATCATGATCGGCACGGCCTCGCGCAGGAAGCGCTGCCCGGCTTCTCCCGGAATAAGGCCCGCCGAGGCAAGCAGGCAGAGCGCGTCTATCAGGCTGAGGGCCGCGAGATCGCCGACGCCGAGCGGCCGCCGGCGGCGCGTCAGCCAGATCGCGTAGGCAATTCCGATGACGGCGCGGGCCACGATGCCGGTAATGCCCGTGACCATGCCGACACCGCCGGTCAGATAGCGCATCACGACGAGCGGCGCGGCCGTCAGCACGGCGGCGCCGGGGCCGCCGATCGGACCGGCCAGAATGGCGAAGCTGTTGCGCGAATCGACGACGAGGCCAGGCATGATCTCGAAGGGATTGCCCATGCTGATGAGCGCCCCGGCCGCAAACAGCACGCCGACGATCACCTGCCGCAGCCAGGATCGTTCCCCGATCCGGGGCATGGCGACGGTCAGGAGCAGCCCCGCCAGAAGCAGGAAGAAAAGGCTTTCGGCGAGATTGATCAGCAACAATGTCGAGACTTTCGGCCGATTGAGCCGAAGAACCTTGCTTTCAATTGTTGAAAGCCGTCCTAACGGATGGTCTTGGCGCCGCTTTTTGCTAGCGTGCCGCCCGATGCGTCACAGCTCCCCCACCGAAGCCGCCCAATCCGCCGCGCCGGCCGCTGCCGCCGAGCGCGTCACGCCGATGATGGCGCAGTACGTCGAGATCAAGGCGGCCAATCCCGATTGCCTGCTGTTCTACCGGATGGGCGATTTCTACGAATTGTTCTTCCGCGACGCCGAGATCGCCTCGCGCACCCTCGGCATCGTTCTGACCAAGCGCGGCAAGCATCAGGGCGACGATATCCCGATGTGCGGCGTTCCCGTGGAGCGCGCCGACGATTATCTCCAGCGCCTGATCGCCGCCGGCCATCGCGTCGCGGTCTGCGAGCAGACCGAGGACCCGGCCGAGGCCAAGAAGCGCGGCAATAAATCGGTGGTGAAGCGCGACGTGGTCCGCCTCGTCACCCCCGGCACCATCACCGAGGAGCGGCTGCTCGAGCCCGGCCGCGCGAGCCTGCTCGTCGCGGTCGCACGCCGCAAAACGGGAGAGGCGGCCTCGCTCTACGGTCTCGCTGCCATCGACATCTCGACCGGTCGCTTCACCGTGATGGAGGCCCCGCAGGAGCGGCTCGCCATCGAATTTTCGCGTCTGGAGCCGCGCGAGATCGTCTGCCCCGACGCGATCCATGACGATCCCGAACTCAAGGAGTTCTGGCGCGAGATCGCGGTGCCGGTGACACCGCTCGCGCGCGACGGGCTCGATGCGGCCTCGGCCGAGCGGCGCCTGAAGGAGTTTTTCGGCGTCGCCACGCTCGACGCCTTCGGCGCTTTCAGCCGCGCTGAGATCGCGGCTGCCGGCGCGGCGCTCGCCTATGTCGAGCGCACCCAGCTCGGCGCCCGGCCGCCCTTGTCGGCACCGGTGCGGGATTCCGGCTCGGCGACGATGCTGATCGATGCCGCCACCCGCGCCAATCTCGAATTGACGCGCACCCTCGGCGGCGAGCGCCAGGGCAGTCTGTTGGCCACGATCGACCGCACGGTGACGCCGGGCGGAGCGCGCTTGCTGGCCGAGCGCCTCGCCGGCCCGTTGACTGATCCGGCCGCGATTGCGGCGCGCCACGATGCGGTTGAATTCCTGGTGGCGGATGGTGCCCTGCGCGAGGATCTGCAGCAGGCGCTGGAGAAGGTGCCGGACGTTGCGCGTGCGCTGGCGCGGCTCTCGCTCGATCGCGGCGGCCCGCGCGACCTTGCCGCGCTCGGCGCCGGGCTCGACGCCGCCCGCGCGATCGCCGCCTTGCTCGCCCGGCGTGGCGAATTGCCTGCCGAGCTGGCGCGCGCCATGCGGGCGCTGGGCGAGAGCGATCCCGATCTGCCGGTTCGTCTCAACGCCGCGCTGGCCGACGAGCTGCCGCTCAATCGCCGCGACGGCCGCTTCGTCCGCGAGGGGCATGACGCGACGCTGGACGAACTGCGCCTGTTGCAGGTCGATTCACGCAAGGTCATCGCGCAATTGCAGGCGCGCTATGCTGCCGAGACCGGCTGCCGCACGCTGCGGATCAAGCACAACGCCATGCTCGGCTATTTCGTCGAGGTGCCGCAGGCGATGGGCGAGGAGTTCCTGAAGGAGCCCTGGCGCGCGACTTTCGTGCATCGCCAGACCATGTCCGACGCGATGCGCTTCTCCTCGGTCGAGCTCGGCGAGCTCGAGGCCAAGATCGCCTCTGCGGCCGATCGGGCGCTCAAGCTGGAACTCTCCGTCTTCGCTCAGCTCTGCGATGCGGTGCTGGCCCAGGCCGAGCCGATCAAGGCCGCGGCTCTGGCGTTGGCGGAGCTCGATGTCGCCGCGGCTCTCGCCGATCTCGCCGTCCGCGAGGGCTGGAGCCGCCCGCAGATCGATGATGGCGTCGCCTTCACCATCGAGCGCGGTCGCCATCCCGTCGTCGAGGCGGCGCTGAAGCGCGACGGAAAGCCCTTCGTCGCCAACGACACCGAATTGTCGCCGCCCGGCACCGACGCCAGGGGCGGGCGCATCTGCCTGATCACAGGCCCGAACATGGCCGGTAAATCGACCTTCCTGCGCCAGAACGCGCTGATCGCCGTTCTCGCCCAGACGGGGGCCTTCGTTCCGGCCGCCCGCGCCCATATCGGCATCGTCGACCGGCTGTTCTCGCGGGTCGGTGCCGCCGACGACCTCGCACGCGGCCGTTCGACCTTCATGGTCGAGATGGTCGAGACCGCTGCGATCCTGAATCAGGCCGGCCCGCGCGCGCTCGTCATCCTCGACGAGATCGGCCGCGGGACGGCGACTTTCGACGGCCTCTCCATCGCCTGGGCCGCGATCGAGCACCTGCACGAGATCAACCGCTGCCGCAGCCTGTTCGCCACGCATTACCACGAGCTCACGGCGCTCGGAGACAGGCTCGACCGCGTGGCCAACGCCACCGTCCGCGTCACCGAATGGAAGGGCGAGGTCGTCTTCCTGCATGAGGTTGTGCCGGGCGCGGCCGACCGCTCCTACGGCATTCAGGTCGCCAAGCTTGCCGGCCTGCCGCCGGCTGTGGTCGAGCGGGCCCGCGCCATCCTCGGCGAATTGGAGAAGACCGAGCGGGAGAAGCCGGTCGCCTCGCTGGTCGATGATCTCCCGCTCTTCGCCGCGCCGCTGCGCCGGTCGGCTCCAGCCGTCACGGAAGACCAGCCGGACGGCTTGCGCGAGACGCTGGCCGCCATCGATCCCGACGAGATGACGCCGCGGGAGGCGCTGGAAGCACTGTATCGGTTGAAGGGGCTCGCCTGACCCCTACCCCAGCCGCTTGATGCTGGTGATGGCGCCGAAGCTCTTGGTCAGGATGCGGTCGCGCGCTTCCCGCAGCGGCTCGCGATGGACCGTCATCGTGTAGCCGTTGGCATGCAGCAGCGTATCCGGGTCGGTCAGGATGCCGACATGGCCCTTCCAGAAGATCAAATCGCCGCGCTCAAGCCCGGAGAGACTCTCATCGAAGGAAACGGCGCGGCCGAGTGCGGCCTCCAGCATGTCTGAATCGCGCGGCGAAGCGACCCCGGCTGCGGCGAGCGCAAGCTGTGTCAGTCCGGAGCAGTCGAGGCCCAGGCTGGTCTTGCCGCCCCAGAGATAGGGCACCCCGAGGAAACGCTCGGCGACCGCGACGAAATCGGCTTCGAAGCAATCGGCCGGGACGAGGTGCTTCAGGAAGATGTGCCCGCCATCGGCGAGGATGGCAAAATCGCCCTTGGCCTCCAGCACGGCGACGCCTGCATTCAGCGAAAGCGACGCAAGCGGCGGCAGTTTGATCGAGGGGCCCGGATAGACGAAAGTTCTGAGCGCGGCGACACGGTGCGTCGGCAGGGGCTGGTCGGGGCGCAACGCGTCGTCGGGCAGGTAGCCGACATAGCCGTCGCCCGCGAGCTGGACCCAGGCCCAGCCCTCCTCGCTCTCGTAGACATCGACCAGCTCGCCCGCGATCGCCTCGGTGTCGAGCGCTGCGTCGGGGCGTGGCTCGCGCCGCAGCGGCGCCGAGGGAACAACGACCCGCATCGGCTGCGGATCGGCGAAGCGGGCGGCCTCGACCTGCCCGGCCAGATGGCGCGCGGCGAGATCGGGGCGAAAGGCGTGGATGCGGCGGTCGAGAATCGTCATGGGTGCAATCTAGCGCGGCGAGGCTCTTGCTGGGAGAGCCGTCAGCTTCCGCCGATCTCCTTGGCGTGCTCCGTCACCAGATCGGCCAGCCTCTCGACTGCGAGTGCGCCGGCGACAGTGCGCTGGATCACGACGTTGCGGCGGTCGGTCTCGTCGCGCTTGCGTGTCAGGAGGCCAAGCTTACCGAGCGTATCGAGCGCGCGGGTGATCACCGGCTTGGTCACGCCGAGCTGCTTCGCCAGCCCCCGCACCGTATGCGGCGGGAGTTCGAGATATACCGTCAGCAGGATCGCCGTCTGGCGCGCCGAGAGATCGGCTTCGCTGTCCCGCACCAGGTCGAGATGCACCTGCCGCCACAGTCTGAGCGCCTGCGAAGGCCTGATCTCCAAGGGCATGATGGCACGGTTCCCGATCGTTACGGGTCCGTATCATTATCCTGTGCCGGCGGCGGCGCAATCGCCTTCGGCGATCAGCCTTAACCGGCCGGGTAGAGCTGCTTCACCAGCGCATGGATCAGCCGCGCACCCTGGCATTCCCCACCCTCGGGTCGTCCGGGCTTGGGCGAGGGATTCCAGCCGTAGATATCGAAATGCGCGTAGGATTGCGTCTTCTCGACGAAGCGGTTGAGAAAGAGCGCCGCCGTCACCGAGCCGGCCATGCCGCCGCTGGAGACATGGTTCACATCGGCGATCTTGGAATCGAGCAGGCCGTCATAGGGCCGCCAGAGCGGCATGCGCCAGACCGGGTCGTTCACCGCCATGCCGATCCGCGCGATTTCCGCGGCGAGGCCTTCGTCATGGGTGTAGAACGGCGGCAGCTCCGGTCCGAGCGCAGTGCGCGCGGCGCCGGTCAGCGTGGCGAAATCGATCAGCAGTTCCGGCATCTCCTCGTCGGCCAGCGTCAGCGCGTCGGCCAGGATCAGCCGGCCTTCGGCGTCGGTGTTGCCGATCTCGACCGAGAGCCCCTTGCGGCTCGCCAGCACATCGCCGGGCCGGAAGGCATTGCCCGAGACGGCATTCTCCACCGCCGGCACCAGGAGCCGCAGCCGCACCGGCAGTTTCGCGAGCATGATCATCCGCGCCGCTGCGATCGCCGCCGCGGCACCGCCCATGTCCTTCTTCATCAGCAGCATCGAGGCGTCGGGCTTGAGGTTGAGCCCGCCCGTGTCGAAGGCGACGCCCTTGCCGACCAGCGTGACCTTGGGATGGGCCGGATCGCCCCAGACCAGATCGACCAGGCGCGGCGCACGCGTGGAGGCGCGGCCGACCGCGTGGATCATCGGGAAGTTCCGGGTGATCAGGTCGTCCCCGACGATGCTGGTGATCGTCGCGCCGCACTCGGCGGCCAGCCCGCGGATTGCCGCTTCGATCTCGCCCGGTCCCAGCTCATTGGCCGGCGTGTTGATGAGATCGCGCGCCAGTGCAGCCGATTCAGCGATCAGGCTGATCTCTGCGCCGTGGACGCCGTCCGGCAGAGACAGGCGCGCGCGCGGTGGCTTCGGCTTGCGGTAGCGGTCGAAGCGATAGCCCTGCAGCAGCCAGCCGAGCGCAGCGAGCGCCGGATCGTCGATCTCGCCTTCGAGCGCATAGTCGCCCGCCGGCAGCAGGGCCGACAGCCGCGACGGCGCAAAGGGATCGCGCTGCCGCTGCGCAGTTTCGACACCCAGAAGAACGGCGGCGAGCGCTCCTTGTGAATCCGGAAGGAAGCAATGCTGGCCCGCGCCGGCCGCGAAGCCTTGCGCGAGGGCGAAGTTGCGATGGGACGGCGAGAGCCGTGCCTGCAAGGCCGGCCAGGTCTGGGACGAAACCACGTGAATCGAGACAGCAGCGTCGGAGGTGGAGATCAGAAGACTGTTCACGGGTCGGTCGATCGGTTCTGAGACAGCGGCGGGTGCCGGGATTAAGGATGCATTAGGGTTAACGTTTTATCACCGAACGACCAGAGGAACCCATTCAGACGACGTTGTCGCGAGGCGATCCGGCCCATGATTCGAACGAAACTCGCCTCCGACCTGTCGATTTTCCGTGCCCGCCGACTTGGATTGACGATTGCTGTCTGCCTAGGAGCAATGGCCCTTGCGGGTTGCCAGAGCCGCGGCGGCCCGGGGGACGTCACGGGCTCGATTGCACGCAGTCCGGCGGCGCAGCCGCGCACCGCGGCCGACTGGCAGGCCGAGCGGGAGAATTGGGCGAAGCGCTATGAGGCCAATCCGAAGGATCGCAACGCCGCTCTCTCCTATGCGCGGGCGCTGCGGGCGCTCGATCAGAACGCACAGGCGCTGGCCGTGCTCCAGAGCGCCGTCCTGACCTTCCAGGATGACCGCGAGCTGCTGGGCGCCTATGGCCGCTCGCTCGCCGATAACGGGCGTTTCCGGGAAGCGGACGACGTGCTTTCCCGTGCCCATTCGCCGGAGCGGCCGGATTGGCGCATCCTCTCGGCGCAGGGCACGGTCGCCGACCAGCTGGGGGAGCATGAGAGAGCCCAGCAGATTTATCAGGCCGCTCTGAAGCTTGCCCCGGGCGAGCCGACGATCATGTCCAATTACGGCTTGTCGCTCGCCTTGTCCCGCCATCTGCCTGAGGCGGAACGGGTTCTCACCGAGGCGGCAGCCTCGCAGGGGGCCGACATCCGTGTGCGCCAGAATCTGGTTCTGGTGCTCGGGCTTCAGGGCCGCTTCGGCGAGGCCGAGGCCATGGCCCGGCGCGACCAGAGTCCGGCCGAGGCGGCGGCGACGATCGCCTATCTCAAGCGCAGCGTCAGCCAGCAGAACAGCTGGGACCTGCTCAAGGGCGCGAAGGGCCGGGGGCAGCCCACCGCCAAGCCTCCGCTGGCGCAGACTCCGGACAGGTCGGCCGATACGGACCGCCGAGGCTGACCGAGCTGCGAAGCTTCCCTTGGTGTGCCTGGCAGAACCTCCGGGCGAAAGCTGGAGCAGCCGAGGCGCGGACGGTTTGCGCGGCCGCCTGCGACCGCTGATTTACATAGCTGCGGCTCGCCATCATCGGCGATCCGCGTTGATGGCCCCTGTCGCTCGTTCAGGCTTAAGTCACTTCCAACCGAAGACCTGCACCAGCGCCGGAAACATGATGATGACGAAGAGTACCGGCAGGAAGAACAGGATCATCGGCACGGTCAGTTTAGGCGGCAGGGCGGCGGCCTTCTTCTCGGCGGCGTTCATGCGCTGATCGCGGCTCTCCTGCGCCAGGGTGCGCAGCGCCGTGCCGAGCGGCGTGCCATAGCGTTCGGCCTGGATCAGCGCCGTCGAGACCGACTTGACGCTTTCAAGACCGGTCCGCATCGCGAGGTTCTCATAGGCGACCCTGCGGTCGGTCAGATAGGAGAGCTCCGCCGTGCAGAGAGCGAACTCCTCGGCCAGGGGCACGGACTGGCTGCCGATCTCGTTCGCGACCTTGCGGAACGCCTGCTCGATCGACATGCCGGACTCCACGCAGATCAGCAGCAGGTCTAGCGCGTCCGGGAAGGCCAGGCGCATCGAGATCTGCCGCTTGCTGATCTGGTTGGACAGGAAGACTTCCGGCGCCTTGATGCCGATATAGGCGCCGCCGATCGCGATCGCGATCTTCATAAGCAGCGACTGGCCGAAACCGTTGATGACGAAAAGATAGAACAGCGTGAACAGGAAAAAGCCGACGGGTACGGCGAGGCGGAAGAACAGGAAGGCGATTTCCGCCTGCGGTCCCCGATAGCCTGCCATGGTGAGCTGCTTCCTGGCGTTCTCGGTTCCCAGCCAGTCGCCGAGCTTGAACTGCTCGACGATGCGCCGCATGTAGGCTTTCGGCTCCTGGCGCAGGCTCACCTTCTCGTTCTGGCGGTTGAGCCGATCGCGCTCGCGTGCCCGGATCTTCTCGCGCTCCGTCGCGACGTTCTTCATACGCTTCTGGAGGGTATTGCCCTCGGTCAGCGGGATCGCGACGGTCAGCACCGTGGCCGCGGCCGCGACGGCGGCCAGCAGCGCAAGCATGAATTGCGGATCGGTGAGCTTGTCGACGATCTGGGAAATCACGCATCCACCTCAGATCTCGAAATTGATCATCTTGCGCATGACCAGGACGCCCATCAGCATCCATATGCCGCAGCCGACGAGGGCGAGCTTGCCCATCTGGGTGAGCCACAGGAGCTCGATATATCTCGGGGTGGAGAGATAGACGAGAACAGCAACCGACGGCGGCAGGGCGGCGATGATACCGGCGGAGGCCTTGGCTTCCATCGAGACCGCCTGGATCTTGTCGCGCATCTTGCGCCGCTCGCGCAGGACGCGCGAGAGGTTCGCCAGGGTCTCGGACAGGTTGCCGCCGGTCCTCTGCTGGATGGCGATCACGATGCCGAAGAAATTTGCTTCCGCGCAGGGCATCCGCTCGTAGAGCTTTCCCGCAGCTTCGGCGAGCGGCAAGCCGAGCGTCTGGGCCTCGATGATCTGCCGGAACTCGCCCCTGACGGGCTCTACGGCTTCGGAGGCAATGATGCGCAGGCAATCATTGACTGGAAGGCCGGCCTTGATGCCGCGGACGATGACGTCGAGCGCGTTGGGGAACTCAATGGCGAACCGTTTCAGACGTTTCGTTTTGCAATGCTTCAGGAACCAGGCCGGCAGGCCTAGCGCCCCGATGAACAGACCGACAGCCCCCATGATCATATTGCCGCTCAAGATCAGCAGGACGAGGCCGGCGACGGCGGCGGTCACAGCGCAGATCACGTAGTATTTCTGGCGGGTCCAGCTCAGGCCGGCCTGGCCGATGCGCGCTTCGAGCGTCAGCTTGTTGCGGGCGTTCTCGCGGTTCTCGATCTCCTTGAGGCTTTGCGCGACCTGCCCGCGCTTGGCCCTGGCCTGTGCTTCCCGGTCGATGCTGCGCATCGTGCTGGGACCGGCAAATTCCTTGCGCCGCTTCTCGGCACGCTTTTCGCCGCTCAGCGTAGGATAAAGCAGCGCATAGGCGACGCCGCCAACGGCGAGCGTGGCCAGTGCGGCGATGGCGAGCGTGCTCGAATTCATGGCTTGGCTCCCGACAAGGGCCTCCGTTCAGGCTGCAAAGCCATCATTTACCTGCTCGAGCTGGTCGAGTGCGGTGGCGAGGCGCTGCTCCTCGCCGAAGTAACGAGCCCGCTCCCAGAAGCGCGGGCGGCCGATGCCGGTCGAGCGGTGGCGGCCGATCAGCTTGCCCGCGGCGTCCTCGCCGAGCACGTCGTAGAGCATGAGGTCCTGCGTCGTGATGACCTCGCCTTCCATCCCCATCACCTCGGTGATGTGAGTGATGCGGCGCGAGCCGTCGCGCAGGCGCTGTGCCTGGATGATGACATCGACCGAGGAGCAGATCATCTCGCGCAGCGTCTTCGACGGCAGCGAGAAGCCGCCCATGGTGATCATCGACTCGATACGACTGAGACATTCGCGTGGCGAGTTGGCGTGGAGCGTGCCCATCGAGCCGTCATGGCCGGTGTTCATCGCCTGGAGCAGGTCGAAGGCCTCCGGTCCGCGCACCTCGCCGACGATGATCCGCTCGGGGCGCATGCGCAGGCAGTTCTTGACGAGGTCGCGCATCGTGACCGCGCCGGTGCCTTCGAGATTGGGCGGGCGTGTCTCAAGGCGCACGACATGCGGCTGCTGGAGCTGGAGCTCGGCGGCGTCCTCGCAAGTGATGACGCGCTCGTCATCGTCGATGAAGTTGGTCAGGCAGTTCAGCAGCGTCGTCTTGCCGGAACCGGTGCCGCCGGAGATGACGATGTTGCAGCGGACGCGGCCGATGATCTTCAGGATCTCGGCGCCGGGCGGCGAGATCGCGCCGAACTTGACGAGCTGGTCGAGCGTCAGCTTGTCCTTCCTGAACTTGCGGATGGTGAGCGCGGGCCCATCGATCGCGAGCGGCGGTCCGATGACGTTGACGCGCGAGCCGTCGGCGAGGCGCGCGTCGCAGATCGGCGAGCTTTCGTCGACGCGCCGCCCGACCTGGCTGACGATGCGCTGGCAGATGTTCATCAACTGCGCATTGTCGCGAAAGCGGATGTTGGTGAGCTGGATCTTGCCGCCGGTCTCGATGAAGGTGCGGTTCGCACCGTTGACCATGATGTCGGCGATGTCGTCGCGCGCCAGCAGCGGTTCGAGCGGTCCGTAGCCGAGAACGTCGTTGCAGATGTCGTCGAGCAGTTCTTCCTGCTCGGCAATGGAGAGCACGACATTCTTCAGCGAGATGATCTCGTTGATGATGTCGCGGATTTCCTCCCGCGCCGATTCCGAGTCGAGCTTCGCAAGCTGCGACAGATCGATCGCCTCGATCAGCGCCCCGAAGATCATGCTCTTCATCTGATAGTATTCTTCGGAGCGCGTCGCTGCCTCGACCGGCGCGAACTTGCGTTCCTCGGCGGTGGGCTGGACCTGCTCCGGCTTGCGCGTCGCCGGCTGAAGGGCGGCTGGGCTCCTGGCGCTCAGGTTCGGCGCGACGGTCGCGCCCGCGGATCGCTTCCCGAACATCTCAACACACTCCCGCGCGTGCCACGGGCGCGCGCACATTCCTGCTTCCTCGGCGCGATCCCCTGACTGGCTGTCCGTCTGGCCGGTTGCGCGTCATCAGGAAGCCTTGCGGCGTTTCAGCTTCGCGACCAGCGGCTCGAACAGGCTGCGCCGGCCGCGCTTGGCTTCGCCGCGTCCGGTCAGCGCGCTGGCGATCTGGGTGAAAGCCTCGCTTGCCTTGCTGCCGGCCTGGACCTCGGCGATCATCTGGCCGTTGTTGGCGGCCGTGCCGAAGAGCTGGGCGTCGAAAGGGATCGTGCAGAGGACGTCGACGCCGAGCGCCTTGGAGAACTCGGCGGCATTGATCTCCGGTCGTTTGGGCACGCCGACCTTGTTCAGCACGAGACGGGCGACCGCGTCGTTGGGCCGGGTCGCGCGCGACAGATCGACGATGTTCTTGGCATTGCGCAGGGAGGCGAGCTCCGGCTCGGCGACTACCACGATCTCGTCCGCGCCGATGAGCGTCCGCTTGACCCAGCTGCTCCACTGATGCGGCACGTCGAGGACGATGCAGGGAACGCTGGCGCGCAGCAGTTCCAGCAGCTGCTCCAGCGCGTCCTCATCGAGGTCGATGGTCCGGTCGAGGACCGCAGGAGCCGCAAGCAGGGCCAGATTGTCGCTGCAGCGCGAAAGTAGCCTGTCCAACAGGTTGGAATCGAGGCGCTCAGGGGCGAAGACCGCTTCCGCGATCCCCTGAGGTGGGTCCTGGTTGAAGTTCAGGCCGGCTGTGCCCCACGCGATGTCGAGATCGACGATCACGGTGGAGGCGTCGAGATTCCGGGCGATCGCCCAGGACATGTTGTGCGCGATGGTCGAGGCGCCGACGCCGCCCTTGGCGCCGACCACCGCGATGACGCGGCCGAGATGGCGGGCTTCCGGTGCGATGTAGAGTTCCGAGAGGGTGCGCAGCAGGTCGAGCGTCTCGAGCGGCGCGATCAGATACTCGCTGACGCCGCGGCGCAGCAGCTCCCGGTAGAGCTGCACGTCGTTGACATGGCCGATCACGACGACCTTCGTGCCGGGGTCGCAGCTCTCCGACAGCGTATCGAGATGCCCGATCAGGGTTGCCGCATCGGACATGGTCTCGAGCACGATGACGTTCGGAGTCGGCGCCGTCCGGAAGGCTTCGACGGCTGCGGCCGCTCCGCCCATCTGGATGCGGGCATGGGTCTTGTCCATGCGCCGGTCGGCAATGGCCGCCTGCATCGTGGCGGCGACGGCCGGCGTCTCGCAGAAGGCCTGCAGCGTGATGCGCGGCAGCGGCGCGATGATCTCGTCGCCGTTCGCCTCGACCGCCGGTGTTTCGCTTGTCGCGGGCTGCATCAGTTGCTGCCTCCGACAGTTGAATTGATCTGCGGTGTCTGCTGGCGATACTGGGTCGAGGGATCCTTGCCGTCGCGGATCTTCGCGATGGCGCCCATCCGCTTGACGATGTCGGGGCGGCCTTCGTCGCGGGCCCTGACCAGATCGATCGGATCGGCGACCTGCGCGGCCAATGTGGCCTGGGTGGCGCAGCCGAAGTTCCAGTAGGCTTCGTTCGATGTCGAGAACTTGAAGTCGGACACGCCGAGGTCCGTCGGCCACTGGCCGCACTGGTGTGGCACGACGGCTTGCAGCGACGCGAAGCTCAGCCGGATCGGCGAGGCGAGGCCGGGATCCTGGACCGGGTAGCTGCGGACGTTCAGCGCGTTCGGCGAGACGCCGTTGCGCGCCAGCGCCGCGCGGATTCCCGCGAGCGTATCGTGCGTCGCCCGCTCGCGCCTCGAACCGGTCGGAACTTCCGCGACAAGGCCGCCCTTGCCGGACTTGCGGAATGCCTGTGCGAAATCCGCGACGTCCTCCGCCTGGCGGCTGTCGAGCGTGGTGCCGGCGCGGCCGACGAACACGTCGAGCGAGCGTGGCGCGTCGCGCAACACGATCGGATGCCTTTCCCGGACATCGGGCGGGTAGATGGAAGGAGGGTCCGCCTGCGCGCCCTTTCCGGCGCAGCCGCCAGCGAGGGCGCCCAACGTCAGCGCAAGTGCCAGCAGGTGCGTGGCGGTGGCTTTCTCCCGGAGAGGAACCGTCATGGTCGGGCCATCCATCATGGTGCTATCCATCCGGTTCGGTCAGTCGGCGATGAAGCCGACGCGGCCCTTGTAGGCCTGCGGGATTGGGCCGCCGCCGCTGCCGTAGAGCTTGTTCAGGCGGCCGAGCAGGACGGCCTGGGCGTCATGGGACTCCACGAAGCCGTCATCGGGCCTTTGGACCTCGTTCGGCTGCATCGGCTTGGCGATGTAGGGCGTGACAGTGATCATCAGCTCGGTCTCCTCGCGCTGGTAGTCGCGCGAGCGGAACAGCACGCCGATGATCGGCAGGTTCATCAGCCCGGGCAGGCCGTTGAGCGAGGTCTTGGAGACGCGCTGGATCAGGCCGGCGGTGGCCAACGTGCCGCCGGACGGCAATTCGACCGTCGTGTCGGATTTGCGCACGCGGAAAGCGGGGACCGTGACGGTGGGCTGGTTCCGGTCGCCCTGGAGTACGATCTGGTTCTCGAAGTCGAGCTCGGTGACCTCGGTCGCGATACGCATGCTGATCTTGTTGGCCGAGAGCACGATCGGCGTGAAGTTGAGGGCGACGCCGATCGGCTTGTACTGGACGCCGAGCGAGCAGACGGCCTTGGCAGGGTCGCAGGTGTAGCCGGTGGGGACCGGAACTTCGCCGCCGGCCGTGAACTTCGCGCTCTCTCCCGAGATCGCGGTGACGTTCGGCTCGGCCAGAACGCGGGCAAGGCCCGCCCGCTCGAGAGCCCGCAGCGTGAAGTTCTGCGAATTGCCGATACCGGCCCCGATCGCTGTGGCGGACAGGGCCTGCGGCGACAGAGAGAAGGGGTTGTCGATGTTCGGCGTGATCGAGAACTTGCCCAGCTTCCACTCGCCGGTTGAATTGATGCCGAGCTGCTTGATCGCCTTGCGCGAGATCTCCGACACCGTCACCTTGACCATTACCTGGTCGCGGTCGCGGATCGTCAGCGAGTTGATCACCGCGCCCTTGGCGTTGCTCTTGTCGGACACGCCGACGAAGGCGTTGGCGATGTCGACGGCCTGCGTCGCCTCAGAGGCATTGGGAACAGTCCCGACCAGCAGGATCGAATCGCCGGCGGGCTTGATCTCGATCTGCGAGTTCGGCAGCGCGGTGCGCAGCGTCTGGCGCAGGACGTTGAGATCGCGCCCGACATTGATCTCGAGCGCAGTGATCTGGCGGCCTTCGCCATCCATCACGAACATCGAGGTCGCGCCATCGGCGATGCCGATGACGAAGAGTTTGCGCGCGGTCCTCACCACCGCATTGGCGACCTTCGGATTCGCGACGAACACCTCTTTGGCGTCGCGCGGCAGTTCGACGATCAGCGAGCGGCCGATCGAGAGGTCGAGCTTGCGTGAGATCGCGTGCTCGCTGGTGCCGACATTGAGCACCGGAGCGGCATCCCGGCCGGGCGACTGCGCGCTGGCGCCGTCGGCGATCAAGACGAGCGCAAGAGCCGTGGCGAGGCGAAACGAGCATCTGGTCATGGCTTTGCGCTCTTCGAGATGACACCGTAGCGCACGAGGGTCATCGAGTTGTCGGCGGAAGGCGGCGGCGCCGGCTCGTTGGCGTCCTTCAGGCTGCGCAGAGCCAGGGAGAGTGTCCCTGTCTTCTGCGCCTGGATCAGGACTTCGACCTGGCCGGGATCGACCTCGAGCGTCGCGGTTTCGCCGACCACGACCTTCTCGCCGTTGCGCTCCTGCACATTCTGGCCGATCGCCAGAACACGGATATTGCGGAGGATGGTTTCGCTGACCTGGGCCTCGCCGCGGCCGGAGGTGGACTCGCCGCGCCAGGTGCAGATGACGTCGACACGGTCGTTGGGCAGGATGAATCCGCCTGCGGTGTTGGCACCGCGGCTGTCGGTGCTGATCGCCACCGCGCGCATGCCGGAGGGCAACACGGCGGAGAGGAAGCCTGTTCCGTCGGTCCTGATCAGCTTCTCGCGACGGATCGGCTCGGCGCCGAGAATGGCGTAGCGGGCGACCTGGCCGATGATCTCTTTCTCGGCCTCAGGGGTTTCGTCCTTGCGGATGACGCCGCCTGGCACGCCGGCGATCGGCCAGTTCAGCCACCGCAGATCATTGGCTGTCACCGTGTTGCCGATCGGGATGTCGCTGGCTGCAACGAGCACGGGCACGGTTGGCGCCTGCTCGACCTTGGCGACCGGCGCCGGGGCCTGCGATGGCTGCTGAACAAGCAGCGCGGCGCCGACGCCTGCCGCCAGCGCGACCACGAGAATGATGATGCGTGCGGGACTCATCGACGTCCGATCCTCAGCCAGACGGAGCTGGCCCTCATCCCGGATCGTCGTCGCGAAACGTCAACTTATGGTTAATCGGACGTATATTTTTTGACGCGGAGTAACGTTACGTCGCCATCCTCGTTCACACGCCGATCGCGGCGCGCCAGATGGCCGTTTCCGGCAGGATGAACAGAGCGGCGAACGCAAGAGCTATTCCATAGGGAACGCCCTCCTTCGGCGCGTGCAGTCGCTGCGCCCAATCCCAATTCACTGCAGGAGAAGGCAGCGGGTGCGAGCGCAAGCGCAGGATCAGCAGCGTCAGCAGGCCGCCACCGAAGCTGGAAAGCAGGAGGTAAGGCATGAGCTGGTCGAAGCCGAACCAGAGAGCGGTCGCCGCGGCGAGCTTGGCGTCGCCGCCGCCGATCCAGCCTGCCGCGAACAGGCCGAAGGCCCCGACGAGAACGATCATGCCGGCTGCCAGATGCCAGGCGACGTCTTCTAGGCTGAGGCCCAACAGCACGGCGCAAAGGGCGAAAGCGACGACCAGGGACAGGCAAAGTCGATTCGAGATCGTCATCGAGACGAGATCACTTGCCGCTGCATAAGCCATGGCGAGGGGAAAGACGCCGAGGATCACGATCTGCGACAGGGTCATGGGACGACTACTCCATTCCTCGCGACGATGTTGTCAGGACTGTCTCACCAAAGCCTTACGCCGATGGCAAAGCCACGCTGTAAAGGGCAGAACGCCCCGGTCACCCGGGGCGTTCAAGCGAGGGAGCGACGCTGCGCTCTACGCTCGCGAATTCTGATCACTTGCTGAGTGCGTCGTCGACCTTCTGGAACTTGGCGGTGAGGTTCGAGCCGATATTGGTCCAGACGGTGATGCAGACGACGGCGATCAGGGCGGCGATCAGGCCGTACTCGATCGCGGTGGCGCCGGACTCGTCCTTGACGAAGCGAGCGAAAACATTGGTCATGATGGAACTCCTTTACACCACGGTTTGACGGCTGCCTTCGCTCTGAAGCGGCTTCGGTCAGCGACAAGAACGACATTAGCCCCCTCCTCTTGCTGATCGGTTAAGGCGACCCAAGAATTGATTGATTTATCGGGATGTCTTCGCTGTGGTTAACGGGCCATTTAACGGATATATAGAAAGTATTCTGTAAAATATCCAAGACTTGATCTATGAAATAATCGGTAAATGAGATATTTAACTGACGACATACGTTCGTTGTATTTGGATTGATTTGGCGTTTGAGCCGTGCGTGCCGCGCTTATTCCGCTTCGTCAACTGCGATGACAACGCAGGAATTCGCTGCCTCCAGCGGTTTTAAGACTCGGTTCATCAGTTTGCGCTTGTCTGGTGTCATCGCAGAGCTTGGGGCATCGCCATGTCGACCAATCACCCGCCGGAAAGGTGCCGTCTGTCCGCGCCTCGGGCGGTCGCCATGATCCTCGCCATGGTTGGTCCGGCCATCGCTCCAGCGGTCGCCGCGCCCCAGGACGGCCAGAACGAGAGCGTACTGGTCCTGGTCGATCACGCCAAGGTCGTGCGCCTGCCCGAGAAGGCCCAGACAGTCATCGTCGGCAATCCCGCCATCGCCGATGTGTCCGTGCAGCGCAACGGAGTGATGGTGGTCACCGGCAAGAGTTTCGGCGTGACCAATCTGATCGCGCTCGATGGCACCGGCGCATTGCTCGCGGAATCGGTGGTTCGGGTTGGCGCGGCGTCTGATACGGTCCTGACAGTGCAGCGCGGCATGGAGCGCGAAAGCTATTCCTGCACGCCCACATGCCAGCCTGCGGCCCAACTGGGCGACGCTCAGAAATATTTCGGCGAAGTCGGGGCGCAGGCCACGAGCCGCAACGCTCAGGCAACCGGCGTTGGGTCCAAATAGAGATCCGGCAAGCGGCATCCCATGCGTGAGAGCCGCGGCGGAATTGCAGCGATGCCGCTGCCAGGCGATCCTGTCCTATAGTGGATTCACGCGCGTAGGCGCCTTGCCGCGGGCAAGGTAAATGAAACCTTTGCCTCGCCAGGTGTGCCGGCGAAACGCTCCTAACCGATCTGAAATTGTTTTGCCGTAGATATCGGCGGGTCGGAGCAATGGGCTCGACGAGGCCAGCAAATGTTTCATCCTATTGCGCGAGCGGAGAAGGCGAGCATCGCAGCCGAGCGGGAGAGCCGCGCCGGGCATTCCGTCATCCGGCGGTTCCGGCGTTCCGAGAACGGGGCGACGGCGGTGGAGTTCGGCTTCGTCGCATTGCCCTTCTTCATGCTGATCTGGGCGATCATCGAGACGGGGCTGATGTTCTGGACCAATCAGGTCCTGGAGGAATCGCTGTCGCAAGCGTCGCGCGTGCTGCTCACCGGCGAGTCGCGTAGCCGCTATAGCTCGACCACCGCCTCCGTCAATACAGCCGCTTTCCGCGACGATGTCTGCGCGCGGGCGATGAACATGATCGACTGCAGCAAACTGGCTATCGATGTCCGCACCTATGGTGACTTTTCCGCGGCCAGCACGGGAACTTCCAGCAGCAACCCTCTCGCTGGCCGCAATCTTGATACGAGCAGCTTTTCCTACCGCCAGCCCGACGCGAACCAGATCGTCGTCGTCCGGGCCGTACTCGACTACAAGTTGTTCCTCACGAGCTGGGCGTCGACCAGCCTCGCCAACATAGGCAGCGCGGATTCCGGCCGGCGCGGCATCGTTGCGAGTGTGGCCTTCCGGGCGGAGCCGTTCGTTCCATGATCAGATTCGGAGCGAAGATGAGCCGCGAGGGATCGCCCGGCCTGTGGCTCCGCTTTCGCAGCAACAGCGGGGGGGTGGCCGCCATCGAGTTCGCGATGGTGCTGCCTGTGCTGGCTGTGGCATATCTCGGCATGGTCAACCTTGCGCAGATGGTCATGATCAATCGCAAAGTGACGCAGCTGACGTCGACCTTGAGCGATTTGACGGCACGTCTTCAGACGATTCCGACGGCCGAGATCACCAACATCTTCAAGGCGGGCGAGACGATCATGCTGCCTTACAGCTCCGCGAAAGTGAAGATGATGATTGCCAGTATCGTCATCGATGCCAACGGCATCGGCCGCATTTGCTGGGCCAGCGGATACAATGGGGCCACAGTGCCGGCGCGTGGTGACACGGTTTCCTTGCCGAGCAGCGTCAAAGTCCCCAGCACATCCGTGATCATGGCACGCGCGAGCTATGACTTCGTGCCTCCGATCGGGAAGGATGCCTTCTCGTTCATTGCGAACGCCACGCTGGGCGACAACCCGATCTATTCCCGCCCCCGTAACGGCAAGCCCGCGGGGGACAACAATATCGAGCAAATCGTTCGCAGCGATGTGACGGGCTGCCCCAAGTTCAACTGACGCTAAGCGCCGACGCCGGCAGGCTGCCTTCGTTCAGGGCGGCCGGCGCGCTTTTCTAGCCGCGCAGCACCATCCGCCCGGTCTGGACCTCATAGCCCTGTAGCTTGCTCAGAAATGAATTGCCCAGCAGGCTCATCGAAAGGGCGCGTTCGGGCAGCACGACGGCGTCGACATTGCGCACGACGATGTCGCCGAGGCGGATTTCGCGCAGCACCGTGTGATAGCCCGTAACCGTGCCGTTGGCCGTGCTCAGCATCATCTTGCGCGCATTGGCATCCGACTTGATGCCGAGCGCCTGGGCGTCGGCTGCGGTCAGCGCGACGATGCTGGCGCCGGTGTCGACCATCATCTTGATCCGGTAGTTCTCGACGCTCGGATGGACGATGTAGTGCCCGCGATAGTCGGCGGCCACGGCGAGCGTCACGGGCTGGCGCGGCCCCGGCGCGGCTGGCTCGGCGGAGGCGACCGCTACCGATGGTGTCTGGTCCCCGATCCGGGGAGCAAGCCATTGCGTGTAGCCGAGAGAGCCGACAATGGCGAAGCCAGCCACGCCCAAGGCCCATACCATCGGGTGCGATGTCACGATCTTTCCCCAGCCTTATCCAGGCCATGACCATGAACATGGTGCCCTGAAGAAGGGTGAAGAGGTTCGGCAGGATTTTCCGCAATGGCCGGGCGCCGGGTATGGATTGTCCGCAGACTTAATCCACGCTTACCGGCACGAGGCTTCGGCAATTGGCACAGCGGTGGCGGGGCGCGTCGGCGACGATTATCCGGCGATATCGCTCGCAAGACGCCGGATGCCCGCGACAAAGGCCTGCTCGGGCGTGACCATGGTCACGGTGAGCCCGGCCGCAGCCAGCGCGCCGCCATAGCTTTCTGCCAGAGCGCCGTCGGCGACGAGGTGGACCTGATTTCGCCTCCCGAAGATAGCCTGTGCCCCCGCGATCTCCTGGCCGACCAGAAGCGCGGAAAGATAGGGGCCGACCTCGCCGCCGCGCATCCGCCCGGCGAGAACCTCGGTGCGCGCGGCGAAGGCCGTATTGAGCAGGCCGCCGGGGCGCAAAGCGCCGGCCCGTCCGCGCGCTGCGCCACTGGCGGCATCGCCTTCGGCAGCTTCCTCCGCCAGGCGGCCCAGGATCGAGCCGTTGCGTAGCAGCCCGTAGATCTCGCCCGTCATGAAGCTGGCGAAGCGCGTGATCCGTCCGTCTCTGATCTCTGCCCATTTCGAATGGGTGCCCGGCAGGCAGGCGATGCCGTCATCGAGACCAAGTCCGACGATGAGAGTTTCCTCGCCGCGCATGACGTCGAAGGCGCCGTCGTCGTAGCTCAGGCCGGGAATGATGGTTGCCGTCGTATCCTTGTCGAGCTCGACGCGGATCGCAGCGGCGGCAATCGCAGCCGGCGAGGCGGGGCAAGCGACATAAGGCGCTTCGATCCAGCCATTGCGGCTGCCGACCATGCCGGCGAGCACGATGGCGGCATCGGGCGCGGCGCGCCGGAAATCCCCGGCGAGGGCCTCGAAGGCGGCGGGGTAGCCGCCGGCCGGTACGGACTGGATGCCCTGATCGGCGATCCGCCGCCGCAGAACCTCACCTGTCTCCGCGATCAGGAAGGCGCGCGCGCGGGTCGTGCCCCAGTCGAGCGCGATCAGAGGTTTGGGCATGCTAGGCTCCGGTAATAGCATCGGACCGAAAAGTGGAATCCACTTCTCGGGAGAATCCGATGCGATAACAAATATATAGATCGCCGTAACCGCGTCCGGTAGAACGCGCGGCGATCTAGCGCGCGACTGTCTCCGCCATGCCGGACCGGGTCAAGGCGTGCCGGCTTGTGCCCGCCCTGCAATCACGGCAACGCTGTGACCTCGGATAACGGACGAATCGGACAAGCGCGATGCTGGAGCTGCAAGCGGGCGGCCTGGAGGCCGTGGTCATTCCGGAGATCGGCGGCATCGTCTCGCGCATGATCTGGACCGGGCCGGATGGGCGCCGGCACGATGTTCTGCGGCCACAGGGGAGCGAGGCCACGACCGCTTCCCCCAACTTCTTCGGCACCTGGGCCATGCTGCCTTTCGCCAACCGGGCTTTCGGCAGCGTGATCGATGACGGTGAGAGCCGCTTCCAGGTTCCGGCCAACGATCCGGCCGGCACCATCCATGGTTTCGGCTGGCAGTCCGCTTGGGAGGTGCTGCGGTATGACCGCGGTCATACCCTCATCGAGCATCGGCGAACGGAGGGGGCGGACCCGTATCGCTACCGCGCCCGCCAGGACATTTCCCTCGACGAAGCCGGTATGACCATCCGCCTCTCGATCGAGAACGAGGCGGAAACGGCACTACCCTTCGGGATCGGCCACCATCCCTGGTTCCCCTGCGCAGCCGATACGCGCCTCGTGATGCGCGCCAGCGGTGCGCTCATCTTCGGCGAAGCCTTTCGCGCCACAGGGCAGGAAACCTTTGTGCAGGGCGGCCCCTTTGTCGACCCGCGCCCGTTCCGTTCCGGTGCCGTAACGGCCTGGAGCTTCCTCGGCTGGGACGATTGCGCCCGGATCGAGACGCCCTCGGCCGGACTCTCCGTGACGCTGACCGCGAGCGAAAGCCTGAACTGTCCGGTCGTCTGGGCACCGCCCGGGGCCGACTTCCTCTGCGTCGAGCCGCAGAGCCACGCCATCGGCGCGCCGAGCGAGCCGGCGGCACGCGCGGCTGCTCCCTTGAAGCGGCTTGCGCCGGGCGAGGTGCTGGAAGGCTGGCTCAGGATCGTGCCGGAAGCGCTCTAGCTTTCGGCTTGCTCCTCAGCGCCAGCCGTAGCCATAGCCGCTGGGATAATAGGGCTGGTAGCCATAGGCATTGGCCGGCAGGGCCGGGCGCAGCAGGATCTGGCCGCGGGCCGCCTCCCAGCCATGGCCCTGGCGTTGCTGCGCGATCGTGCTGTCCTGGCTGCGAGGCTTGGCCTTGGCGATCTTTTGCTTCGACGGGGCAGCCTTCGCAAACTTGGCCTTCGATGTCGTCGATGCCTTGGCGAAGCGCGAGAGATTGTCGGTCGCAGCGCCGTTCAGCGCGATCCGGGTCTGGCCGGCACCATACTTCTTCACCAGTGCGAACAGCTTGGCGGCATTGGCGGGATGCAGCCGGATGCAGCCATGCGAGGCAGGGCGGCCGAGTGCCCCGACCGCCGTCGTGCCG
Source organism: Allobosea sp. 05L423 (assembly GCF_056397745.1). Classification (NCBI taxonomy): domain Bacteria; kingdom Pseudomonadati; phylum Pseudomonadota; class Alphaproteobacteria; order Hyphomicrobiales; family Alloboseaceae; genus Allobosea; species Allobosea sp. 05L423. The sequence continues at coordinate 46,234 of NZ_JBFTOA010000018.1, read as the reverse complement.
TGGATGGCGTAGCCACCGCGGAAGAAAACCGCGTAGGGCATCGCTCCGCCATATTTGCGCGAATACCAGCTCCTCTCGAGACGGGTCGGCCGATACACGCCGTTCGGTGAGCGGAAGCCGCTGCGGCCGGAGGAGATCTTCCAGTCATGGACCTCGCCGTCGCTGGTGGTGACCTTCATGCGCTGGGCGGCGATGTCGACCCTGACGTCGACGCCGGCTTGCGCCTGGGCGGCGCTGAGCACGGACAGGAACAAGACGGCCAAGATGCCGAGAACGCGACGCATCGCCCGAACTCCGAAGACGCTACTGCTGAGCGGGCGCTCGTGAGGCTCTGGTGGCCGTCGCCCTTGACCCTAGGAAAGCGCGGGCGCCGGAGCCTGTAAAGTGGGAAGACGGAACGTGGTTTCCGGCACCGATCAAATCATTGGCAACGCCTGTGGTTTGCGGCCGCGCGGGAAGGCGGCGTCGATGCGGGCGATGTCGGTCCCCGAGAGGGCAAGACGCAGCGCCCCGGCATTGTCCTCGATATGGGTGACCCTGCCCGCCTTCGGGATCGCAAAGACGCTCGATCGCCGTGTCAGGAAGGCGAGCGCGACCTGCCGCGGCGTCGCATCGTGCTCCCTGGCGATCTCGGACAGCACCTTGCCCTGAGCGCTCCCGGGGGCGGGGAAATCGTCATGGCCGAAAGGGCTGTAGGCGGTGACGGCGACGCCGTGCCGCTCGCACCATGGGATCACGGCGTGCTCGATGGCACGCTCACGCAGATGGTAGAGCACCTGGTTGCAGGCGATCCTGCCCTTGCCGGCGGCGGCGAGTGCCTCGTCGAGGTCGTCCTCGTCGAAGTTGCTGACGCCCCAGGAGAGGATCTTGCCCTCCTGCTTAAGCGCCTCGAAGGCGGCGAAGGTCTCTTCCAGCGGATGCGGTCCGCGCCAATGCAGCAGGTAGCCATCGAGCCGGTCGGTCTTCAGATGCTTCAGTGAGCGCTCGCAGGCGGCGCGCACGCCCTGCCGGGAGGCGTTGTGCGGCAGCACCTTCGATACCAGGAAGACCTCGTCGCGCCGGCCCGCGATGGCCTCGCCGATGATCGCCTCGGAGCGGCCGTCGCCATACATCTCGGCGGTGTCGATATGGCTGAGACCGAGATCGAGGCCGCGCCTGAGCGCCGCGATCGCCTCGCTCTTGTCGCCTTGCTCGATATACCAGCTGCCCTGGCCGATCCTTGCGACATCGCGCCAACCGGTGTCATTCTGCTTCGTCATCGCTGCCTCGCTCCCGAGAATCTCGATATGCTTCGTTTCAGGCGGTTTGGCGCTGATCGGCGCCGGAGAGCATCAGCCGCCTTCGCGCTGGCGTTTGCGTGGATACTCGCCGGCGCGCCCCTCTGGGCGCAGTCACGCGAAGACACCGTTGCGCATGTCGACGGCGCGCCGATCCCGGTCCATCTCTACGTTCCGAGCGGAGCCGGTCCTTTTCCCGTGCTCGTCCTGTCGCATGGCAGTCCCCGCGATGCGGCGGGCAGGAGCGATTTCGGCCGAGGCACGCTCCGCGGGGTCGCCGAAAGCCTGGCCCGTCGCGGCATTCTGGTCGCCGTGCCCATCCGGCGCGGCTACGGCCCGCATCCTTTGCGCTGGGCCGAGGATTACGGCGGCTGCGAGCGTGCGCGCTATTACCAGGCGGGGCTGGCCACGGCGGAGGATATCCGGGCCGCTGCGTTGAGCGTCGCCTCGCGTCGCGATGCCGATCCGACGAGGATCGTGCTGATGGGCGTCTCCGCCGGCGGCTGGGGGTCGATCGCCGCCGCATCGCAGCCGCTCAAAGGGCTGATCGGGGTCGTGAACTTCGCAGGCGGGCGCGGCTCGCGCGGTCCGGATGACGTCTGCAAGCCTGACGAACTCGTGGCTGCGGCAGCCCGCTATGGACGAAACTCCCATGTGCCGGAGCTCTGGATCTACAGCGTCAACGACCGCTTCTTCGGGCCGGATCTGGCGAACAGGCTGCTCAAGGCCTTCACCGAGGCCGGCGGCGCCGCGCGCTTCGTGTCGGCGCCCGCCTATGGCACGGACGGGCACCGCTATATCCGCGATACCGAGAGCTGGCGCGGCGACGTCGAAGCCTTCCTGCAGCGGATCGGCTTTCTCCATGGGTCATAGGCTCTAGGCCGGTGGCGTGCCGTTGGCCGAGAGCACCTCGCCGGCGAGATAGAGCGAGCCGCAGATCAGGATACGCGGCGGTGCCGGCCAGTCGCGCGCCGCGATCGTTCTGAGCGCCTGTTCCACCGAGCCGGAAACCTCGGCCGCGAGGCCGGCGCCACGGGCGGCATCGGCGACTTCCTCGGCTGGGCGGGCGGCGAGCGAGTTCTGGATCGGCACGGCATAGAGCGCCTGCGCCAGCCCCTTGAAATGGCTGAGAGTGGCGGCTGCGTCCTTGGTCGAGAGCAGGCCGGCGATCATCACCAGCGGCGCCGGGTTGCGGTCGGCCAGGTCGGCCATGGCCTGGGCCAGCACGCGCCCGCCATCGGGGTTGTGGCCGCCGTCGAGCCAGAGCTCGGCGCGCTCCGGCACGATCTCGGCGAGGCGCCCGCGCGCCAGCCGCTGCAGCCGCGCCGGCCAGTCGGCATGGCGCATGCCTTCCTCGAAGGCGCGTGTCGGCAGGGCGCTATAGCCGGCCGCGCGCAGTGCCGCGATCGCGGTCCCGGCATTGATGTGCTGATGGCGCCCGGTCAGGCGCGGCAAGGGCAGGTCCAGCAGCCCGTCGCCATCCTCGTAGACCAGCCGCCCACCGGCCTCATGGACGTTGAAGTCCTGCGCGCCGATGAGGATCTTGGAGGCGCCGGCGCGCTCGGCCGCGGCTTCGAGAACCGCGGTCGGCTCCGGCTCCTGCGGCGCGATCACGGCCGGCGCGCCGCGCTTGAAGATGCCGGCCTTCTCGCCGGCGATCTTGGTGACGGTGTCGCCGAGATATTCGGAATGGTCGAGCGAGACCGGCGTCACCACCGTGCAGGCCGGGTGCGCGATGACGTTCGTCGCATCGAAGCGTCCGCCGAGTCCGACCTCCAGCAGCAGCACGTCGGCGGGGTTCTCCGCAAAGAGCAGGAGCCCGGCTGCCGTCGTCATCTCGAAGAAGGTGATGGGGTCGCCGGCATTGATCGCCTCGCAGCGCTCCAGCGCCTCGACGAGCTTGTCCTCGGCGACGAAGCGGCCGCCGCCGGGCGCGCCCAGCCGGATGCGCTCATGGAAGCGCACCAGATGCGGCGAGATATAGACATGGACGGACAGGCCGGCCGCTTCGAGGATCGCCCGCATGAAGGCGATGGTCGAGCCCTTGCCGTTGGTGCCGGCGACATGGATCACCGGCGGCAGCTTCTTCTGGGGGTCGCCGAGCCGCTCCAGCAGGGTGAGGATACGGCCGAGCGAGAGGTCGATCAGCTTGGGATGCAGCGCCATGAAGCGCGCGAGCAAGGCGTCGGAAGACCCCATGACGTGACGGCCCCCAGCCGTGAATAACCTCAGACGGCCTCGGCCACCGGACGCGCGGGAGCGGCGGCTTCGCTCTTCGCCGCCGGCTGCTTGGTCAGCAGGCGGCCGAGCCGGGCCAGCGTGTCCGGGATCTCGCGGCGATGCACGACCATGTCGACCATACCGTGATCCTTGAGATATTCCGAGCGCTGGAAGCCTTCCGGCAGCTTCTCGCGGATGGTCTGCTCGATCACGCGCGGCCCGGCGAAGCCGATCAGCGCCCCGGGCTCGGCGATGTGGATGTCGCCCAGCATGGCGTAGGAGGCGGTGACGCCGCCGGTGGTCGGGTTGGTCAGCACCACGAAATAGGGCAGGCCGGCCGCGCGCAGGCGGCGCACCGCCACGGTCGTCCGCGGCAATTGCATCAGCGAGAGGATGCCTTCCTGCATGCGCGCCCCGCCGGAAGCCGCGAAGACGACATAGGGGGTTTTCTTCTCGAGCGCGGTTTCGGCCCCTTTGACGAAGGCCTCGCCGGCGGCCATGCCGAGCGAGCCGCCCATGAAGTGGAAGTCCTGCACCGCCAGCGTCATCGGCAGACCCTTGACCCGGCCATAGCCGATCTTGAAGGCGTCCTGCGCGCCGGTCTTGGCGCGGGCGTCCTTCAGCCGGTCGACATAGCGCTTCTCGTCGCGGAACTTGAGCGGATCGACGGAAACCTCCGGCAAAGCGACGTCGAGCCACTTGCCGTCGTCGAAGGTCAGCCGCAGCCGCTCCGGCGCGGTGACGCGCATATGGTGCTCGGAGCCGGGGATGACGTAGCCATTCGCCTCGACATCCTTGTGGAACACCATCTGCCCGGAATCGGGGCACTTGATCCAGAGGTTCTCCGGGGTCTCGCGCTTGAACAGCGTCTTGATGCGCGGCCGGACGACTTCGGAAATCCAGTTCATCGGATGAATCCCTGATGGGCTTTCAGCGCCGGGGCGCCGTCACGCCGAAAATGGGGTCGCGTCTGCCGGCGGGCAAGCGACGCAACCGTTGAATGAAACCGGCCTCAGGCCGCCTTGGCCGCCGAACGGACGCCCTGGGCGAGTTCGCTGACCAGCGAGGTGACAGCCGAAACCGTCTTTTCCGTGGCCTTGCCGTCGCTGTCGAGCGAGAGCCGGACGCGCTCCACAAGGGCCGAGCCGACGACGACACCGTCCGCACTCTTGGCGATGGTGGCGGCGTCGGCCGCAGTCTTCACGCCGAAGCCGACCGCGACGGGCAGGTCGGTGTGGCGCTTGATCCGGGCAACCGCGTCGCCGACCGCGCCATAGTCGGCGATGGCGCCGCCGGTCACGCCGGTCATCGAGACGTAATAGACGAAGCCGGAGGTGTTCTGCAGCACCTTCGGCAGGCGCCTGTCGTCGGTGGTCGGCGTGGCCAGGCGGATGAAGGAAACCCCCGCCTTCAGCGCCGGCAGGCAGAGCTCCTCGTCCTCCTCCGGCGGCAGATCGACGACGATGAGACCGTCGACACCGACGCGGCGTGCCTCGGCCAGGAAGGCCTCGACGCCATAGGCGTAGATCGGATTGTAGTAGCCCATCAGCACGATCGGCGTGTCGTGGCCGGCCGTGCGGAAGCTCTCGACCATGGCGAGCGTCTTCCGCAGCGTCTGCCCGGCTTTCAGCGCGCGCTGCCCGGCGAGCTGGACCGGCACGCCGTCCGCCATCGGATCGGTGAAGGGCACGCCGAGCTCGATCACGTCGGCGCCGGCCGCGGGGAGGGCCGCGAGGATGGCGCTCGCCGTCTCGAAATCGGGGTCGCCGGCGGTGACGAAGGTCACGAGCGCCGCCCGGCCCTCGCGGGCGCAGGCCTGGAAGCGGTTCTGGATGCGGGTCTGGCCGGTCTCTGTCATGGGCTTGCGGTTAGCATGGGACGGGCGGGCTGGCGAGTGGCTTGCGCGCGAGGCGAGCCTGCGCCACATCCGCCGGGCATGCGCGCCTTCGACACCGCCCTTCCCATCGATGCCGTTCTCGGCGACCTCGCTGCTGTCTTGCGGAGTCGGCCGAACGCCGTGCTTGTCGCCCCTCCCGGCGCCGGCAAGACCACGCGCGTGCCGCTCGCTCTGCTCGACGAGCCCTGGACAAAGGGCGGCAAGCTCATCCTGCTCGAGCCGCGGCGGCTGGCGGCGCGCGGCGCGGCGAACCGGATGGCGCAGACCCTGGGCGAGCGTGTCGGCGAGACCGTCGGCCTGCGCGTGCGCCTCGGCTCCAAGATTGGTCCGAAGACGCGCATCGAGGTCGTCACCGAGGGCGTCTTTGCGCGGATGATCCTGGACGATCCGGCGCTCGAAGGCGTCGCGGCCGTCCTCTTCGACGAATTCCACGAGCGTTCGCTCGATGCCGATTTCGGCCTTGCGCTTGCGCTCGACGCGCAGGGCGGCCTGCGTGAGGATCTGCGCATCCTCGTCATGTCGGCAACGCTCGACGGCGCCCGCGTCGCGAAGCTGCTCGGCGAAGCGCCGGTGATCGAGAGCGAGGGCCGCGCCTTTCCGATCGAGACGCGCTACCGCGGCCGCGACCCGCTGAAGCGCATCGAGGATCAGGTCATGGAGACGGTTTTGCTCGCGCTCAACGAGCAGCCGGGCTCGCAACTCGTCTTCCTGCCGGGACAGGGCGAGATTCGCCGCGTCGAGGAGCGCCTGCGCGAGAGGCTACGCGATCCCGCCGTCGAGATCGCGCCGCTCTATGGTGCGCTCGACCAGCGCGACCAGGACCGCGCCGTGCTGCCGGCGCCCGCCGGCAAGCGCAAGATCGTGCTCGCCACCGCCATCGCCGAGACCTCGCTGACCATCGAGGGCGTGCGCGTCGTCATCGATTCCGGCCTCGCCCGGGTCCCGGTCTACGAGCCTGATATCGGCGTGACCCGGCTGGAGACCCGCCGTGTCAGCCGCGCCGCCGCCGATCAGCGCCGGGGCCGCGCCGGCCGTACCGAGCCGGGTGTCTGCTACCGCCTTTGGGAGGAGGCCGCGACCGGCGCGCTCGAAGCCTTCGCCCGGCCGGAGATCCTCTCGGCCGATCTGAGCCCGCTATTGCTCGATTGCGCCGCCTGGGGCGTCGGCGATCCGACGACTCTGGCATTCCTCGACCTTCCGCCCGCCCCGGCCCTCAAGGAAGCGCGCGCCCTGCTGAGCAATATCGGTGCGCTCGATGGCGATGGCCGCATCACGCCGGACGGGCGAGCCTTGCAGGCGCTGCCTTTGCCGCCGCGGCTCGCGCGCATGGTCGTGGCTGCCGCCCGCTTCGGGCAGGCGAACGCCGCGGCCGATCTCGCGGCCGTGCTGGTCGAGCGCGGGCTCGGTGGCGATGCCGTCGATCTGGCCGAAAGGCTGGAGCGGCTCAGCCGTGAGCGCGGCGGCCGGGCCGGCGACATGCGCCGCCTCGCCGAAGGCTGGGCACGAACCGCCCAGCGAAGCGCCCGCGGGGATAAGGCAGACGCCGGTGAACCGCTGTCGCCCGGCCTTCTGCTCGCCTTTGCCTATCCGGATCGCGTCGCCAAGGCCCGCTCTCCGGGGTCGGGGCAGTATCTCCTCGCCAATGGCCGCGGTGGCGCGGTGGAACCGTCGCAGCGTCTGGCGCGCGAGCCCTATATCGTCGTTGCGGAATTGACCGGTGCGGCCCAGCAGGCCCGCATCATGGCCGCCGCAGCGATCACCGAAGCCGAGATCGCGGCGCTCGTCGGCCATGGGCTTGCGCCCTTCGGCATCGCGGAGCGCGAGGAGGCGAATTTCGACCGGACTGCCCGCGCGCTGCGGGTTCGGGCGGTGCGCCGCTATGGCGGGCTCGCGCTGTCCGAGCGGCCGCTCTCCGTCGCGGATACGCCGGGGAATGCCGAGGCGTTGGCCAAGGGCATCGCGTCGCTCGACATCGGCCTCCTGCCCTGGACGAAAGGCCAGAACCAGCTCCGCGAGCGCGCCGCCTTCCTGCGCAAGGCGGAACCGGAGGAAAATTGGCCCGATCTCTCCGACGAAGGATTGGCGCAAGAGCCGGAACTCTGGCTGGCGCCGCATCTCCTCGGCCGCGCCTCGCTCGCTTCGATCCAGCCTTCCGATCTCGATTCGGCCCTGGCGATGCTGCTGACCTGGGAGTTGAAGCGCCGGCTCGATCAGGAAGCGCCGACCCATTTTACCGCGCCGACGGGGTCTTCGCTCGCGGTCGACTATGCCGCCGAGGCCGGCCCGACCATTTCGGTGCGCGTGCAGGAACTCTACGGCCTCGCGACGCATCCTGCCTTGGCCGGCGGACGGGTGCCGCTGGTGCTGGAACTGCTCTCCCCGGCGCACCGGCCGATCCAGGTGACGCGTGACCTGCCCGGCTTCTGGCGCGGCTCCTGGGCGGCGGTTAAGTCGGAGATGAAGGGCCGTTACCCCCGCCATCTCTGGCCGGATGATCCCGCTGCAGCATTGCCCACAACGCGAGCCAAGCCGCGCGGGACGTGAGGGCTTACCGTTCCCTCGTCGTCATCCCGGACAAGCCGCGAAGCGGCGCCGATCCGGGATCCATTCCGGATCGATTCCGATGAGGGTCCGGGCATGGATCCCGGGTCTGCGCTTCGCTTGCCCGGGATGACGGCGAGGTAGGAGATAAATCCTCAATTCCCCATGCGGTCACGCCATTGCCGTTCGCCGGCGAGGCAGGAGACCGAGTCGCCCGCCTGGGCCTTGTGAACGGTCGCATCGGCCGGTGCCTCGGCGATCTCGCGCAGCAGCTTGGTCTTGGTCGCCTCGACGAACTGGCTCTTCTCGCGGATCGGGATGACGAAGGCGCCGATTCCGGTGACGACGCAGTCCTTGTAGTAGACGTCGAGATTGTCGATGTCGAAATAGCCGGCCTGTTTCAGCATCACGGGCAGGCCGTTGATCGCGATGCCCTTGGCGCCAGCCTCGTCGCGCGCCGCGGTGACGGGCCGCCCGTCATTGTTGGCGCCGTCACCGGAGATGTCGATGACGCGCCGTATCGCCGTGACGTTGACCTGTTCGAGCATTTGCACGCCGAGATCGATTGCCCCCGAGATCGAGGTGCGCCGTCCGCGCCGCGTCGGAGCCTCACCCAGCTCCTCGGCAAAGGCGACGGCCGCGGCCGGGCCATCGATCACCTTCCATGGCCGCACGACGTATTGGAAGCTGCTGCCCGCCCATTCGAAATAGGTCACGGCGATCTTGCCGATCGCGCCCTTGGCGATCGCGTCGTGGAGCTGCTTCGAGCGGAAGGCCTCGATATAGCCGTTGCGCTGCAGGGCGAGCTCGTCGAGGTCCATCGAATAGGAGACGTCGACCGCGAGCACGAGCGCGACATCGACCTCTTCTGGGGGAGCGCCGGCCGTCTGGGCCCGGGGCAGGGCAGGCTGCCAGAGCACCGCCACTCCCAGGCATGAGAGACCGCACAGCCAGCGCCGCATCGCCACCTCCTTCGTCCTGTCGCGGAAAGGAGTGTGCCTCTGGCTGCGATGATCGCCAAGCCGGAAAATCCCGCTAACGGCGCCTGTTTCGATAGCAAATGCGCGAGCAGGAGGTTCTCAGCCGGCGCGGCGCCTCTCGACGATGTCGATGGCGGCCGCGACGGCCTCCTCGACTGTCAGCGCCGAGGTGTCGAGCGTGACGGCATCTTCCGCGGCCTTGAGCGGGGCGTCGCTGCGCCCCGAATCACGGGCGTCGCGCCGGCGGATATCCGCGAGGATGCCGTCGAAGGTCACGGCCTCGCCGCGTCCGACGAGCTCCTTGTGCCGGCGCGCGGCGCGCACTTCGGGCGTCGCGGTGACGAAGAGCTTCGCCGGCGCCTCCGGGCAGATCACCGTGCCGATGTCGCGTCCGTCGAGCACGGCGCCGCCGGTCTGCGCCGCGAAACGCCGCTGCCTTGTGAGCAAGCCGGCCCGCACGGCCGGCACGGCCGCGACAACGGAGGCCGCCTCGCCGATCTCGCGGCCGCGCAGCCGGTCTTCCGGAAAGGCGGTCTCGTCGAAGCTGCTGACGATCTGCTCGGCGGCTGCGGCGTCGCGGATGTCGTGGCCGGCATCGAGCATGGCGCGGGCCACCATCCGGTAGAGCAGGCCGGTATCGAGATAGGGCAGGCGGTAATGGGCCGCGAGCCGGCGCGCCAGCGTGCCCTTGCCGGATGCGGCAGGGCCGTCGACGGCGATGACGAGGCCGTCCTTGTTTAGGCTCATCGGATCTGGCCTCCGAGGCCGTTCATCAGGGCGACGAAGCTCGGGAAGCTCGTCGCGATCATCAGTCCGTCATCGACCACGACCGGCTCGCGCGTCGCCAGCCCCATGACGAGGAAGCTCATCGCGATGCGATGGTCGAGATGGGTTGCGATCGGCCCGCCGCCGCGCACCGGCCCGCCGCCCGAGCCTTCGACGATCAGGTCGTCGCCCTCGATGGCGCAGGTGACGCCTGCCACCTTCAGTCCGGCCTCCACCGCCGCGAGGCGATCCGATTCCTTGACGCGCAGCTCCTGCAATCCGCGCATCCGCGTCGTGCCGCTGGCGAAGGACGCAGCCACCGCCAGCACCGGATACTCATCGATCATCGATGGCGCGCGTTCGGGCGGCACGATCACGCCCTTCAGGCTCGAGGCCCGCACGCGCAGGTCGGCGACGGTTTCGCCGCCCTCATTGGCCTCGCGCTCGACGGTGATATCGGCGCCCATTTCGAGCAGCGTCGTCAGCAGGCCCGAGCGCAGCGGATTGGTCATCACGCTTTCGATCAGGATGTCGGAGCCCGGCACGATCAAGCCCGCGACGAGTGGGAAGGCGGCGGAGGAGGGGTCCGCCGGCACCGCGATCGGCGCTGCCTGCAGCTCCGGCTGGCCCTTCAGTACGATGCGCCGGCCATGTTCGCCTTCCGGCGTCACGATGATTTCGGCTCCGAAATGAGCCAGCATCTTCTCGGTATGGTCGCGCGTCGCCTCTGCCTCGATCACGCTCGTCTCGCCCGGCGCGGCCAGGGCGGCGAGCAGCACCGCGGACTTGATCTGCGCCGATGCGACGGGCGGACGGTAGGTGATCGGGATCGCCTCCTTCGGCCCGCGCAGGGTCAGCGGCACGCGCCCGCCCTCCTGCTGCGAGACGACGACCGTGCCCATCTGCTCGAGCGGATCGAGGATGCGCCGCATCGGCCGCTTGCGCAGCGAGGCGTCCCCATCGAATGTCGTGGTGATCGGATGCGAGCCGCAGACCCCCATCATCAGCCGCGAGCCGGTGCCGGCATTGCCGAAATCGAGCACGTCGGCAGGTTCGCGCAGGCCACCGACGCCGACCCCCTGCACGCGCCACGCCCCAGCGCCGTCGTGATGGACGATCGCACCCAGCGCCCGCGCCGCAGCGGCGGTGCGCAGCACATCCTCGCCTTCGAGCAGACCGCTGACCTTGGTCTCGCCGATCGCCAGCAGGCCGAAGATGATCGCCCGGTGCGAGATCGACTTGTCGCCGGGCACCCGGACGCGGCCCTTGAGCGGGCCTGCCGCGCGGGCGGTGACGGGGACCGGTGCGTGGTCGTGGGACACGGGGATCGGGGTCTCTGCGCTCGGGAAGGAACGTATGCGTGCCCGGCCTAGAGCACGATCCGATCAGATTGCAATGCAATCTGATCGGATCGCGCGTTCTCTATCGGTATGTGAGAGACGGATACCGATCAGGTTGTTCCAACCTGGCCGGATTCGGCTCTAGCACGCTCGCGCAAGCCGCGCCAATGCACGGTCGCGTTGCCGTCTGGAGGGCGGGTGAAACGGCTCCCGCTCTTGCGCGCAGTTGCCGCATGGCTCAAATCAATATTTGACAGCGCGGCGCGCCCCGACTAACGGACGCGCCTGCTTTTCAGAACATGATGATTGAAGGGTCCGACGCAGTGGCGAAACCGGAACTCGGAACGAAGCGCGTTTGCCCGGTCACGGGGCGCAAGTTCTATGATTTGAACAAGGATCCCATCGTCTCCCCCTATACGGGGCAGGCTTACCCGCGGACGATGTTCGATCCGCAGGCCAAGGTGCCGGCCAAGCCAGAGGCCGATGAGGAGGAAGAGACCGAGGTTGCCGACGGCGCCGTCGAGCTCGTCTCGCTCGACGAAGCCGATGCGGAGGCTTCGGAGAAGGACGCCGTGGTCACGACCGAGGACGACATCGAGGTCGAGGACGACATCGGCGGTGAGGACGACGACACCTTCCTCGAGGAAGATGAGGAAGGCGACGACGACGTCGCCGACCTGATCGACGGGGATATCGAGGGCGACGAGGACAACTGATCCACAGCCTCGAAAAAAGATGACGACAAGGCGACATTAAGCGCTTGTGTCTTCAGCCCGGGCCGCCTATAGACCGCTGCGTCGCTGGACGGCGGCCCGGACGGAACCACCGAGGTGGTTCGAAAGACCCGGTTTTGACGGCCGATTCCCAACTCGGTCGTCGCGTGTGGGGCCATAGCTCAGTTGGGAGAGCGCTTGAATGGCATTCAAGAGGTCGGCGGTTCGATTCCGCCTGGCTCCACCAAAACACTCTTCGATCAGTCCTAGTCGATGACCGAAACCAGCCCTTAGCAGGCTGGTTTTTTGCGTTCTGGGGCCGCTGGTCTTCGGCGATCCGGAAAGATTGGCAGCCTTCACAGCGATGCTGGCGCCAGTGGCCCGAAGCATGGAGCGTTCTGCGATAGCGGGTTGCCTCATGCATCGGGATGGCTCGGCGGAAGACCGATTGACTATATTTTGGTGTTTGCCTAAATTACGAACATGAATCAGGTCTTCAAAGCCCTTTCCGATCCGACGCGGCGCGAGATCCTGCGGCTGCTGCGGGAGAAGGACATGACGGCGGGCGAGATCGCCGAGCATTTCGATCTGGCCAAGCCGACCTTGTCCGGCCATTTCGCAGTCCTGCGCGAAGCGGATCTCGTCCAGAGCGGCAAGCGCGGCACGACCGTCACATACAGCTTGAACCTCTCGGTCCTCGAGGAAGCGATGTGCCTGTTCCTCGACCGCTTCGGCTTCTCGCTGGAAGCCCGCTCCCATCCGGCCAAAGCAGTGGAAGGCCAGCCGTGACCCGCTCTTCGCTCCTCGAAAGCTGCCTCATAATCGGCGCGATGCTCGCAGCGTCCGCCTTCGCGCTCGGGCAGGTGCCGCACGACGCACGAATCGCGATCCATTTTGATGTAGCCGGCCAGCCGGACCGATTCGCCGATCCGTTGATCGCCTTCCTCGCCATGCCGGGCTTCGCGATGGCGATGACCGTGCTCTTTGTCCTCCTGCCGAGATGGGAACCGCATGCCGGCAATCTCGCTCGCTCAGCCTCGGCCTATGCCGCGACATGGCGGGCCGTCATCCTGCTGCTCGCCGCCTGCCACGCCCTTCTGATCGGCCATGCGCTCGGCCTGATCCGGGACGTGCCGGGCTTCATGACTGCGCTGCTCGGATTGTTTTTTGTGGCGACCGGCAATGTCGCCGGCAAGACGCGGCCGATGCGGCTCTTCGGCGTCCGGACGCCATGGACGCTGGCAGATGCCGGCATCTGGCAGAAGACCCACAGGCTTTATGGCCGGGCATCGGTGGGGCTTGGATTCGCGCTCGTCGCGCTCGCCTTCATCAAGGTCCCGCCCCATGTGCTGGCCGCCGCCAGCCTCGGAGGGCTTGCGCTGCTCGTCGCTGGAAGTGTGGCTTATTCCTGGTGGCTCTGGCGGCAGAATGCTGCGCACTGAAGCGGGCGTCGGGTCGGTTAGGCAACCCTATCGAAGCACCACCACCTTCGTGCCGGGCCGGACGCGGTCGTAGAGATCCATGACGTCGCGGTTGGTCATGCGGATACAGCCTGAGGAAACCGCTGCGCCGATCGTATCTGGCTCGTTGGAGCCGTGGATGCGGTAGAGGCTCGATCCGAGATAAATCGCGCGCGCGCCGAGCGGATTGTCCATGCCGCCGGCCATATGGCGCGGCAGGTCCGGGCGGCGCTTCAGCATCTGGGCCGGCGGCCGCCAATCGGGCCATTCGCGCTTCATCGAGACGGTCTTGGTGCCCGACCAACTGAAACCCTGGCGCCCGACGCCGACGCCGTAGCGCAGCGCCTGGCCTCTGCCGAGGACGTAGTAGAGCCGCCGCTGACTCGTCGAGATCACGACGGTGCCGGGAGCCTGTTTGCCGCTCCACGGCACGACCTGACGCGGAATCGGCTGTTCGCTGAAGATGTTGAGGAAATCGGCGAGGCCGCGGCTGATCGGATTGCTGTAAGCCTGCGCGGGCGCTGAAAGAGCCAGCAGCCCGGCGGCGAGAATGATGGCGCGTAGCATGATGCTCCCTGCGGCGCCCCCCGCTGCAGAATTAAAGAGAAGACGGAAAATGAGGTCAAGGCTGGCTCGCGGCAGACGGGCCGGCCACGATCACGCGTGGCCGGTCTTCCCGCGCTGCGGCCGGGGCGGTCTCAGTGGATCAGCTTGACCATGCCGACGACCACGGGCCCCATCAGCGGCAGCAGCACGTTCGAGATCGCGTAGGTCACGGTGTAGCCGATCACCGGGGTCGAATTGCCCGCGAGCGAGACCAGTGCAGTGATCGAAGGAGTGCTGCAGTGCTGGCCGGCGATCGCACCGAGCAGGATCGGCGCCTCGATCTTCAGCAGATGGCGGCCGATATAGAGCGAGACCAGGCCCGGCACGGCCGAAACCAGGATCGACAGCACCGGCAGCATCAGCCCGTACTGCTTGAGCAGCGCGACGGCGTCCGGGCCGACCGAGAGACCGATGGCTGCAATGAAGGTCGCCAGGCCGAAATCCTTCATGAACTCGGCCGCCTCGGGCGGAATGGCGCCGAGCAGGGGGCGGTGCATGTGCAGCCAGCCGAAGACGAGACCCGAGATCAGCGCGCCACCGCCTGTGCCGAGCGTCAGATTGAGCGGGCCGATCTGCAACGCGAGCTCGCCCAGCAGGAGGCCGGCGACGACGCCGAGACCAAGCATGACGAAATCCGTCGTCGACGTCGCTGGCAGCAGATGCCCGAGCTCGGTCGCGGCGCGGGTGATCGCCTCCTCCGAGCCATAGAGCGTGAGAATGTCGCCCTGCTCCAGCACGGTGCCGGGCAGAGCGGGGATGCCCTGGCCGAGGCGCCGCACGCGGGAAATGAACACGCCCCGCCGCTGCTCGTCACTGGCGAGGCGGCGCAGGTCACGGATGCGCAGGCCGGCCACCTCGCGGCGCACGAGCACGACCTGACGCTCGACGAGCGGAACATTGTCGCCCGCGGGCATCGGGACCTCGGCCCCGAGACGCTCGCTGACCGCGATGACCGAGCGACGCCGGCCGATGATCAGGACGATGTCATCGGCCTCGAGCTGGGTTTCGGGTGTCGCCTTGATGAAGCCCGAGACGCGCCCGACCTGTTCGATCGTGACGACGCCATTGACGCTGTTCTCGAAGGCGCCGACCGTGCCGCCGCTGATGGGACCGGCACGGAAGGTGCGCGAGACGATCTCAGGGACGCCGTTCTCCTTGTCGTTGTCGCCCTCGGCGCCAAGCTGCCGGGCCAGTGCCGCGGCCTCCTCGCGCAGATCGATCCGAAGCAGCAGCGGGCCGATCTGCGTCGTAAAGACCACGATGGCGACGAGCCCGAAGAGGTAGGTCACGCTGTAGGCGGTGGCCATATTGGCCTGCAGCCGCGAAATCTCGGCTGCGGGCAGCGCCAGCCGCGAGATCGCGTCAGAGGCTGTACCGAGCACGGCCGATTCCGTCGCCGCGCCCGCAAACAGGCCGGATGCCGTGCCTGCATCCAGGTTGAACAGCAGGACGGCTGCCGCGACCAGGGTCAGCACCGTCCCGACCTCGACGAAGGAGAGGACGCCATAGCGCAACCCGCCGCGGATATTGTTGAAGAACTGCGGCCCGGCCGTGAAGCCGAGCGCGTAGATGAACAGCGCGAAGGCTACGTTCTTCAGATCCGGGCTGATCGTCACTCCGAGTTGCCCGAGGGCGAGCGCGACGAACAACGTCCCGCAGACGCCGCCGATCCGGACGGGCCCGACCTTGATCTTTCCGATGAGGTAGCCGAGAGCCAGCGAAATGAAGAGGGCGACGACGGGCTGTGTAACAAAGGACACGGCGGTACCCGGCTCGGAGGACGGTACTTTCGAGATTATTCGCGCCGCATGAATTCGCAAGCCGCGGCATTGGAATGTGCGAGACCCACTGGCGTCAGGCGCCAGAGTGTGAATCATTTGGGCGAGGCGGCGGAAAATTTCTGCGGGGCAGACCCTTGCAGATATTTTAAGCTTGAAACAATATGCCTCTGCGCAGGCCATAGAAGTTTGAGGGAACCGGGTCGCGCATCCATTTCTCGTTCGTTCGTCCCGGGAGGGCATCGATGACGACACTCAAATTCGCACTCGCGCTGGGCTGCGGAGCGCTGGCATTTTCCATCGCGTCCGCGCAGGCGCAGGAGCCGATGAAGATCGGCGTGGTGAGCGTGCTGACCGGCCCCGGAGCGGCGCTCGGCCAGCAGGTCCGAGACGGCTTCCAGCTCGCGGTCGACAAGAACGGCGGCAAGCTCGGCGGCGTGCCGGTCAAGATCACGGTGATCGATGACGAACTGAAACCCGATGTCGCGGTGGACCGGGTGCGGACCTATGTCGAGACCGAGAAGCCGGCCTTCGTCGTCGGCCCGGTGTTCTCGAACATCCTTGGCGCCATCGCCAAGCCGGTCCTCGACTCCGGCGCCTTCCTGATCAGCCCGAATGCCGGCCCGTCGACCATGGCGGGCAAGGCCTGCAACAAGAATTTCTTCGTCACCTCCTACCAGAACGACCAGGTGCACGAAGTCCTCGGCAAATACGCGCAGGATCAGAAGTACAAGACCGCCTACATCATCGCGCCGAACTATCAGGCCGGTAAGGACTCGCTCGCCGGCTTCAAGCGCTACTTCAAGGGCGAGATCGTCGACGAGGTCTATGCGCCGCTGAACGCGCTGGATTTCTCGGCCGACCTCGCCAAGATCGCTTCGACGAAGCCCGACGTGGTCTTCGCCTTCCTGCCCGGTGGCCTCGGCGTCAACTTCGTCAAGCAGTGGTCTCAGGCCGGCCTGCAGGGCAAGATCCCGTTCCTCTCCGCCTTCACGGTCGATGAATCGACCCTCCCGGCGCAGCAGGATGCGGCGGTCGGCCTCTATGGCGGCATGACCTGGGCGCCCAACATGGACAACCCGCAGACGAAGGCGTTCGTCCAGGACTATGAAGCCGCCTACAAGATCGTGCCGGGCTCATACGCCCAGCAGGCCTATGACGCCGCGATGCTGATCGATTCGGCCGTGAAGGCGGCCGGCGGCACCGGCAATCCCGACAAGCTGCGCGAGGCGATCAAGAAGGCCGACTTCACCTCGCTGCGCGGCAAATTCAAGTTCAACACCAACGGCTATCCGATCCAGGACTTCTACCTCGTCAAGGTCGCCAAGCGGCCCGATGGCAAGTTCCAGACGGAGATCGCGGAAAAGGTGTTTGCCGACTACGCCGATCCGCACGCCAAGGATTGCGCGCTGAAGTGACGCAAAGCGTCATCCTCGGGCGAAGCGAAGCTTCGGCCCGGGGATCTCTTCGTCACGAGATGCTCGGGTCAGGCTCGAGCATGACGTCTCATGACCGGCCCTGACGTAGGACCGCGCGATGACAACCAGCCTTCTGATCGTCCAGCTCCTGAACGGGCTCCAGTTCGGCATCCTGCTGTTCCTGGTGGCGGCCGGGCTGACGCTGGTCTTCGGCGTGATGGACTTCATCAATCTCGCTCACGGCGTCCAGTACATGCTGGGCGCCTATCTCGCCGTGACCTTCGTCGGCCTCACCGGCTCCTTCATGCTCGGGCTCGTGCTGGCGCTCGCAGCCGCGCTGCTGCTCGGCCTTGCCTTCGAATTCCTGGTCTTCCGGCATCTCTATGAACGCGACCATCTCGATCAGGTCCTGGCGACCTTCGGGCTGATCCTGCTGCTCAACCAGGCGGTCAAGATGATCTGGGGCGCCGCGCCGCTCTCGGTGCCGGTGCCCGAATTCCTCTCCGGCAATGTCCGCCTGATGGACGGCATCCTCTATCCGACTTACCGGTTCGCCCTGATCGCGGCGGGCCTGGGCGTCGGCGCGCTGCTCTGGTTCGTGGTCGAGAAGACCCGCACCGGCATGCTGCTCAGGGCCGGCGCCTCGAACGCACCGATGGTCTCGGCGCTCGGCGTCGACATCCGCAAGCTGTTCATGGTCGTCTTCGCCTTCGGCACCATGCTCGCCGGCTTCGCAGGGGCGATGGCGGCGCCGATCCTTTCCGTCGAGCCCGGCATGGGCGATACGGTGCTGATCCTCGCCTTCGTCGTTATCGTCGTCGGCGGCATCGGCTCGATCCGTGGCGCCTTCGTCGGAGCGCTGATCGTCGGGCTTGTCGACACGCTCGGCCGTTCCTTCATGAACGACCTGCTCCGGTTGTTCATGGCGCCGGCCTCGGCTCGCGCCACCGGCGCGGCGCTCTCCTCGATGCTGATCTATCTGGTCATGGCGGCGGTGCTGTTCGTGCGGCCCGAGGGACTGCTGCCGGCCAAGGGGCGCTCATGAGCGCGGTAACCGGCTCTCCCCCGATTGCACGGCCGGCTGCGCCCCCGCTGCGCCGGCTCGCACCGCTCTTCATCCTCGGCCTGCTGGCGCTCTTGCCCCTCGCGACCTCGCTCGGCCTGCCCTCGCATTGGCTGACACTGGTGACGCGGGCGATGATTTTCGCGGTCGCGGCGCTCTCGCTCGACCTTATTCTCGGCGTCGGCGGTCTCGTTTCCTTCGGCCACGCTGCCTTCATCGGCATCGGGGCCTATGGCGCCGGCATCCTCATCACCGAAGGCCAGACCGAGCTGCTGGTCGCGCTGCCGTTGATCCTGATCGTCTGCGCCGTCTTCGCGGCGGTGACCGGCTACGTCTCGTTGCGCACGCGCGGCGTCGCCTTCATCATGATCACGCTCGCCTTCGGGCAAATGGCCTATTACTTCGCCCAGGCGCTCTCGGCTTATGGCGGCGACGACGGGCTGACGCTCTACGAGAAGAGCACGTTCCTGGGGCGGGAGATCTTCAGCAACCGCACCGGCTTCTACTACATCGCGCTCGGCACGCTGGCGGTGTGCTATTGGCTGGCGCGCCGGCTGGTCGCCTCGCGTTTCGGGCGCGTGCTGCGGGCGGCGCGCGAGAATTCCGTCCGTGTCACGGTGACCGGCTACGATGTCGATCGCGTCCGGCTCGGCGCCTATGTCATCAGCGGCATGATGGCGGGGCTGTCCGGCTTCCTGCTCGCCAACCAGACCGATTTCGTCAGCCCCGCCTTCATGTCCTGGCAGCGCTCGGGCGAGCTGATCTTCATGGTCGTGCTCGGCGGCGTCGGCTCGCTCTACGGGGCGATCGTCGGCGCGATTGCTCTCCTTGCCGTGGAGGATGTGCTCTCCGGGCTGACCCAGAACTGGAAGGCGATCTTCGGCCCGCTGATCGTGCTCTTCGTGCTGTTCACTCGCGGCGGTATTGCCGGCCTCATGGCCAAGCTCCGGGGGAGCCGCGATGGCTGAACCGGCGCTTGCACTGAAAGGGCTCGCAAAATCCTTCGGCGCGCTCAAGGTCACCAACGGTGTCGACCTCACCATCGCGCCCGGCGAGCTCCACGCCCTGATCGGCCCCAACGGCGCCGGCAAGACGACGCTCGTCCACCAGATCTCGGGTACGCTGCGGCCGGATTCCGGTGCGATCCTGTTCGGCGGCATGGACGTTACCCACCTGCCGCCGCAGAAGCGGGCGCAAGCGGGGCTCGCCCGCACCTTCCAGATCACCTCGACCATCGCCTCGCTCTCGGCGCTGGAGAACGTCGCGCTCGGCGTGCAGGCGAGGAGCGCCCATCCGCTCTCGGTGTTCCGCAACGCCGCACGCGACGAGGCGCTCAACGCTCCCGCCTGGGAAGCCTTGGAAGCGGTCGGCCTCGCCGGCCGCGCGCATGCCCCGGCCGGCAGCCTTTCCCATGGCGAGAAGCGCGCGCTCGAGATCGCGATGGCGCTGACCTTGCAGCCGAAGCTCATCCTGCTCGACGAGCCGCTCGCAGGCGTCGGCCATGAGGAGGGCGAACGCCTGATCGCCTTGCTGAAGAGCCTGAAAGGCCGCTTCGCCATGCTGCTGGTCGAGCACGACATGAGCGCCGTCTTCGCGCTGGCCGACCGTGTCACCGTGCTGGTCTATGGCGGGGTGATCGCCTCGGGCGAGCCGGCTGCGGTCCGGGCCGATCCGGCCGTGCGGCAGGCCTATCTCGGCGAGGAGGGCTAGCGATGCTCACCGTCGAAGGGCTCGATGCCGGCTATGGCGAGGCGCAGATCCTGTTCGGGATCGATCTCACTGTGGGCGAAGGCGAGGTCGTGACCCTGCTCGGCCGCAACGGCATGGGCAAGACCACCACGGTGCGCGCCATCATGGGTCTGCTGCCGGCACGGGCCGGGCGCATCGCTTTCGGCGGGCGCGACCTGACGGGCGCCCAGCCCTTCCGCGTCGCCCAGGCCGGCATCGGCCTCGTGCCGGAAGGCCGGCAGATCTTCCCGACGCTCTCGGTCGAGGAGAACCTGATCGCCACGGCGGCGGACCGCTCCGGCAAGAAGCGCTGGGATCTCGATCGGATCTATGCCTTCTTCCCGAGGCTAAGGGAGAGGCGGGAGAACCGCGGCAACCAGCTCTCCGGCGGCGAGCAGCAGATGCTGGCTATCGGCCGGGCGCTGATGACCAATCCCAGGCTGACCATCCTCGACGAGGCGACGGAGGGGCTCGCGCCCCTAATCCGCGAGGAGATCTGGAACTGCCTGACGGCACTCAAGGCAGAGGGAGAATCGATCCTCGTCATCGACAAGAACGTCGATGCGCTCGTCAGGATCGCCGATCGCCATATCGTGCTGGAGAAGGGCCGCGTCGTCTGGCGCGGTACGAGCGCCGAATTGCGCAGCGACAGCGCCGTGAAGGATCGCTTCCTGCATTTCTAGCAGACTGTCCCAACCGCCTTCCGGTCCGCAGGCCGGCCTGACGAGGAGAGCAAGACCATGAAGCCGCTGACCGCCGGCGTGACGCGCGCCAATGAGGGCCTCGACGGAATCTCCTGGAGCATCCTCGGCCAGACCTATGTGCCGAAGACGTTGACGGAGGACAGCTTCTCCTGGCACGCGACGCTTCCGCCCGGCACCTTCGTGCCGCCGCATATCCACACGACGCAGGACGAGTTCATCTACATGCTGGAAGGCCGGCTCGATCTCGTCCTCGATGGGCAGGAGAGTTTCGCGACGGCCGGCGACCTGATCCGCCTGCCGCGCAACGTGCCGCATGGCCTGTTCAACAAGGGCGATGCGACGGTGAAGTGCCTGTTCTGGGTTTCGCCGACGGGCCGGCTCTACGACCTGTTCTGGGGCATTCATTCCATGGCCGAGCAGAAGCCGGCCGATGTCGTCGCGCTCTCGGCCAAGCACGAGGTCGACTTCCTGCCGCCCCCGCCCGACGGCGCTTGAGAGCAGGGCGCCACAATGGCTTCTTGGGAAGCCTCGCAGTCATGCTCGCCCTTGTGGCGAGCATCCACGTCCTGAACACCGCATGGCACGAAGGACGACGTGGATGGTCGGGGCAAGCCCGACCATGACGGGGACCGCATGTTCATGGATTCCGAGTTCGCCGTCTTGCGGCGCCCCGGAATGACGGCGCGGTACCGGCTCTACCCTTTGCGCGCCGCAAGCTGCTCGGCCGAGAAGCCCGCTTTGCCGGCATAGGATTTCACGATCTGCTCGCGCTTGGCATAGCCGAGCACGCGCTCGACATCGTCGAAGCCGTTCGGCGCCAACGCCTCTATCGCGTCGATGACACGTTCCGGCCCGCCGACGCGGTTCATCGCCACAACCTCGGCCGTCGCGGGCAGACGCTGCGCTTCATAGGCAGCCAGCGCCTGGCGCGGATGCTCGGCTTTCACCAGACAGTCGGCGAGGCAGCGCGCATCGAGGATCGCCTGCGAGGCGCCGTTGGAGCCGACCGGATACATCGGATGCGCGGCATCGCCGAGCAGCGTGACGCGGCCATGGGTCCAGCGCGGGAGCGGATCGCGGTCGCACATCGGATATTCCCAGAAGGTCGAGGTCGCGCGGATCAGCCCGAGAATATCCATGCCCGGCACGCTGAAGCGGCGCGCGAAGGGCAGCACGTCCTCGAGGCGACCGGGCTTCGACCACGCCTCCTTCGGCGGCGGTCGCTCGGGATCGCCATTGCGGATATTGACGACCCAGTTGGTCAGCCGCGTCTTCGCGGTCGCTCCCTTGCCGATCGGGTAGAGCACCAGCTTGCCGGCCATACCGCCGGCGATGATCATGCTCTCGCCATCGAGGAAGGTCGGCCACTCGCAGGCGCCGCGCCACATCTGGACGCCCTGCCAGCGCGGCGGCCCCTGGTTCCGGAAATAGAAGGCCCGCACGGCCGAGTGGATGCCGTCCGCGCCGATCAGGATGTCGCCGCGCGCCGTCTCGCCTGCCTCGCCGAAGCGGGCATCGCTGAAATGGGCGGTGACGCCGCCCTCGTCCTGCAGGAAGCCGACCAGTCGGCGGCCGGTGCGGATCGCGTCCTCGCCCAGCCGCTCCGCAACGGCGTCACGGATGACGCGCTGGAGCCGCCCGCGATGGATCGAGAACTGCGGCACCGGCGCGCCTGCGTGCAGGCCGCGCGGCTCGCGCCAGACCGCCTGCCCGAAGCGGTTCATGTAGATCAGTTCGCGCGTGCGGATGCCGGCCTCGTCCAGCGTCGGCAGCAGGCCGAGATCGGCCAGCTCGCGAATGGCATGCGGCAGCGTGTTGATCCCGACGCCGACCTCCCGGATCTCGCTGGCCTGCTCGTAGACCGTTGCTGCGATCCCGCGCGCATGAAGCATCAGCGCCAGCGTCAACCCGCCGATGCCGCCACCAACGATGATCACCCGCATATGCCCGTTCCCCTGGGTCTAATATTTTAAGTTTGAAATATAGCCGTTTGCATTGTCAATCGCCGATGGCGGTCTCGCCAGGCCGGGCCCGGAACAAGGACGCGATGGGACGACGAAAGCCGGGTCCCGCTTCGGTGCCCCGGGATTGCTTCTGAATCGAACGGTCGCGCTTTCGCCCTCGAAGACTGATCGGTTCCGAGGGAAATCGAACGCAGCACAACTTGCCGAAGAGATGGCCGGAAAAGTGTGGGTCGCCAGAGCATCAGCGTTACCCAAAGGGAACTTCCGCCGCCCCATTCGCGTTATTCGGTTGCGCGGCGTACAAGCCTAGCACCGCGCCACCTGAAGGGAGCCGGCCTTCCTATCCCGGCCCCCTTCTTTTGTTTTGTTTGCCCCAAGCGACCCGTCCTCAGGGTATCGCTGGCAGAATGTCTCGGGCGGCGGTGCCAAGAAAGCGTGTGACCGCATCAAGCCGCAAGTCGTCAGCCTGGCCCAGACGAAGCGGGATTGCGCCTTTTGCTGTGGGGAGATCATTCGACCACTTCGATGATCTTGCGCGTGCCCGGCTCGCTCGGGATCGTCTTGCCGTTGACGACAGCGAAGCGGTATGGCGCAACGCCGACAAGAGAAGACAAGCTCTGCAAAGTCGCCGAGGACGGCAGGGCCGTGCCGTGCCGATCAAGGTCGGCTAGGGCCGGTCCCTGCCCGAGGCGCGCATATGAACGGCGGTTGACCCGTCGTCGACCCGCCGGCGGATTTCGGGAGCTCCGGCTATCATTCCTGCCCGGCGATATCGGAGACGCCCTCTTCCGGCTGTTCGGAGGCCTTCCGCCCGACGCCGCGCATCATCGCGATCGAATCCTCATAGACCTTGATCGCATGGGAGAGCGCTTCAAGCTCTCGCTCCTGCTCGCTTCCCGCTGTGGCGCCGCTCAGAGCCTGGACGCGTTTTACCGCGGCGACGCATTCGTCCGGGTTGCGGATGATCAGCTGCTTCATGGCTACTCCCCTTTCGGAGTTGGGTTCGTTCCCATTCTCGCTGCGCCGACGCGCTCATCGTGCCAAGGCACATCGTCTCGCCATGTCAGGTTCTTGGAACAGACAGGCCGAGCACCGGCATCTGAATTAGATATCGGGAGTGGGGAGATCCTCCGCCAGATCATCCGCACGAATGACGGCGTGGCGAACGCAGTTGCTGCGTCAAATCTCCGCTCGTCGGAATCCCCTTGCTCGTGCCAAGCCGACCGTTGCGGGCCGGGCCATCGTCCCATCCGGATCACAGGCGCGGTGGGGATCCGGCTTCTGGCGGAGGGATAGGCCGACCCATCCACCGATGAACAAGCCGGACCTCTCGCCAGGAGCGGGGCAGCGTATGCGACGGCCGGGGCCGGATCAGATCCGGAGTTCGTGAAGACCTGAACGAGCCCGCTACCCCAACCTTTCGAGCACTTTGGCAGCCGCGGTCAGGTCTGGAGTATCGCCGCCGTCCGTGAACTGCTCGACAACTGGTCGCAGGAGCGCATGGGCTTCAGCCGCGCGACCCTGCCGGTCCCAGAGGGATGCAAGGTCGGTCGCGGCTCGGACCTCCCACGCTCTCGTTCCCTGGGTCCGGGATAGTTCCAGGGACCGCGCGAAGTAAGCCTCCGCCTCCGTGTGGCTCAATTCGGGAGCCGCGGCGAGAATGCCGCCTTTCAGGCGCAGAAGTTCGGGAAGGTAGGATTTGTAGCCCTTCACTTCGATCATCCGTTCCGTTTCCTCCACAAGCCTCCAAGCGTCAGCATGGCGACCGGCTACCTTGAGCCCCGAGGCGAGGACGATCTGGAAGCGTGTCGTGAAGAGTTCGAAGCGCGCCTCATGAAGCTTCTCGATGTGCTTTCGCAGCATCGCCACGCCCGCTTCGACATCGCCACGCCGGATCACGAGTTCGGCCTTGAACGCATTGCCCATGTGAAGATACGGCTCAAACGCGTGCGTTTCTGCGCGGGAAATAAACGAGTTCAGATGTTCCTCCGCAAGATCGAGATCGCCGAGCCACAAGAGTGCAGCGACGGCATTCAGCACGATCCCGAATGCAATCGGGTGACGGATCGCTTCTGCTTCCCTGAAGGCTTGTTCCACGGCTTTACGCGCCTGTGCGGGATAGCCTTGCATCCAGAGCGTAGTCACCCAGCCGATTTCGGCCCAGCTATAGTAATCGAAGCCGAAATGAATTTGCCGGCTGGTTGCCGGGTTTTGAGGTTCGAGAGCGGATTTTAGCTCCGAGCGCGCATCGGCAAGCCGACCCGTGACGCTGAAGGTGAGGCCGAGCAGAGTATGGGCAAGTGAGGTCGCGACGGCATCATCCAGCGTGCCCGCGATATCCGAACAGCGCTCGGCGCATCGCATGCAGTTTCCATACTCCCCGCTTCGCAGATGATAGATGAACAGTGGCCCCAGCAGGCGCACCGCGTTGAGGTGGTCCCCGCGCGTTTCGGCGATCTCGAAGCTTCTCTCCAGCGCCGCAAGTGTTGCCTCATTGTGTCCACGCGTGAACATCAGGGACACGCCGAATGAGGCCTGCAGCTGCATTTCCTCGCCGCTGCCCCGGTTTGTCTCGTCGAGGGCCCGCAGCGCCCGTTCGGTCCAACGATGGCATTCGGGCAGCAGGCCCATGGCGCGGAAAACCGGAGCTGCGGCGGCGGCAAGTCCAATCCCGACTTGCGCATCCCCGTTATCGGTGAAGCACCATTCCAGTGCCGCGTGCACATTGTTGAGGGCGGCGTAATGCGGTGCCCGCTCCACCCCCGTCGATAGCGACGACCACTCGCTTCCGTTCTGCTCCAGCCACCTCCGGTAATACGAGGCGTGGCGAGCGGCCAACTCCGTCCGCTCTGCTTTGTCCGTGGTGAGATTAATCGCATAAGAGCGTGTCGTATCGAGCAGACGGTAACGCATCATCGCGCCAAGGGGACGCGTGGCGACCATCGATTTTTCGACGAGGCTGTCGATCGCCGCAAAGACTGCGGCCGTGTCGAGCGTATCGTTCGTCACCACTTCCAACGCCGCATCAAGCGTGAAATGCCCAACGAAGACCGCGAGCCGGCGCAGCACTGCGCGCTCCAGGTCGGAGAGGAGGCCATAACTCCAGTCGAGCGTCGCCTGCAGCGTCTGCTGGCGCGGCGGGGCGGTGCGCAGCCCGTGCCAGAGGAGCGTCAGCCGCTGCTCCAGCAGGGCCGCCGTCTGCTCGAGCCCGTACGTCTCGACACGTCTGGCTGCAAGCTCGATGGCAAGCGCGACACCATCGAGCTTGCGGCAGATGTGACAGACGATTGCGACCTCCAAATCTCCCACGTCGAGGCGCGCGCCGCTTGCCGCTGCGCGCTCGAGGAAAAGTTGCGTCGCTGGAAACTGCTGCATATCGCTCACCGCAAGCCTTGGCGCCTCGGGCGGACAGGCCAACGCGTCCAGCCTGTAGACGCGCTCGCCCCCGACGCGCAGAGCCTCTCGGCTTGTTGCGAGAATTTGCAGCTGCGGCGCGGCCTCCAGAATGGCCGCCACCATCGCGGCTATCGCCTCGACGAGATGTTCGCACGTATCGAGGACCAGCAGGAGACGCTTGTCTTTCAGAAATCGGATGAGGTCCTGCGTCGGGTCCTCGGCCTGCACCGGCAGGCCCAGCAGGGACGCTACAGACGTCGCAGCCAATCTGGGATCGCTGATGACGCCAAAGTCTACGAACAGCACATGTTCTGCGAAGCTCTCCGCCACCCGATGGGCCGTGGCAATCGCGACAGTGGTTTTGCCGACGCCGCCGGGGCCGACGATGGTGACGAAACGGCACTGCGCCAGTTGCTCGGTCAGTTCAAGAACATCGGTATCCCGGCCGATCATCCGCCCGAGACGCGGCGGCAGGTTGGCGTGTGAGAAATGGAGTGGGCGGGCCTTCACGCCGTTACGGTCAACGGGCCTGCCTGTAACAGGAGCGACGAAGCAGTAACCTCGGCCCGGAACGGTGGTGATGTAGCGTGCCCCGTGCTGGCCGTCTCCGAGCACCCTGCGTAGGCCCGTCATGTGAAACCGCAGGCTGCCTTCCTCGACACGCGCATCAGGCCAGACCTCAGCCATCAGGTCCTTCTTGCTGATGATCTCGTTGGGCCGGGCCACGAGCGCAATCAGCAGGTCCAGAGGGCGCCCGCCCATTCTGACGGGCACGCCGTCTTTGGTGAGCAACCTTTCGCTGACGGACAGCCTGAACGGACCGAAGAGAAATCCCGCGCTGTCTCCGCTCACCGCGCTTGCCATGGCGTCATCTTTCGCGTCGGCGCTTGCTTTGGCGTGGTTTGGGCGATCGCCCGGCCAAATTTTGGCCGGAGAAACTAGGAGCCGGATACGGCCGGATGGCAAGTGCTCTTCGTTAGTCGCCGCGCGGCGGAAGATTGGCCCCCACTCCGAAGACCTAATAGTTCCTCACAAGCCATAACGAGCCAGGCGCGGCCTTCTCCTGCAGTGTCCAGGCAGCACCAGGGTGCAGGTGGCATTTCCCAACCGAGGAGCGGGCCATGTCTGAGGATTCAATCGGCAAGATCGATCAGGACCGCCGCATGGTTCTGGGGGCCGCGATGGGAATTGCCGCCGTCGGCTCGGCGGGCCTGCTGCCGTCGCCGCTCTCCGCAGCGCCGGCACGCGACGCTATTCGTCCATTTCACGTGAAGTTTGAGGAGGCGCAGCTTGCCGACCTGCGTCGGCGCGTTGCTGCGACGCGCTGGCCCGATCGGGAGACGGTTGCCGGCGACACGCAGGGCGTGCAGCTGGCAACCGCCCGCAAGCTCGCCGCCTATTGGGCGCATGACTACGACTGGCGCCGGGTGGAGGCTCGGCTCAACGCTCTGCCGCAGTTCATCACCGAGATAGACGGTCTCGACATCCACTTCATCCATGTCCGGTCGAGGCACGATAATGCGCTTCCGATCATCATCACGCATGGGTGGCCGGGCTCGATCATCGAGCAGCTCAAGATCATCGAGCCCCTGACCAATCCGACGGCCCACGGCGGCAGCGCCTCCGATGCGTTCCATGTCGTGATTCCCTCGCTGCCGGGCTATGGATTTTCTGGCAAACCGCGGGAGCCGGGCTGGAATCCACCTCGCATCGCCAAGGCCTGGGCCGTGCTGATGCAGCGCCTCGGCTACACGAAATATGTCGCCCAGGGTGGCGATTGGGGCAATGCCATCACTGAACTGATGGCGGTGCAGGAACCGCCGGGACTGGTAGGCATCCACACCAACATGGCGGCCACCGTGCCAGCCGAGATCTCCAAGGCTCTTGCCGCAGGAGGACCGGCGCCGGCCGAGCTGTCGCCTGACGAGAAGCGGGCCTGGGACCAGCTCGACGATTTCAACAAGAACGGGTTGGGTTATGCGATCGAGATGAACAACCGGCCGCAGACACTCTACGGCATCGTGGATTCGCCGATCGGCCTCGCCGCCTGGATGCTCGACCACGACATCCGCAGCTACCAGATGATCGCTCGTTCCTTCGATGGCCAAAAAGAGGGACTGACCCCCGAAGATGTGCTCGACAACATCACGCTCTACTGGCTGACGAACACCGCGATCTCGTCGGCGCGCCTCTATTGGGATAACGCGCATTTTCCCAGCGGCGGCTTCTTCGATCCGCGTGGCATCAAGATTCCAGTCGGGGTCAGTGCCTTTCCGGACGAGATCTACCAGGCGCCGAAAAGCTGGGCGGAAAAAGCCTATGCCAACCTCATTTTCTACAACCGACCCAACAAGGGTGGTCACTTTGCAGCCTGGGAGCAACCAATGCTGCTGACCGCCGACCTGCGGACCGCTTTCAGGCCGCTTCGCAAATCAAATTGACGGCTGCAGCCGCGCGTTCGATCCGCGCCGCCATTCCTACGCATGCGCGCCCATCTCGCGAAGGAGAAAGACCATGAGCGACAACCAGATCGTCGATTCCAGCTTCTCAGCAATCATCAATGCGCCGATCGAGAAAATCGACCTTCCGACATGGTGCTTCTCACTTCCGGAGAAGGACTATCAGGGATGCTCGCCGGCTCACATCGCCGCTGGTTTCACGACGGCGCCGGATGGCAGGCGCATGTCGATCAATGTCGAGACGATCGGTGGCAGCCTGATGGTCCAGCACTACGTCGAAACCCGTGGCGACAAGGACCATCTCATCCTCGACTCCGAGTCCGACGTCTTTACGCCTACCGGCCGAACCAGCATCCATGTGACCTGGGAGTTGAGCGTCAAGGCGATCGACAAGGAGCGGTGCGAATTCACCAATCGCGTGCAGTCGTTCGCGACCGCCGAAATGCTGGCCTTCCTGGACCGGCAAGGGATCCCCTTCGACATCTTCCGCATGCAGCGCCAGCCGATGTCCATCGCGCACAACAAGGGCGAGACGCCTTTGTTCGCAGCCAGCATCGAACGCGCCGCGCTCGAGAACGACTGATGATCCAGGGCGGCCGCCGCCGCGAGGGGAGAGTGCCATGACGGATCTATCCTACGACCCGAACATCACCGGTCTCCTGGTGGTGGATCCATACAACGACTTCATTTCCGAAGGCGGCAAGATCTGGCCACGTATCAAGGCTGTGGCCGAGGCGAACAACTGTGTACCGCATATGGAGCAGATCCTGAAGGCCGCGCGCGAAGCGAAGCTTCGGGTGTTCTTCGCCATGCACCACCGTTATCGTCCCGGCGACTACGAGAACTGGAAATATATCGCCCCCGTCCAACGTCTCGCCTGGCAGCGCAAAAGCTTCGAATACGGCACCTGGGGCGGCGAGTTCAAAGCCGAGTTCCTTCCGGCGTCGGGCGAGGTTGTCGCATCCGAGCATTGGTGTTCCAGCGGCTTTGCCAACACTGACCTCGATCTGGAACTGAAGAGGCACGGTATTCACCGGCTCATCGTGATCGGGCTGGTCGCCCACACCTGCATCGAGGCGACAGTCCGCTTCGCCGCCGAACTTGGCTACGACGTGACGGTCGTCAAAGACGCTGTCGCCGACTACTCCGACGAGATGATGCACGCCGCGCTGGAGATCAACATGCCCAACTACGCCAGCGCCATCGTGACGACGAGGGAGATCCTCGCCGCTCTGTCGGTTGCGACTGCCGAAGCCGTCGCTCATTAGGCCCGAGCAGGGCGGCCGGCGAGGTGCGGATCTTTAGAGCCCGGCCCGCTTCCCTCACCGTTCAATCGGGCACCGGCATCATCGCAATGCGCCGAGCGAAGAGTTCTCGCATGAACGCCTCGGGAAGCCTTCGCCGACGCGATCATGGATATCGCAGAAGCAGGATCGAAAGTGCCTGACGACAGGCCGCGCATGGCTCATTCCAACCCCAAACGAGGAGTGCATCATGAACAATTCCAAGGTCCTTTACACCGCCCGGACCCACACCAGCGGCGGGCGCGAGGCCGGCGTCGCGCGAAGCTCCGACGGACACCTCGACGTCAGGCTTTCCACGCCAGGCACACCCGGGACGGGCACGAATCCCGAGCAATTATTCGCGGCCGGGTGGTCGGCCTGCTTCGAAAGCGCGATCGCAATCGTCGCCCAGAAAAAGCGCATCAAGATCGAGGGTGACGTCACGCTCGACGCCGAGGTCGACCTGAATTTTTCGAACGAGGACGGCTATTCTCTGACCGCACGCCTCAATGTCGGCATCCCCGGCGTGGACCGGCAGGTCGCTCAGTCCTTGGTCGATGAGGCGCATCAGATTTGCCCGTACTCCAAGGCCACACGCGGAAACATAGACGTCTCGATCAGGCTGATCTGAACAAGACCACCTGAAAAGCTTGATCCGCGCGCGCATCCACGAACTGAGATCGGCTCTCGACCCGAAGGCCGAGCTCAATCTGCGATTGCATCGCTGACGCCGTGCCAGATCTGATCCTTGAGCGTTATGAGCGGGGGCGCGGGAATCGTCACAGGCGGCTCGACTCGCCTAATGCCATCGATCACCAGAGTGGCGATGTGGATCTCCCCATCGGTATAGTAGGGGTCGCCTTCCCCATTCCGGCCGAACAAGGTTGGGCCCACTCCGGAAATCTGGAAGAAGTCCTGGACCATGCCGGCCTTGCCGAGGTCACGCATCAGCATATCGCGCTCGGCGTCGATGTCGGGTGCAATGTGGTGCGTCACCTGACCGGTGTCATGGCTGAAGCCGACGCCCCGGTCGAAAGTGACTGAGCCGAGCCAGACCGGCCGCCCGCCATTCCCCTTCTCAAGGACCATCCAGAAGCGCACGTGGTGTCGGCGGTCCGCACTCGTACCCTCGGGTTTTTCGAACGCGAGCTGTTCTTTTCTTCCATCGTAGTACAGCGGACTGACAGGCGCCTCATGATAGGGCCGGTCGAGTACCACGCTGCCGACAATCTCGATGCTCGTCCGCAACGTAATCGGGTCTGCCGGATACCAGCCTGCCGCATGCATGGCGCGGAGGGCATCATCCTTGCTGCCGACGAACCCGACATTAAGCGCGTCGCCTGGGATACCGCTTGCGGTGCGTGTCACCATGGGCAAGGAGGCGAGGCCCGGCTCATGTTCATGGTGACGCCAAAGGAGGGGCAGTATCAGATAGGCAAGCAGCAGGTAGCCGACGAGCACACCTGTCAGAACGATCCACCACCGTCGCCTGCTCGCGATCTGTCCCATTTCTGACATCAACTCGATTGCAATCCCCGCATTCTGTGGGGCGCCCCGCTGGGGAAACTCGTTGCCTGTGCTGACGTTACGAGCAGAGTATCGGCGGACCCGTTCTCGGTCCAGCACAAGACATTCGAACGAACTCCGCTCACAGAACCAGGGACGCATCAGCAGGCCGGCGATGCACCAGATCGCTAGCCCGGCGTGAGCCAACACTGGCCAGAATGCGACGCCGACCGGCCCCGACCCCCCCCCAGGCCATGGCGAGGACCGCGACCACGCCGATATTGTAGGGCAGTAGGGCCGTGACCACCCCCTGCCCGCGCCGGAGGCTGCGCGATCTCGGGCACAGGCTACGCCGAGAGCGAGCAGCGGGTTGGACCGCTTCCGCAGGTCGGGAGCGCCTCGCATCGCCTTGGATTTCGGTAGCGCGATCAGGTGCTTTCTTGAGCTTCGAAGCCAGAAAACCTCCATCCGCCGGTCGATTACTTAAGAAGGGGCTGTCACTTTCCCGGAATCGGCCGCCGTTCGCTTTTCCGCAGCGTGCTGCTCCTCGGCCATGCCGGCGCGCCAGTAGCTGACGACGAGATGCCGGTCCCGGTCGGGCCGCAACCGCGTGCGGGCGCCGGCGCGGAGGCGCAGGAAGGTCGCGTGCTCCGCCGCCGCCCAGAGATAGACGTCGGGGCCGTCGACGGGCCAGGACAGTTCCTCGAAAGCCTCGGCGAGACGCGAGTCAGTCTGGGCCCCGCGGTGCAACCAACGCAGGGCCATGCCGGCGGGCCTGGCCAGGGCCTGTTCCTCCGCGGCACCAGCGACTTCGACAATGGCGAGGCCAGTGGCATCGGCGGGGAGGGCGGCGAGCATTCGGCCCACGGCCGGCAGGCCGGTCTCGTCTGCGAGAAAGATATGGCGCTGTGCCTCGCGCAGTCCGCGTCCACCGGGGCCGGCCATGCCGATGCGGTCGCCCGGTCTGGCTTTTGCCGCGAAGGTCGAGCCCGGCCCTGCATCGTCATGGAGCACGAAATCGATTGCGAGCGTGCCGGCCGCGGGGTCGATGGCGCGGATCGTGTATTTGCGGATCGCAGGGCGCTGCTCCGACGGCAGGGCGATGGGCAGACCGTCTTCGCCCAGCATCGGCCAGACCGGCTCGGCGAGCCCGGCCGGCGGGATGAACAGCCGGACATGCAACGCTCCGAGCGAATCGAAGCGATCAAGCGCTTCGCCGGCAAAATGGATGCGGCGCATATGCGGCGTCAGCGTTTCGACCGCCGTCACCGCGAGGATTCGGAAATCGGGCGCGAGCGAGGGACCTGTGGTGTCGCCGCTCCAGCGGATTTCCGGTCGGGCCTGGTTCTGCGCGAACGCGATGACGTGGCTGGCGATGGCGGAGCGCAGGGCGCGCAACGCTGCGAGGCCGGGCGCCTCGACCATGACCTCCAGCTCGTCGGCATGCGGCTTCAGCGTGGCCGTGGCACCTTCCAACGTGATGCGCATCGTCTCGGGGCCGGCTTCGACGATCGCGTCGTGTTCGACCAGATGGGCGCAGAGCGGCGTCAGGACCGCAAGAGGATCGGCCAGGGCGATCCGGGCGCGGGTTGCGAGCATCGCGGTCTCCATCAGGTGCGGAATGAGGGGGCGGCGGCTGGATGGCTCAAGGCTCGATCCAGAGCGTGCCGTCGAGCGGGATCGCCGAGAAGGCGGCGGCCTCGGCCATCGTCGCGGCCGGGTCGATGTCGGCAAAGCGGGCGGGGTGCAGCCATTTGGCCAATCGCTCGATTGCGACGACATGCAGCGGGGTGTCGTTGAACAGATGCCAGAGCCCGTAGGCGCGGCGTTCGGACACCGCCTTGAGCGTCGCGATGCCGGGGCTCGCGAGCAGGCGCCGGAAGCTCTCCTGCGCTGTGGCAGGGTCGACGCCGAG
The DNA here is from genome assembly GCF_056397745.1 of Allobosea sp. 05L423. Classification (NCBI taxonomy): domain Bacteria; kingdom Pseudomonadati; phylum Pseudomonadota; class Alphaproteobacteria; order Hyphomicrobiales; family Alloboseaceae; genus Allobosea; species Allobosea sp. 05L423. The sequence continues at coordinate 13,221 of NZ_JBFTOA010000018.1, read as the reverse complement.
GCCGAGCACCAGCCCGCCCTGCTTCGCCAGATGCGTCCCGCCCGTCGCCACGTAAAACTGCGGATCGGAGACGAGGAGCTGTTCGAGGCTGATCTGCCCGGTCGCGCCGGGCACGAGCGCGGTCGCGATATTGCGGCCGCCTGCGGCGGTGATGAAATCGTCGAGCGTGCCGCGGCCCGGCGACATGCAGCATTCGATGCCGCCGGCATGGGCGTGGATGAAGACGTCGGGAACCGGCGCACCTTTGATGCGCTCTGCGATCATGCGCAGCCGCCCTTGATAGAAGGAGATCAGCTGTTCGCTGCGCTTCTCCTGCCCGATCAGCGTGCCGAGCAATCTGAGACTCGGCACGGTGTCCTTGAGCGGATCGAGGAAGAAGTCGATCACTGCGACGGGAATGCCGGCGGCCTCGAAGCGCTCGACCAGATCGCCCGGTCCGCGCCGGGTGCCGGCGAGCGAGCGGCTCAGCACCATCAGGTCGGGCGCCAGCGCGATCGCCTGCTCGAAGGAGAAACCGCCCTGCGTCGCGCCGTCGCCGACCAGCGGCAGGGCTTCGATGGCGGGAAAGCGTGCCTGATAGCGTGCGAAGGTGTCCGGGCTCTGGCGGCGATAGTCGCTGCCCCAACCCGCGAGGATGCTGACCGGGTCCGGATGGATCAGGCCCAGCGCATTGATCTGCCGGCCCTGCCCAAGGACGATGCGCTTGGCCGGTGCCTTGAGCGTGATGGTGCGGCCAAGCACGTCGGACGCGGTGACGGCCTGCGCGCGGGCGGCGTGGATCAGCGCCGACGCAGCAATGGCGCCGAGCATCAGCGAGCGGCGGGAAAGCGCGAAGCTCATGCCGCCCTCCGTCCGGAGGAGCCTGGTGCGGCGAGTGCGAAGCCGACGGCCCGTGAGAGCATGGCCGGGATCACCGAGACATGGTTCTCGCCGGGCCATTCGACGAACGAGCTCTCCACCCGGCCCGAGGCGGAGAGGCGCGCGGCCATTTCCGCGGCGTTGTCGCGCATGCGCGCCATGGCCCGCCGCTCGCGCCGGCGCGGATCGTCGTTGCCAGTTTCGTCCTGCTCCGCCCCGCCGACCGCGATCATCAGCCGGCCGGCGAAGCCTGTGCCGGAGCGAAAGCGCTCTTCCGCCAGCAGGATCGCCCGTTCGTTCCACCAGATCGACGGGCTGCCGGCGACGTGGGCGCCGAACAGGCCGGGGCGCGTGAACAGCGTATGAAGCGCGAACAGGCCGCCATAGGAATGGCCGACGAGCGTGCGGCGGTTCGGATCGAGGGCCGCAATGTGTTCGGCCACTGCCGGCAGGATCTCATCGACGATGGTCGCCAGGAAGCGGTCGGCGCCGCCTTCGACCGGCAGCAGATCGCGCTGCCGGCGCTCGGCATCGAAGGGAGCCTCGCCCGGATAGCCTATACCGACGATCACGGCCGGCTCGATACCGGTCACGTCGGTGCGGATGGCCTGCAACCGCGCCGCTGTGACAGCCGTGGCGAACAGAGCCTGCCCGTCGACCAGCACGATTGTGGGATAGCCCGCGGCCGGCGGTGGCGCATCCGGCCAGGCGACGAGGATGCGATAGGGGGAGCCGTCCCGCGCGGTCAGGTCGAAGGTTCCGGTCTGCGCCAGTGCGAATGGCGCGAGTTCCGCCCGGGCAACCCGATTATCGTCCAAAGGCACGCGAGACCCTCACCATTTGTAGGACAGCGTCGCCAGCACGGTCCGGCGCAGGCCGAAGGAGCACTGCACGGCGGCGTAGCAGCCGGAGATATATTCCTTGTCGAAGAGGTTCTGCGCGTTCACCTGCAGCTTCCAGCCCTTGAGCGCGGGGTTCGCGATCCCGAACTCGTAGCTGATCGCGGCATCGACCAGCGTGTAGGCGTCGGTCCAGAAGGTGTTGCCGGGATCGCCGGCTCCGCCGCCGACATAGCGCACGCCCGCTCCCAGGCCGAGGCCGGCGAAGAGGCCCGTCCTGAAGGTGTAATGAGCCCAGAGCGCGGCCATGTTGCGCGGCACCACCGGAGGCCGCTTGCCGAGATCGACGCCGCTGCTCTTCGTCACCTCGGCATCGGTGTAGGTATAGGCGGCGACGAGGTCGAGATCCTCGAACAGGCGGGCGCGGGCTTCGAGCTCGACGCCCCGGGCACGCACCTCGCCGGTCTGGACAGAGAAGCCGACATGGGCGGTGTCGGTCGTCAGCACGTTGCTCTGTGTGAGCTGGTAGACCGAGCCCTGCAACAGGATGTTGCTGCCCGGCGGCTCGTATTTGAGGCCGGCTTCATACTGCTCCCCTTCCGTCGGCCTGAAGGGCGCACCGGCGAAGGTCGTGCCCGCCTGCGGCTCGAAGGAGGTCGAGTAGCTGACATAGGGCGCAAGGCCATTGTCGAAATTGTACATCAGGGCGATGCGGCCGGTGCGGGCATCGTCATCCTGCTTCGTCAGGACGCCGGTGCTCAGCGCGCGGGTGCGCGCCATGGCGCGATCGAAGCGGCCGCCGACCAGAAGCGACAGCCGGTCGAGCTTGATCTGGTCCTGGATGTAGAGGCCGTATTGCTGCGTCGTCTGGTCGGTGCCGGCGAGTGCCGGCAGGGCGAAGGGCGTGCGGCCATAGACCGGGTTGGTGAAGTCGAGGTTCTGGACCGTGCCGCCGGCGCCTGTCCAGGCATTGCCATCCGTCCAGTAGCCGTCAGCCCCGAGCAGCAGCGTGTGCGTCAGCGGGCCGGTGCGGAAGTCGGCCTGGAGCTGGTTGTCGACGCCCGCGGTGCGCGCCTTCTCGTTCGACATGGTGACGCGGCGCGTCAACGTCTTCTGGTCCGCTGCGATGCCGCCGACCGCCACTGTCCGGAAACGTGATTCGAGATCGGAATAGCGAACGTTCTGGCGGAAGCTGAAGACGTCGTTGAAGCGGTGCTCGAAGGTGTAACCGATATTGAGCTGGTTGCGGCTGTAGCCTTCGAAATTCGGCTCGCCGGGGAAGAACTCGCTGCGGATGCGGCCGGCCCTGCTCGGCAACACCGTGCCGATCGCCGGGATGAAGCCGTAGAAGCCGGTTTCGGGGTCGCGCTGGAACGAGGTGAGCAGGGTAAAACTGGTGGCGCCGTTCGGGCGGTAGGTCACGGAGGGAGCGATGAAGATGCGCTCGTCCCGGGTGTAGTCGACCTGGGTGTCCGCGGCCCGTCCCAGGCCGACGACGCGATAAAGCCAGGTCTTGGCCGGGTCGATGGGGCCGCCGACATCGAAGGCCATCTCCGCACGCTGATCGGTGCCGTACCGGAACTGGATCTCGCCATGGGGTACGTCGAGCGGGCGCTTCGAGACCAGGTTGACGAGGCCGCCGGGCTTCACCTGCCCGAAAATGACAGAAGACGGGCCGCGCAGCACCTCGATGCGCTCGAGCCCCCAGGGCTCGTAGCTCGGCACCAGGAAGTTGACGCCGCGCTGATAGCGCAGCCCGTCGAGATAATTGACAAAGCCGGCACCGGTGCCGGCGCCGCCGAAGCCGCGGATGAAGACGCTGTCATAGCGGCCGCCGGAGGAGAGCCGGGTTTCGCCGAGAACACCGGGCGTATAGCGCAGGGCCTGGCTGACGGTGGTTGCGGCCTGGTCGTCCATCTGGTCGCGGGTGACGATGCTGACGGCCTGCGGGGTCTCGATCAGAGGGGTGTCGGTCTTCGTCGCCGTGTCGCTGCGCCGCGCGATATAGCCGTCGACGGGGCCGGAGGCGCGCTCGCCCTGCACCTCGATGGTGTCGAGGCTGACCGTGCCGGCCTGCTGCTGCTGCGCGCTGGCGCCGTCCGCGATCGTCATCGCAGCGGCCGCGACGCCGAACATCAGCGCTGCACGCGCCCGGACCGGAACTCCTGTCATGATCAAATCCTTGCCCGCCGCCGGATCGCGGCCCACCGACCGCGTTTCTTTCAAGAACCGGCACGTGCTCGCAATGCGTTCGACTTTCGCTCGCGGCAGTATTTCTTTCGGGGCAGTTTCGAATGGCTCGAATGCAAAGAGCCGGCCGAATTCCGGCATTGCACGACTATCGCAATGCGCTCGGTTGCAAGCCGAAGCGGCGGCGAAACAGCCCGGAAAAATGCGCCGGCGTATAGCCGACCCGGAAGGCCGCTTCGGCGACGCTTGCCTCGCCGCTCGCGATCAATGCATGCGCATGCTGAAGCCGCTGCTCCTGCAGGTAACCGAAGACGCTGGCGCCGAATTCGCTGCGAAAGGCGGCGGTCAGCTTCGTCGGATTGAGGCCGCTGGCGCGCGCCAGCTCGGCGAGGCTCGGCGGTTCGCGCATCGCGGCCAGCAGCAGATCGCGCGCCAGATGCACCTGCTCGCGCGTCCGGCCGGGCAGGCGCCGCGTGCGCTGGGCCGGCGGGCCGAGCAACTCGTCGAGCGCATGCGCCGCCAGCTCCAGCGCCTTGCCGCCGAGATAGAGTGGCCGCAGCGGTTCCGCGACCGGGCAATCGGCCATCTGTTGGGCGAGGGCGCGCAGCACCGTTCCGGCCGGGCGCACCCAGATGCCGGCATCGACGCAGCCGGCCAGGGCGAACAGGCGCTTCATCGGCACCGAAAATTCCTGCTCGACGAAATTAAGCTCGAGCTGCATCAGCGCGCAGCGCAGCGAGCCGCCGGTGATGCCCGTGCGCTGCTGGAGGTGCTCGCCGCTATTGGCCGCGATCAGCAAGGCCGGGCCCTCGATCGTCAGCGGCGGCCGATCGTCGAGTTCGAGGGACTGGCGGCCGTCGAGCATCACCGCGATCTTGAGGCCGCGCCGCATCGGCCCGATGATGCGCTCGCCCGAGGTTACCGGGAATGCCCCGGCGGACAGGGCCAGGTTATCCGAGAAGAGCTGAAGCGGCGTCGCCGGGGTGGGACGCTGAAACGGAAGCGGATTGGGAACCATCATATCCTCGTAACCCGGCCAAAATAGCAGGGCGAGGAAAAATATCAATTAAATCAATATTTTACACATTCTAAGAAAAAGGAAGCTTCTGGGAAGCCGATTCTCGTGTCGGCAGCAAACACGCGATACCGGACCTCGCCAACGCCGCACCCCAAAGCCGCAACGCGCTGGTCATCTGGGTCCTCCTGCCGTTCTGGACGAGTTTCGGACCTTCGCCTGGATGATCCTTCCGGGGCGGAACCGAGCGGCCAACCAGCTCCCGCTGGCGCTCGGCATCGTCGACGCCTCGGCGTGGCCGCGCATGCGATGCTGCCGTTCGCGGTCATGACGATCCTGCCAGCATTCTGGATCTGGCCTGAAGGCGGCTCGGGGTGCTTCACCATGGACCTCCCCCCCGGGGATGATGGTCAGCCGCCTCGCGATCGGACTAGCTGGAAGGAGCATGGCGAAGGCCGATGCGGTTTCCAGATCTCGTCCGAGGCGATCGAATGAACTCCCAAGCGCTGCCCCAGACATTCCCCGTCGAGACCGTGCGCGCACGCTTTCCGGCGCTGTCGCAGACATCCCGCCCGCCGATCTATCTCGACAACCCGGCCGGAACGCTGGTGCCGCAGCCCGTCATCGATGCCGTCGCCGGGGCGATGGCGGAAGCGAGCAGCAATCTCGGTGGCTCCTTCGCCGGCTCGAAGCGGGCTGACGCGATCTGGCTGGCGGCTCACCGCGCTGTCGCCGATCTGCTCGGCGCCGCCAGCGAACGCGAAATCGTCATCGGCCAGAACATGACGACGCTAACCTTGCATCTGTCGCGCTCGATCGGCCGCCTGTTCGCCCCCGGTGACGAGATTATCCTCACCCGCATGGAGCATGAGGGCAATGTCTCGCCCTGGCTGTTGCTCGCGCGCGACCTCGGTCTGACCGTGAAGTGGCTGCCGTTCAACCGCGAGACCTGGCGCATCGAGCCGGCGGACCTCGCCCCGCTGCTGAGCAGCAGCACGCGCCTGCTCGCGCTCAACTTCGCCAGCAACATGACCGGATCGGTCAACGATGTCGCGGCCCTGAGTGCCATGGCGCGGAAGGCCGGAGCGCTCGTCTATGTCGATGCCGTGCAGCTCGTCCCACACCGCTTGCCCGACGTCGCAACGCTCGGCTGCGACATGCTCGCCTGCTCGTCCTACAAGTTCTTCGGCCCGCATCTCGGCATGGTCTGGGGGCGCGAGCCGCTTCTGGCGCAGCTCGAACCCTACAAGGTGCGCTGCGCCAGCGACGCCCTGCCGGAACGCTTCGAGACCGGCACGCCGCAGACGGAGTTGCTGGCGGGCTTGGCCGCGACGGTCGACTATCTCGCCTGGCTCGGAGACATCACCGGCCACGGCGGCTCACGCCGTGACAAGCTCCTCGGGGGCTATCGCAGCTTCGAGGCCTATGAGAATCGGCTGATGCATCGCCTGATCAGCGGGCTCCGGGGGCTGCCCGGCATCACCATCATGGGCATATCGGACCCCGCCGCATTCGCCCATCGCGTGCCGACGATTTCCTTCACTCACGACACGATCTCGACCCATGTCTTCGCCAAGGCCCTGGCCGAGCGCGAGATCTATGCCTGGTCGGGCCATAATTTCGCGCTCGAGCCGGCCCGCCTGCTCGGGCTCGACGAGGACGAGGGCGTGGTGCGGCTCGGCATCGCTCATTACAACACGGCCGAGGAGATCGAGCGGACGCTCGCCGCCATCGCCGAGATTGTTGGGGCGGATGCCTGCATGCTAGCCTGAAGCGGCGGGCGGCGCACCGGAACGGGGGTATGTCGCGTTGAATCATCTGGCGGAAAAGGTCGTGGCGTTCAACGCGAGCGCTGCGAAGGCGATCGATCGCTGCGACCGTTCCGACGCCCCCTATCTCCTGCTCGACGCCATCAACCACGTCGTGCCGTTCAAATTCGCGATGTCGGTGGTCTATCGGCGCGACGCGGCGCCGGTTTATGTCGCCGACACATTCCCGGACCGGACGGGCAAGAGGGCGCTCGAGCTCTACATCGAGGGCACCTACCTCCTGAATCCCGTCTACAACGCCTATCTCGGCGGCCTGAAAGCCGGTGTCTATCGCCTGCGCGATCTCGCTCCCGACGCCTATTTCAGCTCCGATCACTATCGGCAGTTCAAGGTCCAGCAGCAGGCCGACGAAGAGCTAGGCTATCGTACCTATGGCTGGCCGGCCGGCATGGAGGAGGTGGTCATCGCCATCGAGCTGCCGAAGAACGAGCTCGCCGAGATCAGTTTCTATCGGCGCGTCAGCCTCGGCGGCTTCTCCGATACCGATTGCGACACGCTGTGCGCCATCGAGCCACTGGTCAGCGCGATCTACCGGCGCATCTGGCAGCATTGCGGCAAGGACAGCAAATCCGAGGCGCGCTGGACCTCCTTCGACGCCTTGCTCGGTGATTTCGGCAAGGGCCAGCTCAGCCCGCGCGAATGCAATGTCGCGCACATGATTCTGAAGGGGCATTCGAGCGAGTCGATCAGCCGCAACCTCGGCATTTCCGTCACGACGGTGAAAACGCACCGCCAGAACCTCTATGCCAAGCTCGGCCTTTCGACGCAGCAGGAGCTGTTCTCGCTGTTCCTGATGTCCCTGCAGAAGCAGAGGGAAACAGCGTTGGTCGGCAGTGGCCAGGCTCCGAGCCAAGCGGAGTCTGGTTGATCGGAGCCCTCCGGGGGGCGGCGCTCAGCGCCGCCGGCTTACCGCAAGGTTTCGCGGATCGAGGCCGAAATCCCGTCCAGCCCTTCCGAAAGCTGGGGCAGCGTCGGCCAGCCGAAGCCGATGCGGAAATAATTGTCGGGCATCTCGAACCAGTGCCCCGCGCCGACATAGGTGCCATGAACGCTGTAGAGCCGCTGGTAGAAGGCCGGCAGGTCGATCTTCACATCGGGCCTGATGCGCGGCAGGCAGACGCAACCCCCCTCGGGCTCGACCCATTCCATGAATTCGTCGCGCGCGATCCAGTCGCGGACGATCTCGAATCCTTGCCGGATCAGGCGGTTGTTCGGTCCGAGCCAATCCTGGCGCTGGGTGAGGGCGACATAGCCGACATATTCGTCGATCATGCTGCCGGAGATGCCGATCTGCTCCTTCGCAGCCAGGAAGGTCTGCATAAGGACGGGGTCCTTGCAGATCAGCCAGCCGATGCGGATGCCGGGAATGCCGTAGGTCTTCGACAGTGACGAGACGCTGATCACGCGCGGGCTCAGCGACGCCGCCACGGGCAGAACGGGTCCGAAGGTCATCTCGCGATAGGTCTCGTCGAAGAGCAGCAGGCAGCCCTTGCGCTCGACCAGGGCGACCAGCGCGCGAAGCTCCGCCTCGCTGATCATCACGCCGCTCGGATTATGCGGGTAGGTGACGGAAACATATCGGGTATTCGGCCGAATGGCGGCTTCGATCTTATCGAGATCGAGGCGAAAGCCGGCTTCGAAATCGAGATCGATGAAGCTGATGTCGCAGCCGATCGCCCGTGGCGTCTCGATATTGGTGGCGTAGTTGGGGCGCACCACGACGAGGTGCTGATCGGCGTCGAGCAGCGATGTCGCGACGATGAAGAGCGCCGCCGAAGCGCCAGCCGTAATCAGCACATCCTCGGCCCCGAGGTCCGTGCCAAGGCCGGCCACCGTGTCGCGCAGGTCGATGCTGCCCTTGTGGTCGCCATAGCAGAGAAGCACGTCGTTGAGGTTGACGTTGAGATCGCCCAACCGCCGGTCCGCGACTGAACTTTCCGAGAGATTGCGCCGGATCGTCTCGTAACCGAGCTGTTCCGGTGCTTCGATTTCAATCGGCATGCGCACGAATTTCAAGATCTGCCTCCCCAGGCAACGGATCGCTTTGCCCGAAACCTACGCAGCCTCGCCGGCCCCGCACCATCCTCCCTCAGGGGGATAACATCCCCTCTTCGATCGGTCGAAACTGCGCCGGCTAGATGAGGGCGCGCAGGAGACGCAACCCGTCTGACGATCGAGATGAAAAGACAATTCCGAGAAGGGGAAGCGGCATGGCGATCAAAAACTGGCTTCTGTCGGCGGCGTTCATGGCCCTCGGCACGCTCAACGCAGTGACGGCCCAGGCGGAGACGCTTCGGGTCGGCATGGAATGCACCTACGCGCCGTTCAACTACCGCACGCCCGGCGGCCAGATGGCCGGCTATGACGTCGACGTCGCCAAAGGCGTCGCCGAGCTGATCAAAGTCGATCTGCAGTATGTCTGCCAGCAATGGGACGGCATGGTCCCGGCTCTGCTCGCCAACAAGTTCGACATCATCGTCGCGTCGATGTCGATCACCGACGAACGCCTGCAGAAGATGGATTTCTCCATCCCCTACCGCGTCTCCATCGGCCGTTTCCTCGGTCCCAAGGGCAAGAACCTCAAGCTCTTCGACGAGGCCGGAAAGCCAAACCCGGCCGCCTTCAAGGGGCTTACGGTCGGCGTCGAACGCGCCTCGACCTACGCGAAATGGATCGAAGCCAAGCTGCCGGGCGCCACCATCCAGCTCTATGACGGCGCCCAGGCCATGCTGCTCGACCTGCGCAACGGCCGCGTCGACATCGCCATCACCAATCCGATGAAGGCCTATCTCGACTTTCTCTCCACCGATCAGGGTGCCAAGTTCGAGTTCGTCTCGCCCGCCATCGACGAGCGCGAATTCTTCGGCATCGGCGTCGGTATCGGCATCAGCAAGGGCCAGGACGAGCTGAAGAACCGGATCGACGGCGCGCTGAAGACGTTGATCGAGAATGGCTCGCTCGAGAAGTACAGCCGCAAATATTTCCCCTTCTCCATCAGCCCGGACAATTGGAAGGGCGTCGGCCAGTAACTGACGCCAACGGGCTCAGCGGGCCGGCAATGCCGGCTCGTTTCCGGATGAAGGGGAGGGATAATGGCCGCGCTTTCCGGCTGGTGGGATGATTTCTTCTTCGGGACCCTGACGGTTCTGAGGGTTTTTGTGGCCGCTCTCATCCTGGCGGTGATCTTCGGCCTGGTCGGCTCGAGCGCCAAGCTGTCGCGCAGCCGCCTCGCGCGGACGCTGGCGAAGGCCTATACGGTGGTCTTCCGTGGCACGCCCGAACTGGTCGTCTTGCTGCTGTTCTACTTCGGCATCGCCGTCGTATTGACCAAGCTCGCCCATCTCTATGATCCGCAGATCAAATTCGTCGACATGCCGCCCTTCTGGGCCGGCGCGCTCGCGATCGGCCTGATCGTCGGCTCCTACATGACCGAGACCTTCCGCGGCGCCTTTCTCGGCGTCCCGCACGGCCAGGTCGAGGCCGCCTTGGCCCTCGGCCTGACCAGGAGTCAGACCTTCTTCTACGTGCGGATGCCGCAGATGTGGCGCCTCGCCTTGCCGAACTTCGGAAACCACATGCTGTCGGTGATGAAGGATACGGCCCTGATCTCGGTCATCGGCCTCGAGGAGATCGTGTTCGTCGGCGAGATGGCCACCTCCGTCACGCACAAGCCCTTCCTGATGTACATGACGGTCGCCGCGATCTACCTCGCCATCACGACGGCCATCACCCTGGTCGTCTGGGCGCTGGAGCGCTACGCGAACCGCCATATGGAGGCGGCGCGATGAGCTTCGATGTCGACCTGATCCTGTCGAGCCTGCCGCAGATCGCCGCCGGCATCGGCCTGACTCTCAAGCTGCTCTTCCTGTCGATGTTCTTCGGGCTGATGCTCGCCATCGTCATCCTGCTCCTGCGCATCAGCGGGCGCTGGTATCTGACCTGGCCGGCGAAGGCCTATATCTACTTCCTGCGCGGCACGCCGATCCTGGTGCAGCTCTTCATCATCTATCACGGCCTGCCGCAGTTCGAGGCGGTGCGGGAAAGCATCTTCTGGCCGTTGTTGCGCCAGCCTTTCGGCTGCTGCGTCCTTGCGCTCACGCTCAACAGCTCGGCCTATATATCGGAGATCCTGCGGGGCGGCGTGCTCGGCGTCGACAAGGGCGTCAACGAGGCCGCCCGGGCGCTCGGCCTCTCGCCGCGCCAGCGCTTCGTCTACATCACCACGCCGATCGCCGTGCGCCTGGCATTGCCGGCCTACAGCAACGAATTCATTTCGATGATGAAGGCGACCGCGCTCGCCAGCACCGTGACGCTGATGGAGATCACCGGCGTCGCACGCACCATCGTCTCCAAGACCTTCGCGCCTTTCGAGATCTTCATCGCGGCGGCGCTGATCTACCTGGTCATGGCCTGGTTCTTCCAGTTCTGCTTCGGCCATCTGGAAGCCTATGCCAGCCGCTATGTGAAGAGGGATGCCTCGGCATGACATCGCCCGCGCAGATCACGCTGGACAAGGTGTCCAAGAATTTCGGCAGCTTCCGGGCGCTGAAGGATGTCAGCCTCGACGTCGCCAAGGGCGAGAAGCTCGTCGTCTGCGGCCCCTCCGGTTCCGGAAAATCGACGATGATCCGCTGCATCAACGGGCTGGAGAGCCATGACAGCGGTCGCATCACCGTCAACGGCACCGCGCTGACGGACGAACGCAGCGCCGTCGCCGTGCGCCGCGAGGTCGGCATGGTGTTCCAGAGCTTCAACCTCTTCCCGCATCTGTCCGTGGTGAAGAACCTGATGCTGGCCCAACGCCTCGTCCGCCGGAAGGACAAGGAGTCGGCCCGCGAGACCGCCATGGGCTATCTCAAGCGCGTCCGCATCGCAGACCAGGCCGACAAATACCCGATCCAGCTTTCGGGAGGCCAGCAGCAGCGCGTCGCAATCGCCCGCGCGCTCTGCATGAACCCGCAGATCATGCTCTTCGACGAGCCGACCTCGGCGCTCGATCCCGAGATGATCTCGGAGGTTCTGGACGTGATGACCGATCTCGCGCGCGACGGCATGACCATGGTCTGCGTCACCCATGAGATGGGCTTTGCCCGCTCGGTGGCCGACCGCATCGTCTTCATGGATGCCGGCGAGATCGTCGAGACCGCCACGCCCCATGACTTCTTTTCCAAGCCGAGAAGCGAGCGCGCCCGCCAGTTCCTCGGCCAGATCCTCTCGCACTGAGTGACCGACATGACCGACGCCATCGCCACCGAACTCCTGGCCTTCGCCGGCCGGCTTGCCGATGAAGGCCGCGCCATCGTTGCCGAAGCCGTGCAGGCGACTCATACGATCGACTACAAGGCCGACCAGAGCTTCGTCACCGCGACCGACCGCGCCATCGAGAAGCGCCTGCGCGAACGCATCGAGGCCGCCTATCCGGATCACGGCATTCTCGGCGAGGAGTTCGGCTCCTATGGTCTCGACCGCGAATTCGTCTGGGTCATCGATCCGATCGACGGCACCGCCGCCTTCATTGCCGGCATTCCGGTCTATGGAATCCTGATCGGCGTGGCGCGCGCCGCCCGTCCCTGGCTCGGCGTCATGGATCTGCCGGCGACGCGGGAACGCATGTCCGGCATCGCCGGCGTCTCGGCCGATCACAACGGCAAGCCCGTGCGCTGCAAGCCCTGCGACGGCCTGGAGCGGGCCTTCCTGACGAGCTCCAACCCGCGCTTCCTCACCGATGCGGAGCGCGCGGCCGTCGGGCGCCTCGACCGGACGGTCGCCTTCACCCAGTATGGCGGCAGCTGCTACTCCTATGGCTGCCTCGCGCGCGGCAATACGGATCTCGCCGTCGATGGCGGCCTCGATCCCTATGACGTCTTCGCCACCGCGGCGATCATCGAGGGCGCCGGCGGTGTCGTGAGTGACTGGGCCGGCAGGCCGATCGATCTGCACTGGAAGGGCCAGATCGCCGCAGCCGGCGATCGCAGCCTGCACGGCCATGCCCTGGCGAGACTGTCCGCCGCGAGTTGAACTGCCGTGATCAGGCGACGCTAAGCGTCCAGCCTTGCTGGCGCCGCCGCACGCATGGTGGCGCTTCGATCAATGCCGGTCGATGGGGCCCGGAGAGTAAGCATGACCGAGAGTTGGCTGGGTGGCGTTTGTGCGCAGTTTGGCATTGTGGGCGATTTGAGTCGCGTTGGCGGCGAATACGACCTCAACTTCCGTGGCCGGACCAGCGAGGGCGACGTCATCGTCAAGGCGATGCGCCCGCAGGGCGAGCCTGCCCTCGTCGAGCAGCAATGCGCTGCGATCAATCATGCGCTCGCCGCCGATCCGACCCTGCCGCTGCCGCACCTCCTCCCCGCGGAGGGCAAGCGCTTCTGGCAGAACGTGGCGGATGCTGAGGGTCAGCAGCGCATGGTCTGGGTCCAGCGCGCCTTTCAGGGCATCCCGATGGGTGAAGCCGGGCCGCAGCCGCCGGCCGTCCTCGCCGAGCTCGGCG